>JBILLV010000503.1:0-5105 GCA_044375895.1 Polyangiales bacterium | reverse complement strand
GAGCGAGGAGTACAACCTCTCCGTCGCGCTGCGGCAGGACGCGTGGCAACCCCTGTTCTCCCTGTGGTTCCAGCTCCCGGTGGCGCTCGCGGGGGTGTCGCCGACGGTGTTCCTGTCGGCCTACGGGGTGGTGATCGTCTACCAGTTCTGGATCCACACGCGCCTCATCGACCGCCTCGGCCCGCTGGAGTGGGTGCTCAACACCCCGTCGCACCACCGCGTCCACCACGGCGTCGACCCGCGCTACCTCGACAAAAACTACGCCGGCGTCTTCATCGTCTGGGACCGCCTCTTCGGCACCTTCGAGCCCGAGGCGCAGGCCCCCACCTACGGCACCATCGAGCCCCTGCACAGCTTCAACCCCGTGTGGGCGCACCTCCAGTACGGCGTGAAGCTCCTCGCCCGCTTCCGCGCCGCCGACGGCCCCTGGAACAAGCTCCAGGTGCTCGTCCGCAGCCCCGGCTGGCAGTCGCCCGGCGCGCGCTTCGAAGACCCCCACGCGGCCGCCGCGACCCGCGTCGGCGCCACCCCTTACGACGTCCCGACGCCCCGCGCGGTGCGCCTCTACGCCCTCGCGAGCTTCGCCCTCGCGCAGATTCCTTCGCTCGTCGCGGTGAGCCCATCGCCGCACGTCTCCCGCGGCGCCCGCGCGCTCCTCGCGGCGGTCGCGGTGTGGGCCTTCGCCAACGTCGGCGGCCTCACCGAGTCCCGCGGGTGGGCGCCTCTCTCCCAGCGCGCGCTCCTCGCGACGCTCGCGGTCGCTGGGGTCGTGCTGGCGTTGGCGCTCGGCCCCGCGTGGCTCGCGCTCACCGCGGTCGCCGTCGCGATGACGCTATGGCTGCGGGCGCTGTGAGGCGTCGGGCGCGTCGGTGGCCGCGTCGGGCGTCGCCGCGGGCACGGGGGAGGTCGCGACGTGCGCCTCCTCCGACTGCTGCACGAAGGTGAGCGCCCCCGCGACGAGCCCGATCGCCACCAGGGCCGCGAGCGCGATCGGCACCCACCCCCCGGAGCGGGGCGGCGGCGGCGGCTCGCTGAAGGTGGGGCCGTGCACGACGGGCTGAAGCGAGTGCGGCGCCTGCGGGCCGAGGGTGTACGGCGACTCGGGCGCGGCGACCGGGATCTGCGCGTAGGGGTGCGGCTGCTCGTGGGTGGGCTCGGGCTCGAAGTGCTGCTCGCCCGTCAGGTCGTTGTACGGGTCGTCACCGACCACGAGCTGCATGCCCGTCCGCTCGTTGACGTCGTCCCAGATCGCCTCGCCGCAGAACTCCGACGTGTAGATGAGCGCGGTGTCGTCGCTGGTGAAGGGCATCAGCGCGGCGGCCAGCGCGTGCACCGACGGGAAGCGATCATCGGCGATCTTCGAGAGCGCGCGGTGCACCGCCATCACCACGTCGGCGGGCAGGTCGGGGCGAATCGACTGGAGCGGTGCGGGCTCCTCGTGCAGCACGTTCTTCAGCGTGCCGACGAGCGTGTCGGCGGCGAAGGGCTTGCTGTTGCTGAGGAGGAAATAGAGCAGCACCCCGAGGGCCCACTGGTCGGCCCGGGCGTCGACCCCCTGCGGCGAGTGGAGCTGCTCGGGGGCCATGAAGTTGGGCGTCCCGATGGTGGTGTCGTTGCGCGTGATGCGCGTCCGCGAGTCGTCAAACTTCACGAAGCCGAAGTCGAGCACCTTGGGGTGCACGGCGTAGCCCGCGGTGTAGACGATGAAGATGTTGTCGGGCTTGAGGTCGCGGTGGACGATGCCGCGGTCGTGCACGCTCCGCACGGCCGACATCACCGGGATGAGGATGTCGAGCGCCCGGGCCAGCGGCAGCGCCCCCTCGCGGAGCATCAGCGCGGTGAGGGGCTCGCCCACCAGGAGCTCCATCGCGAGGTAGGGGTGCCCGTCGCAGTGGCCCATGTCGACGGCCTCCACGATGTTGGGGTGCTGGAGCCCCGCCACGGCGTGTGCCTCGCGGAGGAAGCGGGTCACCACCTCCGGGTTGGACGCCACCTCGGTGCGCAGCACCTTGAGGGCCACCTCCCGGCCGGAATCGAGGTGGACGGCCCGATACACCGCGCCGAAGCCTCCCTCCCCGAGGACGGAGATCACCTCGAATCCTGCGAACACCGACCCTGGGGCTAGTCTTTCGTCTTCGTTGGCCATAAAGCCTTCGTTCAGCGCAACGGGTGATCGTATCGCAACCCCTCGCGCGCGTCCCCTTTCTTGCGCGTGGTAACGGAATCAGCGCCCTTGACTCCTACCCCCGCACGGACGTTTCATCGCTCCATGCGCTCCCCGCCCCGTACGCTCCCGTGGCTCCCGCTCGCGCTTCTGCTCGGGTGCACCTCGACGCCGGCCCCGATGTTCACCGACCCGCAAGGGGACGCGGGCACTTCGGACGTCGTGCGTCCGGACGTGACCGCCGACGCCCCGGTCGACGTGCCCCCCGCCTGCATGGACTTCGACCGTGACGGCATCTCCGACGCCATCGAGGGCCGCGACGAGAACCGCGACACCGACCGGGACGGGACGCCCGACTACCGCGACACCGACTCCGACGACGACGGCTACTTCGATCAGAACGAGGCCCGTCGCAGCTACCCCGGCTTCGCGCAGATGTCCCGCCCGACCCCCGGCTGCCGCGACCCGGGCGACAACTGCGACGACGACACCATCGCCAACTTCCGCGACCTCGACGCCGACAACGACGGCCTCACCGACGGCGAGGAGCTCCTGGCGCGCACCAACCCCTGCGCGGCCGACACCGACGGCGACGGCGCCACCGACCTCATCGAGGCCGCGGCGATGTCCGACGGCCGCGACCCGATCTCGCGGCCGCCCGCCAACAGCCTCTACGTGGTGCTCCCGTACCACCCCGCGGACATGCCGGGGATGCACGAGACCCGCGAGTTCACCTTCTCCACGCGCATCCGCCAGGCCGACGTGTTCTTCCTCGTCGACAACTCGGGGAGCATGTCGGGGACGATCGCGAACATCCGCACCAACTTCAGCTCGATGATCGTGCCGGCCATCCAGATGGCCATCCCCGACATCCGCGTGGGCGTCGGGAGCTTCGACTCGATGCCCGTGCCGCCGCAGGGCTACCCCGGCATGCCCGGCGACTACAACCTCTGGGTCCGTCAGGCGCTCACCAACAACGTGATGGCGGCGCAGACGGCCTTCAACAACATGCGCACCATCGACATGGACGCGCCGGGCTTCGCGGGCGGCGACGGCCCCGAGAACTCCACCGAGGCCGCCTACGAGATCATCGCCGGCACGGGCAACCGCGGCCACGAGAACGACCCCGCGGCGCTCCGCACGGTGCGCAACGCCCTCGACCCGCGCGGCAACGGCTGGGCCCCGCGCATGATCCCCGAGCGCGACTGCGGCGCCGACCCCGACAACCCCGTCGGCATCTACGGCTGGGGCTGCTTCCGCGAGGGGCGCATCCCCATCGTGGTGCTCACCTCCGACGCGCCCTGGTACGACGGCTGCGCGGCGGGCTCGCCCGTCACCGCGGGCACGCCCAACCCCGGGCACAACTGCAACGAGCTGGTGGAGGCCTTCAACCGCCGCGGGGCCTTCTTCATCGGCCTCGACGTGGGCGGCAACTCCACGTTCATGAACTCCACCATCGTCGCCATGCGCACGATGACGCTCAACGGCATGGGGATGCCCATCGCCTTCTCGTCGTCGTCGGGCGGCATCGCCGGCGTCTCGATGAACATCGTCAACGCCATCGCGGAGATCGCCGGGCGCGCGCGGCAGAACATCACCACCCGCATCTCGGCCGACAGCACCGCCGAGGGCCTCGCGATGGGCCACACCACCGCCGACTTCCTCAAGTCGATCGTGACCACGCGCGGCGAGCCCGAGGCCCCCGAGGGCTACGACCGCCGCGACATGAGCACCTTCTTCAACGTCGACCCGGCCACCCGCGTGACCTTCACCGTCGACTTCTACAACGACTTCCAGCCCGGCGCGGCCACCGCGAAGCTCTTCCGCGCGACCATCGACGTCATCGGCCGCGGCGGCACCGTGGTCGACACGCGGCCCGTCTTCATCGTCGTCCCCTCGGCCAACAGCGGCATCGCGCCGATGTGACCCGCCCCTATCCCCGCTCGCCCGGCGCCAGCGTGGTGAGGGCGAGCGCGTGGATCGCCCCCTTCATCTCCTCCACCAGCAGCCCGTAGACCATCCGGTGGCGCTCGACGAGGCCCTTCCCACGAAAGGCCTCGGAGACCACCCGCACGCGGAAATGGCCGCCCGAGACGCCGTGCTCGGCGTGCAGGCGAGAGTCGTCTTCCACCGCCAGGGACTCAGGAGAAAGCGCCGCGCTCAGGCGCTGTTCGATCGTCTCGCGCATCGTCGTCATGAGCGATTACGTACACCATCCACCGATGACGCAGCGCGCAAGAAATCATCGGCGCCCCGGATCGGTTGCCGCGGCGGCTCGGTCCTGCGATATGTTCGTCCATGGACGAGGATTTCCACTCCCGGCGTCGCGGACGAGCGCCGCGCGGCGGGTCGTGGAGCGAAGGAGACATCCCCATGCGCCGCGCACCCCTGATGCTTGGAATGTTCGCGCTGTCCGCCTGTGCGGGCGGCGAGCCGCCGCCGGGCCTCCCTCCGGACGTCCCCTCGACGGACGTCACCCTCGACGCCGGCGACGCGTCGATGAAGGAGACGGGCGTCGACGCGACGGGCGACACCGCGCCCGCCGACGCCGCCGACGCGCCGGGCCGCATGTGCCAGAGCAACGACGACTGCACCGCCGCCGACCTCTGCACCAACGCGCAGCTCTGTCGCCTCGGTCGCTGCGTGGTGGTCGGCGGCGCGGCGAGCTGCGACGACGGGATCATGTGCACCAACGACCGCTGCGACGCCGCGATGGGGCGCTGCGTGCACGAGGCCGACGACATGCGCTGTCCGACGGGGCAGTTCTGCGACCGCACGGTGGCCACGGGGGGCTGCGTGCGCGACCTCCCCTGTGAGCTCGGCGACCGCACCTGCGAGCGCCTCCAGGGCGACCCCTGCACCGGCACCTGGAGCTGCGACCCGGCGCGCCTGCGCTGCGTGCGGAGCGCGCCGTACGCGTGCGACGACATGGACATGTGCA
>JBILLV010000161.1:0-21233 GCA_044375895.1 Polyangiales bacterium | reverse complement strand
AACGACCCGCCCGGCGTGGGCGTGGTCTTCTCCGAGCTCTCCCCTGACTCCGCCGCGGTGATCGAGCGCATGCTCGCGCGGCGCAACGCGGGCTGACGCGATGGGCCTGCTCGACCGGCTCACCGAAGGCGTCCGCTCGGCCCTCGACCCGCGCGCCCCCGCGGCGGCCCCGGGCGCGTCGCTCCACGACCGGCTCAACCTCCGCGGGTGGAGCGACGAGCAACTCCGCGTCGAGCTCGAGCGCCGCCGCCGCGCGCGCGGTCGCCCCGCCAACGGGCGCAACGCCGCCGATGATGAGCTCACGGCCGTCGCGCAGGCCCGCCGCGATCGGATGCGCGAGACCACCGTCGCGAAGTGCTACGCGCGCCTGGAGCTCCCGGTGGGGGCGTCGCGGCAGGAGGTGCAGCGCGCGTGGCGCTCGCTCCTGCGGCAGTACCACCCCGACCGCTACCTGGGCGACGCCGAGCAGCACGCGTCGTCGGTCGCCGTGGTGACGGGGATCACCGACGCGTACCTGACGATCCTGGCGCGGATGGACCGGCGCTGACGCCGTTCAGCGGGACGTGAGGCGGATGATGTCGTGGGCGAGCTCCCACGCGAGGTCGGGGCGCTCGGCGGCGACCTTCTCGCGGAAGGCCTCCAGCGTGGGGTAGTCGGGGAGCGTGCCGAAGCACCGCGCGTCGTCGATGAGCAGCACGTGGCCCTTCTGCTCGTGGGCGAAGATCGCCTCGACCTCCTCCACGATGGGGGTCTCCTTGGCGCCCATCCCCGTGAAGCCGCCGGAGTAGTGCCCGTCGAGCCAGAAGAGGGCCGGCTCGCGCAGGTCGCGGAGCACGTCGGCGATCACCGTCGCGCTGTCGCCCTGGAGCACGTGGATGTTCACCCGCCCCGCGAAGCGACGGCGGGCCATGCGGGCGAGCGTGTCGTCGACCTCGATGGTGAAGATGCGGTCGAAGTCGTGCCGCATCGCGTACACCATGCCGCCGAGGTAGGTGCCCGTCTCGACCAGCACGCGGCAGTTGTGCTTGCGCGCGTACGAGCGCACGAGGCCCTGCTTCACCTGGTGGGGCGCCGCGCCTTCGCAGCCCTCGTGGACCCAGTCCGCGAGCTCGCGCCGCGAGTGGACCCACTCTCTGCCAGCCTGCACCCAGGGGTACAGGAAGCTCTCCTTCACGAGCGTCTTCACCTGCGTAGGAACCATCGCGTCGCCTGTCGGGGAGGGTTGTGCTTGCACCGAGCGGGTGGGATGCGCCGCCGTGGGGGCGACGTTCACGCTCGGCAGCGGGTCAGTGAGCGATCTCGGTGATGCGGAACTCGACGCGGCGGTTTTGCCCGCGCGCCGTGGTGAGGCGGGCGCCCGTGAGGCCGGCGATGGGCTGGAGGGGGCGCGTCTCGCCGAAGCCTTCGGAGCCGAGGCGACCGGCCTCGATGCGGCCCGTGGTGGTGAGCCAGCGGACCACCGCGGCGGCGCGGCGCTGCGAGAGGGCGAGGTTGGCGTCGTCGGCGCCCACGTCGTCGGTGTGACCCTCGATGGACACGCGACGGATCTCCGTCGTCGTGCGGAGCGCGTCGGCGACGGCGTTGAGCACCGGGAAGCTCGCCGGGAGGATCGCGTCGCGGTTGGGCGCGAAGAACACCGGGCGCAGGATGCGCATGTTGCCGTTCTCGATCACGAGCAGACCCGGGCAGCCGTTGCGGGCGGGGGTGGAGCTCGGGGCGCCCGGGCGGTCGGGGCACGCGTCCGTGGCGTCGGGGATGCTGTCGTGGTCGCGGTCGGGGGCCGGGCAGCCCGCGCGCGCCGGGTCGGGGTGGAGCCCGGTGGCTTCGGCGGGGCACTGGTCGCCGTGATCGAACACACCATCGCTGTCGCCGTCAGCGTCGGGGCAGCCCGCGCGCTCGGGGTTGGGGTGCTCGCCCGCGGCGTCCGTCGGGCAGAGGTCGTCGGCGCCGTACACGCCGTCGTGATCGTCGTCGCTGGCCGGGCAGCCCGCGCGCGCCGGGTCGGGGTGCTCGCCGGGCGCGGCGTCAGGGCAGAGGTCGTCGGCGCCGTAGACGCCGTCGTGATCGTCGTCGGGGAGGGGGCAGCCCGCGCGCGCCGGGTCGGGGTGATCGCCCGCGGGCACGGTGGCGCACTGGTCGTTGGGGTCGGTGACGCCGTCGTTGTCGCCGTCGGCCGGGGGCGGCGGCGGCGGCGGCGGCGGGGGCGCGTCGTTGAGCGAGTAGATGGCGAGGTTGATGCCCGCGACCCACCAGTCGATGTCACCGCCCGAGGGGGAGGCCGAGGCGCCCATCATGGCGCCCGTCATCGCGTTGGTGGGCGCCGTGTAGCGACCGTCGAACACGCGGCCGTAGCGGGCGTAGGGGCCGATCGCGAAGGTGTCGGAGAGCCGGAACTCGAAGCCGAGGCCCGCGTCGATGCCGAGGCGGTTGACCGGGCCGACCGCGAAGGCGCCGACGTTGCCGTCGACCCAGAAGCGCCCCACGCGGCCCACTTCGGGGTCGATGCGGATGCCGCCGAGGCCGAAGACCATCGGCACGTCGTCGCGGTCGCCGGGCTGGAAGAAGCGGCCGATGCCCGCGCCGAGCTGGAGGCCGAGGGGGCCGACGATGCGGTAGGCCACGCGGGCCGAGAGCTCGCCCGTGAGGGAGCTCGTGCTGATCGTGTCCGAGGGACTCACGAAGTCGTGGAGCATCGTGCCGGCGCCGATCTCGGCGCGGAACACCCAGCGGGAGTAGTCCTGCGCCGACGCGGTGGTGGGCGCCAGGGTGAGGGCCGCACCCGCGGCCGCCAGGAGGAGTGAACGCTTCGTGAGGCTCATGGCTGTCTTCGATGCTCCCGCGCAGCAGCGCCCGTCTCGCGTGGCGCGCCGCGGACGGACGACTAACCCAGTTTCCCCGGAATCACAACGGAAGATGGAGGACCACAGGGAGCGACCCGGGCGCGCCTTGGCGGAGGGCGCTCGGGGGCGCGGCGGCGATTGACAGCAAACCCGCGGGCGTGTCATCGAAAGCGCCGCGTTGCGGGCGACCGCACCGACGCCCCCGTAGCTCAGTGGATAGAGCGGCGGCTTCCTAAGCCGAAGGTCGCAGGTCCGATTCCTGCCGGGGGTGCTGCAGGAGGTTCGTCGATGAAAACGCGCGCCGCGGTCGCATGGGAAGTCAACAACCCCCTCGTCATCGAGGAGGTCGATCTGGAGGGGCCGAAGGCGGGGGAGGTGCTCGTGGAGATGAAGGCCACGGGCGTCTGCCACACCGACGAGTTCACCCGCTCGGGGGCTGACCCCGAGGGGCTCTTCCCCGTGATCTTCGGCCACGAGGGGGCGGGCGTCGTGCTGGAGGTCGGCGCCGGCGTCACCTCGCTCCGCCCGGGCGACCACGTCATCCCGCTCTACACGCCCGAGTGCCGCGCCTGCAAGACGTGCCTCTCGCGCAAGAGCAACCTCTGCACGGCCATCCGCGCGACGCAGGGCAAGGGCCTCATGCCCGACGGCACCAGCCGCTTCTCCATCAAGGGGCGGCCCGTGCACCACTACATGGGCTGCTCCACCTTCGCGCAGCACACGGTGCTCCCCGAGATCGCGCTCGCGAAGGTGCGGCCCGACGCGCCCTTCGACAAGATCTGCTACATCGGCTGCGGCGTCACCACGGGCGTCGGGGCGGTGTTCTTCACCGCGGGCGTCGAGCCGGGGGCCAACGTGGTGATCTTCGGGCTCGGCGGCATCGGGCTCAACGTCGTGCAGGCCGCGCGCATCGCGGGCGCCGACAAGATCGTGGGCGTCGACCTCAACCCGCGGCGCGAGGCGCTGGCGCGGAAGTTCGGGCTCACCCACTTCGTCAACCCGAGCGAACTTACGGGCGACCTCGTGGGGCACCTCGTCGAGCTCACCGGGGGCGGCGCGGACTACAGCTTCGAGTGCGTCGGCAACACGAAGCTCATGCGCCAGGCGCTGGAGTGCTGCCACCGCGGCTGGGGCGAGAGCATCATCATCGGCGTCGCGGGCGCGGGCCAGGAGATCGCCACGCGGCCCTTCCAGCTCGTCACCGGGCGCGTGTGGAAGGGGACGGCCTTCGGCGGCGCCCGCGGCCGCACCGACGTGCCGAAGATCGTCGACTGGTACATGGAGGGCAAGATCGACATCGACAGCCTCATCACCCACAAGCTCCCGCTCGAGCGCATCAACGAGGCCTTCGACCTCATGCACTCGGGCGAGTCGATTCGGACGGTGGTGGAGTTCTCGTGAGCGCGGTGGGCACGCGCGCCGAGTACCGTTGCTTCGGCGGCCGCCAGGGCTTCTACGAGCACCCGAGCGAGGCGTGCGGGGCTGCGATGCGCTTCGCGGTGTTTCTCCCGCCCGCGGCCCTCGACGGCGAGCGCGTGCCCGTCGTGTACTTTCTCCCGGGCCTCACCTCCACGGAGGAGAACTTCGTCATCAAGGCGGGGGCGCAGCGTCTGGCCGCGGAGCTCGGCCTCGCCCTCGTCTCCACCGACACCTCGCCGCGGGCGACGCGCCTCGCGGGCGACGACGCGTCGTGGGATTTTGGTCTCGGCGCGGGCTACTACCTCGACGCCACCGAGGCGCCGTGGTCGGGCGCGTACCAGATGGCGACGTGGGTGACGCGCGAGCTGCCCGCGGTGGTCGAGGCGCGCTTCCCCGTGCGCTCCGACGCGCGCGGGCTGATGGGGCACTCGATGGGCGGCCACGGCGCCCTCACGCTCGCGCTGAAGCACCCCGAGCGCTACCGTTCGCTCTCGGCCTTCTCCCCCATCGCCTCGCTGTCGCGCATCGACTGGGGGAAGAAGTGCCTCCCGCGCTACCTCGGCGACGACCCGGCCGCGTGGGCCGCCCACGACGCCGTCGAGCTGCTGAAGACGCGGCGCTTTCCGGGGACGATCCTGGTCGACCAGGGGACGGCCGACAACTTCCTCGAACGGCTTCAGCCCGAAGCGCTCCAGGCGGCGTGTGAGGCCGCCGGGCAGCCGCTCTCACTGCGCATGCGCGACGGCTACGACCACGGGTACTTCTTCGTGGCGAGCTTCGTCGACGAGCACCTCCGGCATCACGCCGCGTCGCTCGCGTCGGGCGGCGGCGGGGCCCCGTAGCGAACCATCGGAGGACCCGGGCGCGGCGGACGCGGCGGGCGCGCGTCGGGACGCGACGCATCCGGCGCGGGCGCGTCGGGCGCCGTGGCGTCGGGCGTCGGCGCCGTGGCGTCGGGCGTGGCGGCGTCGGGCGGGGGCATCGGCGCGCCGTAGATCGCGACGACGAGGCCCGGGTCGGGCGGCGCGGCGACGGTGCCCGCGTCGTTGGGGCGCGGCGGGGTCGGCGGGGCGCCGTAGGGCTGCACGATGTTGTTGTTGGTCCCCGTGTCGGGGCGCTGCGGCGAGGGGCAGCCGGCGGCGGCGACGGTGGTGGCGAAGGCGAAGAGCGCCGCGCGGCCCAGGCGCCGACCGCCCTGGTCAGGCACCGGGTCGAACGTGGTGTCGGCGAGGTGGGTCGCGCAGAAGGGGCACGCGGCGGCGTCGACGCGAACGTGACGCGCGCACGACGGGCAGGGAGCGAACGGGGCGTGGGACATGGTGACGATCACACGGCACGCGGGCCGTGGGTGTCAAGCCGCGTCAGCCGAGGGCCTTGCGGGTGATGCGCGCGAGCACCTCGCCGCCCAGGCCGCCGCCGAGCAGCCCCACGAGGAAGGAGGCGAGCAGCCCTTCGCTGATGTTGGAGCCGGCGTGAAAGCGGTGGAGGTAGAGCGCCATCACCATCGCGAAGAGGAGCGCCGGCGCGTAGGTGGGCTCGATGTTGCGCCGCGCGATGCCCGCGTCGACCACCAGCACCAGCACCGCGAGGACGGCGAAGGCCAGGAGGATCATCCACGGCGGGAGCACCTCGGCGTGGATCGACACGCGCATGGGGGGGCGGAGGTTCTCGTGCGTGCGGTCGAGGGTGACGGTGTAGCGACCGGGGCCGTGGAGCTTCGTCAGGCGATGGCGGCGCGCGGTGACCTCGCCCGTCATCGCGGCGGTGGTGTTGCCGTTGGCGACGGGGTTCTCGCTGGCGCTGCGTTCGAAGATGCCTTCGAGGTCTTCGGTGTCGCTGCCGCGCGCCAGCACCACCACGTAGGAGGCCTGCGCGGAGGCGCCCACGTCGGGGGCGAAGTTGCCCTCCACGCGGGCCACGAGGTTGTTGCCCCCGCCGCCGACCGTGATGGCGGCCGAGTCCCCAGCCCGCTGGAGGGTCACCGACCCAGCGGGGGCTGGCGGGTGGAGCGTGAGGTACACGGTGCCGAGGAGGGCCACGACCACGGCCACCGTGGCCGCCCCCACGACCTTACGGAAGCCGTCGTCTTCGGGCGGGAAGGCGTGGGTGTCCTGCCAGGCGAGGTACCCGAGCCCCATGGCGCCGCCCGAGAGCAGCGCGATGGCCGCGAGGGTGGCGTATGCAGGGACTCGCGCGATCACCCCGACGAGGCTCACGACCACGAGGGCCACGGCTGCGTAGGGGAGATACTTCACGAGGGGGGACGGCGGGTCCATCACCTCGATCTTCTTCTTCGGGCCGGCAGGGCCGGTGCGCTTCGACGTGTCTTCGCTGGCCATCGGGGCGTTGGCATCTACCACAACCCCGCCGCTGCCAAGAATCCGGTGCGGTGCCTGGAGGTTCCATTTCGAGCGGAATTGGTTGCGCGGGGGCAACCACAGGAAGGTTGACACGGTGCGGCGCGACTGGTTCTCCTCCGCACCACGTGCGGTGTGGACAAGACTCCACCCCCACTCACCGCCCTTCAGGAGACCCCATGAACGTTCGTTTCGTCGCCGCGATGGCTCTTTCGATGACCGTGTTCGGATGCAGCGATCCGGCTCCCACCGGTGGTACCGACGCGGCGGCCGATGCGCCTGCGGCCGATGCGCCTGCGGCCGATGCGCCTGCGGCTGATGCGCCTGCGGGTGACGCCTCCGCGCCGATGCCCGGCGCGGCCCTCGTGATGATGTTCGGCTGCCGCAACTGCCACCAGTCGACCAACATGGCCGACGGCGTGCTCACGGGTCAGACGACGCCGCGCCCGATGACGATGGCCTACGGCTCCAACCTCACCCCCGACATGATGACGGGCCTCGGGGCGTGGACGGAGGATCAGATCATCCGTGCGATTCGTGAGGGCCAGGACGAGACCGGTCGCACGCTCTGCCGCACGATGCCCCGCTACGGCGGTGCCCCGGCCAACATGAGCGTGGAGACGGCCCGCATGATCGCGCAGTACCTCCGCGCCCTCCCCGCGGTGAGCCGGATGATCCCCGCCAGCACCTGCCCGTGACCGCTACGCCTCGCGCAGCCGTCGCGCGAGGTCGCGGAGCATCGAGGCCGTCGCCCCCCACACAAAATGGCCCTCGACGTCGAAGGCCATCACGATTCGCCGAAACCCCTCGAACGCCAGCGTGCGCGCCCGCTGCGGCGTGACAAACGCCTCCAGCGGGAGCTCCACCACCCGCGCCACCTCGTCGGCGCTCGGGCGGTACGCGTACGGGTGCGGGACGAAGCCCACCACCGGCGTCACCACGTAGCCCGAGCTGGTGATGTAGTCGTCGAGCGCCCCGAGCACCCGCACGTCGCCCGGCGCGAGGCCCACCTCCTCCTCGGCCTCGCGGAGGGCGGTGGCGGTGGCGTCGCGGTCGCCCTCGTCGCGCCGCCCGCCGGGAAACGCATACTGCCCCGCGTGCTTGCGGAGCGACGACGCGCGCTGGGTGAGCATCACGCCCGTCTCGCCGTCGCGATCGAAGAGCGGGACGAGCACCGCCGCGGGGCGTCCGCGCAGCATCGACGCGCGCCGGGGCGTCCGGTGGAGGCGCGTCGCGATCTCGTCGGGCGTCAGTCGCAGGGTCACCGCGGCCCCCTCTCTACCACGGCGCCCTTGTGCGCGGCGTCCTCTGGCACTACCAACGCCTCCGCCGATGGAACCCTCCCTCCCGCTCCGCGTCGCCCTCGCTGCCGGCCTCGCCCTGGGTGCTGCGGGGTGCCGTTCGCGCGCGCCGCGTCGTCCGGTCGGTCGCGCCGCGATGAGCTCGCTCGACCCCTCGGCCGTCCCCGCGCGACGGATCATCTCGCTCGTCCCCAGCGCCACGGAGATGCTCTTCGCGCTCGGGGCGGGGCCGCGGGTGGTGGGCGTGTCGAGCTACGACGACTGGCCCCCGGAGGCGACGCGGCTCCCGCGCGTGGGGGCGATGGTCAACCCGTCGTTCGAGGCCATCATGGCGCTGCGGCCCGACGCGGTGGCGGGCGTGCAGGGGCCCATCGACGTCGCCGTGCTCGAGCGGCTCCAGGCCGCGGGGGTGCGCGTCTTCTTCCCGCGGGCGGAGTCCATCGCCGAGGTGCTCGCCTCCATCGACGGCTACGCGGCCCTCTCGGGGCGGCGCGAGGCCGCGGCGACCCTGCGCGCGTCCATCGAGCGCGACCTCAACCGCACCCGGGCGGCCGTCGCGTCGCGCCCGCGCCCTCGCGTGCTGGCGGTGTTCAGCGAGCGGCCGCTCGTCACCGCGGGCCCTGGATCCTGGGTCGACGAGCTCCTCACGCTGGCGGGCGGTGACAACGTCGTACGGGCCGGCGGGCGCTACCCGAGCCTCTCGCTCGAACAGCTCCTTGTGCTCGCCCCCGACGTCATCCTCGACATGACCTGGCACGACGGCGAGGCGGCCCCCCTCGCCACCTCCCTCGCGCGGCTCACCACCGTCCCCGCCGTGCGCGACGGGCGCGTCATTCGCGCGGCCGATCCGATGCTGCTCCGCCAGGGGCCGCGGCTGGGGCAGGCGGCGCTGCGGCTGGCCGCGCTGCTCCACCCGGAGGTGGCGGCCTCGCTCGACGGGGGCTCCCCCTGAGCGAGACCGACCGGCCCCTCCGCGCTCTCGCCTACGTCACCTTCGGCGCCCTCTCCTTCGCGGTGATGAACGCCATGGCCCGCGGGCTCCGCCACCTGCCGTGGCCGATGATCGCGTGCATCCGCGCGCTCTTCGGGCTCGGCGCGGCGCTGGTGTTCGCGCGCCTCCGCGGCGCGTCGCTCACCGTCGTCGACCGCCCCACCATGCTGCGCCGCAGCCTCGCGGGCTCCACCAGCATGCTGTTGACGTTCTATGCGCTCACGCACATGCCGCTCGCCGACGCGACGGCGCTGCTCAACACGACCCCCCTGTGGATCACCGCCCTCGCCTGGGTGACGCTCCGCGAGCGGATGTCGCGGGCGGCGCTGGCGGCGCTCGCGCTCGCCTCGGTGGCCATCGTGCTGCTGGAGCGTCCGACGCTCAACGAGGGCGCGCTCGCGGGCCTCGCGGCCCTCGCGGCGAGCGGGATGAGCGCGGTGGCGATGGTGTCGCTGCGGCGCCTGTCGGGGGAGACGCCGGAGGCCGTGGTGGTGCAGTTCTCGGTGGTGGCGAGCGTGGTGCTGACGGCGGCGACGGCGCTGTGGCGGGCGCGCTACGGGCCGCTGCCGACGCTCACCGCCCGCGAGGTGGCGGGCCTCGTCGCGATCGGGGCGACCGCCACCGCGGGGCAGCTCTCGATCACGCGGGCCTACGCGCTCGACAAGGCCGCGCGCGTGGGGGCCGCGGGGTGGGTGCAGATCGTGTTCGCGGTGGGGCTCGACGCGGCGGTGTTCGGGCGCTGGCCGGAGCCGGTCGCGGCGTGGGGGATCGGGCTGCTGCTGTGCGCGGGCGGGCTGCTGGTGCGGGACGCGCAGCGCGACGCGGCGGCGCTGCGGGCGTAGGCGGGGGGCGTCAGCCCGCGTCGGTGAAGAGCTCGGCGGCGCTCGCGGCGGTGGCGGCGCGGGTGAGCCAGCGGCGGAGGGCGGTGGCGTCGGTCTCGGCGGTGAGCGTCGCCCGCTGCGCCTCGGTGAGCGCGAGGGAGCGCGCTGCGCAGACCTCAGCGATCGCGTCACGGAGGCCCTCCTCGCGCCCCTCTTTGCGTCCCTCCTTGCGCTCCACCTTGCGGATGTCGCGTACGAGCTTCTCGTAGATCTTCATGGACTGGCTGATCATCGCGTGGGCCTCGTCGGTGGCGTCATTCTGCAATTGAACGAAGAGGCTGGCAAGGAAGGGTCCGACCACGGCGTGCTCGGACGCGTCGGGCGGGAGCGCCTCGAGGTCTTCCATGGCCTGCTCGAAGGTGACACCCCGCCCGAGGGTGCGGACGAGCAACGTGTCGCGGGTGCGTGGGAGCTGCGAGATCACCACCAGTCGGAAGGTCCCGTCGGGCGCGGCGTCGTAGCAGCCGCTCGGCCACAGGGTGTCGTCCATCCGCGTCATGCGGTAGCTCGCCATCGCCGCCTCGGGCGGTCCCGACGACAGCCCCCACAGCACGGGCGGCAGCGGGGGATACGGCTTCTTTGCGCGCCGCGCGGCGTTCTGCTCGGACTGCCAGAGCGCGAGCTGCTTCCGCTGCCACGAGGCCATCTCGGCGAGGTCGGGCGGCTGGTGCGCCATCTCGAAGATCGCTCGGCCCGCCGACGCGAGGCGGTGCACGAAGCCGTGGTGGGGGGCGGCCGCGATGACGCCCGCCGCGGGGACGAAGTACACGTCGGCGTACTGCGGGTCGGAGGGGATGCGCCGGTCGCTCTGCGCGCTCCCGTGGGGTGCCAGGAGCGTGACCATCAGGTCTTTGGAGAAGGTGTCGAAGGGCGAGTGCGACATCGCGAACGGTCTCGCACGGGGCACCGACGGGAGGCAACTTCTCCTCCCCTTCAGCCCGCGACCACGACTCTATCACACCCCGCGCGGACGTTTCTCCGGTGACTTTCGGCCCCGCGCGCCGCATCTCTTCTGCCATGGCTCCCCCCCGTCCCCTCGACGCCGCGGAGCGCGCGTACGTCGCCGACGTCGCCCGCCTCGTGGACGCCGCGCGCGCCGCGCTCCCGCAGTCCGTCGCCCCCTGCTTCGCGCACCTCCGCGTCGACTCCCGCGGCGACGCGCGCGACTACCTCCTCGGGCCGCAGACCCACACCGGCGGCGCCGTCACCATCCTCCGCTGGGATCAGGCGCCGCTCGCCGAGGCCTTCTTCGCCTTCGTCGAGGGCAGCGACTACGAGCTCCGCGTCGGCGCGCAGGTGATCACGGGCGTCGTCATCGCCCGCTCGCTCCTCGCGCTCGACCAGGGCGCGCTCGTCGCCGTCACCCGCGCCGGAACGCGCTTCTCCCGCGGCGCCGACGGCACCTGGAGCGCGTCGCCCGACACCGGCGCGGCGCCCCTCCGCGCGCGGCCCGACGGACGTCGTCGGCCTCCGTCCGCGGTGGAGGTCACGCTCGACGCCGACCAGCAGCGCGTCGTCGACCTGCCCGCGGGGGCTCCGCTCCTCGTGCTCGGCGAGGCGGGCGTGGGCAAGACCACCGTCGCGCTCCGACGCCTCGCCGCGCTGCGCCAGCGCCACGGCGATCGCCCGTGGAGCGCCGCCGTGATCGTGCCGACCGAAGGGCTGCGACGGCTCACCGAGGCGCTGCTCGAACGCCTCGGGCTGGAGGGCGTCGAGGTCGCGATGTACGACCGCTGGGCCGCGAAGCTCGCGCGCCGCGCGTTTCACGACATCCCCGTGCGCGAGAGCGAGGACGCGCTGCCCGGCGTGCTCCGGCTGAAGCGTCACCGCGCGCTGGCCGAGGTGCTCCCCGACTTCGCCGCGCTGCCGCCCGCCGACCCGAAGCGCCGCGCGGGCCGGGCCGACCTCCACCACCTCTTCGGCGACCGCGCGTGGATGGAGCGCGTGGGCCAGCGCTCCGACGAGGTGTCGGCGCGCGACGTGACGCAGGTGCTGGAGCACACGCGGGTCCAGTTCATGGAGACCACGGAGGACAGCTACGGCGCGGGGGTCGACCGGGGGCGGCTCGCCACCGCCGACGGGCGCTCCATCGACGCGGGGACGCGCTACGGCGACGTGAAGACCGTCGACGTCGAGGACTACGCGGTCCTCTTCGAACTCGATCGGTTGCGGGCGAAGCAGCGCGGGGAGCGGGCCTCGCTGCCGAAGCGCTACGATGCGCTGGTGCTCGACGAGAGCCAGGAGCTCGCTCCCCTCGAGCTGCGCCTCCTCGGGCGCGCGGTGGCGCCGGGGGGAACGCTGGTGGTGGCCGGCGACGCGGGGCAGCAGGTGGACATCACCGCGTGCTTCACCGACTGGCAGACCTCCATGCGCGACCTCGGCGCGGCCTCCCACACGAAGGTGACGCTCGCCACCAACTACCGCTGCCACCCGACGGTGACCGCCCTCGCGCGCCACGTGCTCGACCCCGCGTCCCCAGCGCCCCCCTTCACCGACGAGGGTCCCATCGGCTTCCTCCCCTGCGCGAACGAGTGCCACCTCGCTGCCCGCCTCATCGACGGGCTCCGCGAGCTGGTGGTGGATGATCCCCGCGCCAGCATCGCCGTCGTCGCCCGCACCGCGGAGTCGGCGCGCCGCATCGCGTGGTGGTTGCGTCGCGGCGTCGACGCGCGGCTCGCGCTGGAGGGGGACTTCCACTTCGGACCCGGCGTGCAGGTGACCGCGGTGCGCGAGGTGAAGGGTCTGGAGTTCGACCACGTGGTGATCCCCGACGCGTCGACGGCGGCGTACGCGGAGGGGGGTGAGGGGCGGCGCGCGCTCTACGTGGCCGTCACCCGGGCCGCCCACCGGGTGGTGTTCGCGACGACCGGGCGGTGGACGGAGCTGCTCGGCGACGCGGCCCCAACGTCCTGACTGGCGTGCTCGTCGCCTCGCCCGCGCTTCGCTGAACCTTCCCCCCAAATTTGCCTGACGCCCCGGCGGCTCGCTACGACCGGGCGCGTGAGGCCCACCCGCTCCCGCATCGCGCTCGCGCTCGCCGTCGTCGCGGTGTTCGCCGCGCTGGCGGTGTGGAAGGTGCCCCGCGCGCGCAGCCTCGCCGCGGGCGTGTACCGCAGGCTCCGCGGTCGACACACGGTCGCACAACGCATGGCGCAGTACGGGCCGGCGGCGCGCGCGCGGTGGGCGCCGTGGTTCGCGCGGGCGGGGCTCACCTATCCGCCGCAGGGGCTGACGCTCGTCGCGCTGAAGGACGCCGCCGAGCTCGTGGTGTACGGGCGCGACGCGTCGGGGGCGTGGCATCGCATACGCCGCCTGCCGGTCGTCGCGCTCTCGGGTGGACCAGGGCCGAAGCTGCGGGAGGGCGATCGACAGGTTCCCGAGGGGCTGTACCGCATCGAGAGCCTCAACCCCGACAGCCTCTACCACCTCGCGATGCGCGTGAACTACCCGTCCCCCGACGACCGCCTCCGCGCCCGTGAAGACGGCCGCACGCAGCTCGGCGGCGACATCATGATCCACGGCTCCGACGGCAGCGTGGGGTGCCTCGCGATGGGCGACGAGGGCATCGAAGACCTCTTCGTCCTCGCGGTGGACGTCGGCCACGAGCGGGTGCGCCTGGTGTTCGCCCCCACCGACCTGCGCCGCGACCCGACGCGCGCGCCGCCGCCCGGCGCGCCGCCGTGGGTCGCCGCGCGCTACACGCGCCTCCGCGAGGCCCTCGCCGTACTGCCGTAGCTACGGGTTGCGCACGCAGTCACCCGTGTAGCGAACGCGCTCGCCGCCGTCGACCATGACGAAGTCGCGCGGGCGGATGTTCTGCAGGTCGCGCGGGCCGAGGAGGCCGTCCCAGCGGGCGCGGGTCGAGCGGTCGCTGCGCGCGGTGAGGGCGACGTTGCCGCCGTCGGCGAGGATCATCCCGTAGCGCTGGAGCCCGCGGGCCACCGTGCGCGCCCCCTCGTTGGGGAGCGACGCGAGGGGGTAGTCGGCGCGCAGGCGGAGGCGCGCGCCGTAGGGAGGAGCCGTGGCCGGGCCGCTGGTGGCGCTGGTGGAGTGGGTCGCGGGGGCGACGTACACCCGCGAGCGGATGCGCGCGTTGGGGAGGATGAAGCGAACCGCGTGGTCGACGCGGCCCGCCGCGACCTCGTCGGCGGTGAACACCAGCGGCGCGATGGGGAGCCCGGCCGCGTCGGCGCTGGTGCACTGCGCGCCGCGGCCCGTCGGGGGATAGGCGCGGCCCATGTCCCAGACCGCGAGGCAGCCGCCCGCGAAGCCCGCGGCGGTGATGTTGGCGCGCCACATCTCGTAGAGGCGCATGGTGGGGCGGTGGACGACGAGCAGGTGGCAGTCGCCGTCGCTCTGGCACGCGTAGCCCGTCTCCCCTTCGAGCGCGCCGCCCGCGGGGACGGGCATCGGCGCGAAGTCGCAGTCGGGCGAGTAGAAGTCGCCAGTGCGCGTGAAGGGGCGCAGCGGCGTCGACGCGTCGGCCTCCAGCACCTCGATGGAGAAATCGATCTGGAAGCGCCCGAGGCCCCAGCCCTGCGCGTCGAGCCACGGGATCACCGCCGCCGACTCGCGATCGACCGGTGCCGCGGAGATGTCCTGGTACCAGGGAGCCCCCGCTGGGAAGTAGCGGCCCGTGGGTGGCGGCGGGGGAGGTGGGGCGGCGTCGCTGCGGACGTCGGGGGTGACGGTGACGTCGGGTGTGACGGTGGCGTCGGGTGTGACGGTGACGTCGGGTGTGACGGTGGCGTCGGGTGTGATGAAGACGTCGGGGGGAGAGGCGGTGGGCGCTGCGGTGGAGCACGCGGCGAGCGCGACGACGACGGCGAGGCGGAGCGGTGAAGGCACGCGCCATCATCACGCGCTCGGCCCGCTTCGACAAGCAGCGCGCTGCAGCACCTCGGACAGGGCCGCGCGCAGCCGGGCAAAATTGATCGGCTTCTGCAGGTACGCGTCGCACCCCGCGGCGAGGCAGCGCTCGGCGTCGCCGGACATGGCGAAGGCCGTGAGCGCGATCACCGGCACCCGAGCCCCCCGCGCGCGGAGCGCCCGCACGGCGTCGTAGCCATCGAGCACGGGCATCTGCATGTCCATGAGCACGGCGTCGAAGGGGTCACCCGCCGCCTCCGCCGCCGCGACCTGATCGAGCGCCTCCTGGCCGTTGACCGCGATGCGTGACGTCGCGCCGAGGCGTTCGAGCATGAGCTCGAGGAG
Organism: Polyangiales bacterium; assembly: GCA_044375895.1. Lineage (GTDB taxonomy): Bacteria > Myxococcota_A > Polyangia > Polyangiales > CAISKJ01. Next base: position 6,230 of record JBILLV010000161.1, on the reverse strand, counting down.
GCGGTGGAGGTCGGGGTTGTCGTCGACGACGAGGATGTGGCGCGGCGTCGAGAAGGCAGGGAGCGACGCGGGCTCGGCGGCGGACGGCGCGCGCGATGTGGCGGGGCGGTCATCCGCCTCCAGCGCGGTCACGGGCAGGCGGAGGGTGAAGGTGCTCCCCACGCCGAGGGCGCTCTCCACGTCGAGGCGGCCCCCGAGGCCCGCGGCGAGGCGCGCCGAGATGGCGAGGCCGAGGCCGGTGCCGCGCCCTCGGGCCACGCCGCGGCCGTGCACCTGCGTGAAGGCCGTGAAGAGCCGAGGGAGCTGCTCCCGGGCGATGCCAATGCCCGTGTCCCGCACGGCGACGACGAGCCAGGGGGTCGGCGCCGTCGCTTCGAAGGATGCGCGGAGGGTGACGCTGCCCCGGTCGGTGAACTTCAGCGCGTTGTTCCCGAGGTTGACCAGCACCTGCTGGAGCCGCAGCGGATCGGCGGTGACGCGGCGGGGCGTGCCGGGGCCGATCTCGACGCTGAGACGGAGGCCGCGCTCCACGGCGAGGGGACGGAGGAGGGAGTCGACCGCCGAGAGCATCGCCGCGACGTCGACCGCTTCGCGGGTGAAGGTCAGTCGGCCGGCCTCGATGCGCGAGACGTCGAGGATGTCGTCGAGCAGCGAGAGGAGGTACTCGGCGTTGCGACGGATGCTCCCGGCATGCTCGACGGTCTCGGGGACCGCGCCCTCGCCGTGGAGGAGCAGGTCGGCGTAGCCCACCACGGAGGCGATCGGCGTGCGGATCTCGTGGCTCATCCGCGCGAGGAAGTCGGTCTTGACGCGGGACGCCTCCTCGGCCGCGTCGCGCGCCGCGGCGGTGGTCTGCTCGGCGCGGCGGCGCGCGGTGATGTCGCGCACCACCACGACCGCCTGGTCGGCGCCGAGGGCGAGCACGCGGGCCTCGTAGCGGTGCTCTCCGTCGTGGACGGTGAGGTCGTACTCCATCGTCGCCATGCCCTCCCCCGCGAACACCCGGGCGAGCGCATCGCGGAAGCGGGCGTGGGGCTCCGGGGGGAGGAAGTCGTGGAGGGGGCGGCCGAGAAACTCCTGCGGCGGCACGAGGAGGTCGCGCTCGTCACCCGAGACAAAGTCGAGCACGACGCCGCCGCGGTCGACGCGGAGATAGAGGTCGGGCAGCGCGCGGAAGACGGCCTTGATCTCGTCGGTGCGCTGCCGCACCAGGTCTTCGAGGTGGGCGCGGTAGCGCGCGAGCTCGGCGTTGAGGCGCTCGAGCTCGGTCACGTCCTGCTTGATGGCCATGTAGTGGGTGACGCGGCCGTCTTCTTCACGCACCGGGGAGATGGTGTCTCGCTCGATGAACTCGCGCCCGTCCTTGCGGCGGTTGACAAACTGCCCGCGCCACGTCTCGCCCCGCCCGAGGCTCTGCCAGAGGGACGCGTAGGTGTCCCGCGGCGTGCGGCCCGACTGGAGGATGCGGGGGTTCTGCCCGATGAGCTCCTCGCGCGCGTAGCCCGTCCGCTCGATGAAGGCCTCGTTGACAAACTCGATGCGCCCGGCGAGGTCGGTCACCACGACGGCCTCGCAGCTCTGGGCGACGGCGAGCGAGAGGAGCCGCCGCTCTGCCTCCGCTGCGCGCCGCTCGGTGATGTCGACGGCGATGCCCCCGACGCCGACGACCTCGCCCCGCTCGTCGTGGAGCCGGAAGATCGTCTCCAGAAACGACCGCTGGGCCCCTTCGAGCGTGAGCGCGAACTCGATCGACGCCGGCTCGCCGGTGGCCAGCACCCGCGCGCTGGTCGCGTCGATCGCCGCGGCGTCGTCGTGGAAGAGCTCGCGGTCGGTGCGGTGGAGGATGGCGTCCTCCGGGAGGCCGATCAGGTCGGCGTGGCGACGGTTGCTGAGCACGAAGCGCAGGTCGCGCGACTTCGCGTACACCACCACGGGCGCCTCGGCGATCACCGCCCGCGCGAGGCGCGCCTCCTCGCGCAGCGCCTGCACCTCAGCCTCCAGGGCGGTGACGCGGGCGTGGAGGGCGGCGCGTTCCGCAGCGCTGTCGTCGTCGGGTGGGAGCGTCATCGCAGCGGTCTGCTAGCGCGCCACGCGGCCGTCGAGCCAGGCGAGTCCGAGGTGGGCGAGGAGCTGCTCCTGCACCTCCGCGCTGGCGGCGTTGAGGCGGGCTGCGCCGCCGCCCCCGTTGGGGTCGATCACCACGCGCGGCGGGCGCTTCCCCGCGGGGGCGTCCACCGCGTCGGCCACCGCGTCGGCGACGCGCTGCGGGTCGGGGGCGTGGCCGTCGCGGACCATCGCCTCGATGCCAGCGAACAGGCCTGCGGGGAGCGGCGCGACCGGGCCGTAGCCCTCCGCGCGCGTGGCGTCACCCGGCGCCACGAGGTGCTGCAGGATCGACGTGGTGGGGAAGGTGCCCGGCTGAAGGATGGTCGTCTCGATGCCCAGGGGCGCGACCTCGTACCGGAGGCTCTCAGCGAGGCCCTCCAACGCGAACTTGCTCGCGGTGTAGAGCCCGAGGAAGGGGAGCACCTCGCGCCCGAGCGTGCTCGACACGTGGACGAGGAGGCCGCGCCCGCGCGCCCGCATCGACGGGAGCGCCGCGCGCACCATGCGGAGCACGCCGAAGACGTTCACGTCGAAGAGGCGCTGGGCCTCGGCCGAGGTGAAGGTCTCGATGAGTCCGGCGCACGCGACGCCCGCGTTGTTCACCAGGACGTCCAGGCTCCCGGTGGCTCCGAGCACGGATTCGACGGCCCCCGCGGCGTCCTCCTCGCGGGTCACGTCGAGCGCCACCACCCGCACGTTCGCCGAGGCCGCGCGCAGCGAGCGGGCCGCGTCGGCGTTGCGCCCCTCGGGCTCCCGCACGCCGGCGAACACCTGATGCCCGCGCCGCGCGAGCTCGAGGGTGATGAGCCGACCGAACCCGCTGCTCGCGCCCGTGACCAGAATCGTTTGCATCCGCCAGCCTCTCCGCCCCTTCGGAGTGCATCGCACATGCCCACACGAGACCCCGCGGGTGCCGAGGGTGCGACTGTCAACGAATGGGACGGCGGGGGTGAAAATGCGGTGGGTAGCGTGTCAGATTGAGACGAGTGGACACCCCGCTGGCCCGCGGTTGAGACGTGCGCGGGCCATTGCGGGGGAGAGCTTCAGTAGGGGTACTGGATGGTGGTCATGAACCCCGGCGGGGCGAGCCGCGGGCAGTAGTTGTCCGAGGCGAGGCCGGCGCGGACGCCGGCGCGGACGCCGGTGCGGAGGCCCTTGCGGACGGGGGTGGGATGAACGACGGGACTGGTGGGGGAAAGGTTCCTCATGCGCCGAGGGTGCGTCGCGCGGGGCCCCGCTCGCCACGAAATGGGCCTTAAGGTTTCTGTGCGCAGGTTCGAAGCCCTTACACTCCGCGCCGCTGCCATGACGCCCCTCCGCCTCGCCCTCGCGCTCGCCCTCGTGCTCCCCGCCTGCCGCCGCCACCGCGCGCACTTCAGCGCGTCGTCGCTGCGCTGGTACGCGCACCCCACCGACGGGCGCTCCATCCGCCTGGAGGGCGAGCGCTCGATTCACGGCGCGCTGCGCTTCACCGAGAGCGCCGTCGCGCCCGCCCCGTGGCCCGCGACGCGCATCGCGGTGAGCGCCCGCCGCGGCGACGCGTGGCTCTTCGCCAGCGAGGACGGGACGGTGTACCGGGCCGAGCGCTTCGACGGACCGCTGCGCGTCGTGGCCGAGCTCGCGACGCCCCTCGTCGCGGCCTTCACGCCGGGGTACCACGCGCTGCGCGGGGTCCACTCGCTGGGCTCGCTCTTCGCGGTCGACGTCCATCGCCGCGCCCACGTGGTCTCGTTCGACGGTCGCGCCCACGCCACCGGGCTGGAGCGGGTGATCACGGGGGCCTTCGGGGCCGAGCGCGTCGCCTTCGCGATCACCGAGCCGGGCGTCTTGCGCGTGTCGGAAGACGGCGGTGAGCACTTCCGCGCCGTCCGCGCGCCGTCGGGCATCCCGCTGCGGGTGAACGTCGTCGACAACGAGACCTTCATCACCACCACCGGGGGCGTCTTTCGCTGGCGGGCGGAGGGCATGACGCCCGTCGATCCGGCCCCTTCACGCGACCGCTGGGTCAGCACCTCGCGCGGCTCGCGGGTGATGGTGAACACCTTCGCCATGCGGGGCTTTCGCCTGCCGCCCGAGGCCCAGCGCGTCGTCGTGCAGCGCGACGGGACGGTCACTGGGGTCGCCGAGCAGACGCTCATCACGATCGATCCGGCGCAGGGTCGGGAGCTGCGACGCGAGCCCGCGCCGGGGACGGAGTGCGCCCCGCGGCGCTCGGGGGCGGGCGTTCGCTACATCTGCCGGCACGACGGGTGGGCGCAGGCGGTGTTCGCGAAGACGGCGACGGGCTGGGCGACGCTGCGTGACGAGGCGCGCGCCGAGCCGATGGGCGCCGCCGTGTTCGACGACACGAGCGGGCGGTGGGCCGTGAGCGCGCCGTGCACGCAGCACCCCGAGCGCGACCCGCACCTGGTGTGCGCGTACGGCGACGACGGGGCGCACCGTGAGCTGCGCGCGCCCTTCCCCGCCGAGGTGGTGGCGATGCACGACGGCGCCATCCTCGCGATCGACACCGCGACATCGCGCTCCGCGGGGCCGACGCGGGCGGTGGTGTTCCGTGGTTCGGAGGCCGTGGCGGTGAGCTTGCCGCTGAGCGCCGCGGCCGCGCGGAGCGTGCGCTGGGAGGGGGCGCGGATGCAGTTCTGGGAGGGGCCGTCGCCCGCACATCCGAAGCTCACGTTGGTGACGGGCGCTCTCCAGGGAGCGACGATCGCGTGGCAGACGCTCGACGCGCCCGACGGAGCGACGCGCGGCATCCACGGCCCTGGCGACGTCGAGATCGCCTTCGGCGCCACGGCCGCGGCCCTCTGGCAGAGCGCGCACGGGGGAGCCTTCCGCCGCATGCCCTCACCAGTGCGCGGCGCGGGCGAGGCGCGGCCCATCGAGGCGACGGAGTCGGCCTACTGCGACGGCCCCTGGTGTCGCCTCGGGGAGAACCTCACGCTCGCGTTTCGCCCTGCGCCGCAGGCCATCGCGCTCGCCCGTCGTACGCCGCCCGGGCCGATGCCCGCCGCCCGTCCGCGCGAGGAGCAGCGTCGGGTGTACTGCCGCCTCGGCGCTCGCTCCCCGGGGCCCGAAATGGACCGCGGGGTCGCCTCCACCGGCTACACCCTGCGCTGGCAGGCGACCGATCGCGCGCTCACGGTCACCTGGGCGGGCGACGCGCTCAACGCCACGGTGACGGGAACGCTCACGGCGCGGGCCAACGCGCGGGTGCTCGGGCGGGCGGTGCCGGGGGCGCGCGCGCCGGTGGGGCTCATCGAGCAGTGCGACGCCATCGGGTGTGACGACTTCCTCGCCGACGGGCGCGGGCTCCACCCGCTCTCCCTCGGGCGCGGAGAGCCGGGCGGCGTCGAGGTGTTCGAACGGGAAGGCGGCGGCTACCTCCTCCGCTTCGACACCACCCTCGACGACACGCGCATCACCACGCTCGTCGCCCTCGACGCGTCGGGCGCGGAGCGGGGACGTCGCGACTTCGTGCTCGTGGAGGACATCGCCGACGCCCACGTGGGCCGCTTCGGCGCGCTCGACGGGCTCTGGGTGCGCGACACCGAAGGGGCGATGCGCTTCTATGCGCTCGATGGCGACGACGAGGCGATGGCCCTCACCACCGCGCGCGCGCCCGACCGCCGCACCGCGCCGTGCGTCGCCGGGGGCGCCGTGCGCGGCACGCTCCGCATGCGCGAGCGAGCGGCGCAGGTGGTGGGCGACGGGTGGTTCGTCGAGGCGGGCGGGTGGCAGCAGGAGGAGCTGCTGGAGCTCACCGACGGGGGCTTCTGCGTGCGCTCGATCGGTGGGGGCGAAGGCCGCGACGAGGCGGAGGCGCGCGCGGCCGGCACCGAGGAGCACGAGCCGGTGCGGAGCTTCCAGCTCAGCGCGACCGCTGAGGGAGCGTGGACCGGGAGGGCGTGGCAGGGGAGGGAGCGGATCGAGCTGACGTGCGAGCTCCGCGAGCCGCCGTCGGAGGGGGTCAGTCCGGGAAGTCGCTGAGGTACGCGCTGCCCTGGGTGCCCGCGCCCGGCGTGAACGCGCAGGCGCTGACGAGGCCCGGGGCCACCGTGCCTGCGAGCGTGCAGGTGGCGGTGTTGACGGAGATGCGGATGCGCCCGGTGCCGCCGGTGCCGCCG
>JBILLV010000160.1:0-21244 GCA_044375895.1 Polyangiales bacterium | reverse complement strand
GCGAGTCGTCTTCGGAGGCGACGGCGTGGAGGTCGAGCACCGCGGCGGTGAGGCCCGGCACGCGGCGCAGCTTCTCCGCCACCTTCTCATCGACGATGGCGGCCTTCGCGCGCGACGCCACGACGATCGACTCGAGCCCCGAGGTCTCCAGCGACGGGTCGACGGGGACGGCCACGGCGCCCGCGCGCAGGATGCCGAAATACGAGATGGGCCAGTCGGGGTGGTTGGCGGCCGAGAGGATCACGCGGTCGCCGGGGCGGATGCCGTCCTCGGCGAGGCGGGCGGCGACGGCGTCGGAGCGGCGCTTCCACTCGCGGTAGGTGATGCGGGCGATGCCGTCGTCCTGCACGCGGAGGAGCGCGGCCTGGTGGACGTGGCGCTCGGCGGCTTCGTCGAGGAGTTCGAAGAGCGAGACGAAGGCGCGGAGGGGCTTCTGCGGGCGCAGGAGCTTCTCGTCGATCTCGGGGAGCACCCACCGCTCGAGGCCCGGGAGGTGGACCTCGTGCATGTAGTGGCGCCAGTCGATGCGCTCGGGGGCCCAGTCGAGCTTCGCCCGGTCGTCATCGCCGAGGCGCCGCACGAGCCCGGCGGTGTTGTCGGTGATGAAGACGTACTCGGTCTCGGCGGTGAAGGGGACGAAGAGCGTGAAGATGTCGCCGTTGCGCGTCGCCACGTCGCCGTAGGAGTCCACCGCCTTCGCGAGGGGCTTGAGCACCGCCGCGGCCGGCCCGACGCCCACCTTGCGGAGCAGCCCCGCGAAGCCCTTGGCGGCCTTGCCGATGGCCGGCGCGCCGTGGGTGAAGAACTCGTCCTTCGTGACGGGCGTCGGCTCCCAGTGGGCCTGGACGAAGTTGACCCACGGGTTTCCCTTGCCCGTGCCGAGGTAGTGGATGCGCTTGTAGAGCCCGCAGATCTCGATGATGCGGCGCATCGAGATCATGTTCGTGTGGCTGGTGCCGAGGTGGTAGACGGGCTTCGCCGTGCCCTCGATGAGCGCCGCCAGGGCGAGGATCATCCCGGCCGAGACCATGTCCACGGGGATCACGTCGAGGGACGCGTGCTCGCCGAAGGGGATCTGCATGTGCCCCTTCATGAACATGTACATGATGGGCGCCATCGTGTTGATGCCCTCGTTCCACCCCGGGAACGGGTACTGGATGGAGCTCTCGATGACGGCGGGGCGCACGAGCGTGAAGGCGAGGCCCGAGGCCGCGAGGATCTGCTCCCCGAGGCTCTTGGTGTACGTGTACGTGTTGGCCCAGCCCCAGTACTTCGCGCGGGCCGTCCCCTCGCGCCCGGTCTCGTCGGAGATGTACCGGTCGCGGACCTTCTTCACCTCGGCCTCGTAGATCGCGCCGCGGGCGGGCTCTCCCTTCGACTCGAGGTTCTTGCGGGCCTGCTCCTGGAAGGAGGCGACGCGGAAGCGGTCGTCGGCGTGGCGCTTGATCGACGTGGTGATGTCGAGCCCCTCGGCGATCTCGCGGGCGGGCTCCCACTTCACCTCGGGGATCTCCCCGAAGCGCGGGTACGGGTGCTCGCGCGGGTCCTGCTCGGGGATGCGCCCGCGGCGGTAGCCCGCGACGTAGCAGGTGGACGTGTGGAGGATGGGGACGTCGCCGAGGGCCCGCGCCATCTCCACGAGGTGCTCGACGCCGCGCGCGTTGGTGAGCATGGCCTCGTCGAGGGGGGGATCGAAGTCCACCACGCCGGCGACGTTGACCACCGCCGCGACGCCGCCCTTGAAGGCCTCCACCGCGTCGTCGCTGAGCCCGCAGCGGGGCTTGGAGACGTCGAGGTCGACGGGGGTCACCTTCGCGCGGAGGAAGTCTTCGAAGGCCGCGCCGGGGTACTTCTCGCGCAGGGGGTCGAAGGGCCGGCTCGCGGCGATCTCCGACCAGAAGCGGGCCTCCGAGTCCCGCCCCTTCTTCGAGCGGACCACGAGGTACATCTTCCCGATCTCGGGGTACCGCTCCAGGATGAGCGAGAGCCACACCTTCCCGAGGAACCCGGTGCCCCCCACCACGAAGAGTCGCTTGCCGCGGAGGATGCTGGAGATGTCGAGGATCGGTTCGTTTCCCATCGCTGGTAGTGGGTCGAAGCCTCTAATCGAAGGGGCCACCGCCCCGCAAGCGCGTAGGGGGCTTCGCGCCCAAGCCGCGATGGGGTAACGGTCGCCGCCGATGAAGGACTTGAGTTCAGTCCGGGTACGCGCCCACGTAGGCGCGACCTGCAACGGGTGACGACACGGGCGTGCATCCAGAGGGCAGCGGGGGGTCGAAGCTCCCGTCGAGCGTGCATGTCGAAGAAGTGACCGAGAGTCGAATCCGCCCCAGGCCACCATCCCCACCAGGCGGGCTGGCGGTTCCGCCGCGCGCGGAGACGCGCGCACCCGCAGGAACCACGATGGAGGGGGCCGCGAGCACCACGACCCCACCCGATCCGCCACCTCCCCCGAAGTACGACGCGTTGCCACCGTTGACCAACAGCTGTGCGACCGGACCCAGCGTGACACGCACCGGAGACGCGACGCGGAGCGCGCCGCCGCCGCCACCGCCGCCGCCGCCACCGTCGCCGCCGCGAGAGTCGCTCCGGAGGGCCAGCCATCCGGCGCCCCCGCCGCCCGAGCCGACCTGAAATGTCGTCGCGACAGGGAGGTCCATCGCGGCCGGGGTCCCGATCGAGCCTCCGCCGCCGCCACCCTGCGACCATTCATCAAGGTAGGGACACATACGGATCGTCGCCGTCACCGCGTCACCCCCAGCGTACGCCGCGACCGCACACGGGCCCCCGCGCGCGGGTGTGCAGGCGGCGGGCGGCGGCAAGGGACCCGTGCATCGACCGCCCACGGCCCCTCCTGCGCTGTCCTGGCCCAAGGTGAACGGGCCGAGAACGCCGCAGGGCCGTTGAGGGTGGCCGCCACCGCCACCCGCGGGACCAGCGCCGCCCGTGCCGCCATAGAGGAACGGGGGCGCGGGGCCGCCGGAATCGCTGTATCCCCCGCCGACGCCGTCGCGCATCTCCGCACCGGGGTGCCCCGTCGCGCCGCCTGCGCCGCCGAGACAACCCCCGCCCGTGCACCGGGGCCGCCCGCCATCCGCGCCGGAGAGGTCGACCGTCCCCAGGATGGTGATCGCCCCGGTCGCGCGGATTTCAAGCGCACCCACGCCGTCCGTGCGCACGGTGACCCCCGCGGGGATCGTCACCGTCGTGAACTCGTGGACGCCCGCGGAGAGCACGGTGTCCGCCGCGGGGGCGAAGGCGCCCTCCCGACCCGAACTCGGGAACGGCGAGCAGGCCGCTCCGACGCAGCACACGCCCGCGACGCACCCCTCGCCTGCGGCGCACGACCGCCCGCACGCGCCGCAGTGGGCGGGGGTCGTCCGCAAGTTCACCTCACAGCCGTCACGGTCGTTGCCATTGCAGTTTCCGCGGCCTTCGTTGCAGCTCGCCAGCGCGCACACGCCCGCCGCGCAGCGTCCGAGGCCGTTGGGGGGGCTACACAGCGCCCCACATGCGCCGCAGTGTTCGAGGCTGGTCGCGGTGTCGACGCAGCGCTCGGCGCATGCCTGTTGCCCCGCCGGGCACCCGCAGCGGCCCGCAAGGCACGACCGACCCGTGGCGCACGCCGCGCCGCACGCGCCGCAGTGGGACGGGTCCATGGCGAGGTCGACGCAGGTAAGGCGGCCGCGGAAGGGGCAGCTGACCTGACCCGCCGGGCACGGGAGCTCGCAACGGCCGGCGCGACAGGATGCGTCGAGCGGGCAGGCGTTGTAGCAGCGTCCGCAGTGGGCATCGTGGGAGGATGTGTCGACGCAGCGGTCGGCGCAGGCGACCTCCCCGCCGCGGCAGATCGGATCTGGCGCGTCGGGCACAGAAGGGGCGTCCGGCGGTAGGGCGTCCTCCGCGTCTACGCGCGCGTCGAGCACCGCGTCCGCGATGACGTCCGCCCGCGTCGATACCTCCGCGGGGCGGTCGAGGCCCCCATCAACGGGTGGGCCGTCATGGATGCCGTCGATCGTCACGTCGACGAGGTCGAGCGATGAGCTCGCGTCCGGAATCGATCCGAGTGACCGACTCGGAGCAGGGAGGCAGCCAACAAGGAGAAGGAGCGCACCCGAGACAACCGCGCGAGGGAGATGCATAAGATCCTCCGTTGTCGTGGGCTCGCAAGCTGTTCATGGCCCGAGCCCGGCAGGCCAATCGGGGGAGGTGCGTGCAGGAGGTGATTCAACACAGGACCGTGACCTGCGCGACGAACGCCCTCGAATCACGGGGGCCACCGCCCCGCAAGCGCGTAGGGGGCTTCGCGCCCGGGCCGCGATGGGGTAACGGTCGCGGCCGATGACGACAGAAGCGGTGATCTTCGACCTCGACGGCCTCCTCATCGACTCCGAACCCCACTGGCGGCGCGCGGAGATCGAGGTGTTCGCCCGCGCCGGCCTCACGCTCACCGAGGCCGAGTGCGCGGAGACCACGGGGCTGCGCATCGACGAGGTCGTTCGGCTCCGGCGCGCCCAGACGCCCGGCTGGCACACGCTCACCGAGGGCGACGCGGTGGCGGCCATCCTCGCGCGGGTGACGGAGCTGCTGGTGTCGGAGGCGAAGGCCATGCCTGGCGCCGTGGCGGCGGTGCGGCGCGTGGCGGCCTCGGGTGTGCGCGTGGCGCTGGCGTCTTCGTCGCCCATGGGCGTGATCCGGGCGGGGCTGACGGGCATCGGGCTGGAGGGTGCGTTCGAACTGGTTCAGTCGGCCGAATCCGAGCCCTACGGCAAGCCCCATCCCGGCGTGTACCTCACGACCGCGTCGCGCCTCAGCGTCGACCCGACGGCGTGCGTGGCGGTGGAGGACTCGCTCAACGGCCTCATCGCCGCCAAGGCCGCGCGGATGCGCTGCGTGGCCGTCCCGGAGCATGCCAGCGCGCGCTTCGCCGTGGCCGACGTGGTGCTCGACAGCCTGGAGGCGCTGCGCGAAACGCACTGGCGCTGAGCGCCTACTCCCGCACGAGGACGAAGAGGTACTCCCCCGCCCGCGCGGCCCCGTCGGCGCCGACGAAGGTGTCGACCACGAAGGTGTGCGTGCCGGCCGCGAGGTCGGCGACCAGCATGCGGTCGTCGCGGGCCACGCAGCGCTCGCCCGTCACGCCGCCAGTGAGCAGGTGGAGGTCGACGTCCACCGCGCCCCGCGTGATCACCAGCGCCCGCACCCGCGTCGCCGCCGGCACCGTCACCCGGTAGTAGAACTCCGCCCCCGACTCGTCCGCGGTGCTCCGGCAGGCGTAGCGCGCGATGGCCCGCGTGCCGCCCGTCGCGGTGTTGCGCGCGTCGCCGAAGGGCATCGCCGCCACCACGAAGGGAGCCGTCGGCGTCCCCTCCCCCGCGAGCCGTGGCGCGTCGGCGTCGGGCGCCGTGGCCCCGCGCGCCACCGCGAGCGTCCGGTCGAGCGCTTCGAGGGTGCGGAGGTTGCGGACGTTGTGCCCGTACCGCAGCCCCTCGGGGGTGAAGACGCAGCCGCGGGGCGCGGTGCCGACGGTGTACACGTTGAAGTGGAGCCCGTCGCTCCCGAGGCCGCGCCGCGGGAGCCCCGCGAGCTCGCGGTGGATGTCGACGAAGGGGACGCCCCGCGTCTGGGCGACGGCGCGCATGACGGCGAGGTAGCGCGGCACCCACGCGTCGGCGGCAGCGTCGTCGGCGCGCGCTGGGATGGTGGTGAAGAGCGGGATGACCCCGCGGGCCAGGCTCTGGTCGGCGATATCGAGGAGGTTCTGCCCGTAGCGGTGGAGGTCGCGCGACTGGATGTCGTTGGTGCCGTACATCACCGTCGCGTAGCGGGGGCGCGCGGCGTCGTACTCGCGGGTGAGGGGCGAGGGTGTTCCCGCGAGCGGTGCCCAGGCGCTCCAGCCCTCAGTGGCGGCGAGGGTTACGCGGCGGTAGGGGTCGGTGCCGCCCGCGTCGCCCGCGCGAAACCAGTCGAGCGTGGCGCGGAGCTGGCCGTGGCCCGCGAGGTCGACATTGGAGCCGGCGAAGCACGCGAGGTAGTTGGTGTTGACGGTGTTGGAGTCGCCCACCTTCGCGAAGACGTCGCCCTGCAGCGCCGCGCCGCGCATCGCCACCGCGCGCAGCCGGGCGGCGAGGTCGGGCGTGATCGGCGAGTGGGTGCGATCGTTCGGGTACTGAACCATCCCCGTCGGGGGCGGCGCGTCAGGGACGTCGGCAGGCGCGTCGGCGGGCGCGTCGGGGCGGTCGAGGGCTGCGTCCGCGTCGGGGATGGCTGCGTCGGGAGACGGTGGTTCGGTGGGCGTATCAGCGGGCGCGACGTCGGGGGTGAGCGGCGTGTCGCGGACGTCGTCTGCCAGCGGTTCGTCGGCACCGGCGTCGACGGCGGACTCGACGGCGGCGTCGCGGGGCGCATCCTCGAGGTCGCCCGCGCAGCCGACGAGGGCGAGCGCAAGCGCGAGGCGGCGGGTCACGGCGTCTTCCCCGCGGCCTTGAGCGTGAGCGCGTAGGTGGCGGCGAAGAAGGGCGTGAGGTACGCGAGGGTGAGCGATTCGAAGGCCGGGACGGGGCGCACCTCCAGCGTCTGAAGGGCGACAGAGACACCGAGCGTCGCGAGCCCGGCGAGGGCCCATCCGCGCACGAGGCCGCGGCGCTTCAACCCGAAGGCGACGAGGGCGGCGGCCGTGAGCGCGATGACGACGTCACCCGCAACGGAGGCGGAGGTGTAGCGACGCGGGAGCCAGCCGGCGTCCATCGCGGCGAGGCGGAAGAGGCCCACGAGGCGGAGCACGGAGAGGCCCACCACGCCGCCGATGGGGAGCGATCCGACGGCGCCCGAGACGGGCGGGACGGCGAGCCCGACGACCAGTGCGATGGCCCCCGCGACGGCGCCGTGCCAGGGGAGGAAGGTGCGCTGGAAGGTGGTGACCGCCGCCCACGCGGGCCACCCCAACATGAGCAGCGACCAGGCGACGGCGCCGAGGCGGGCGTGCTTCGCTCCCTCGCGCGGGGCGGAGAGCCACGGCCCCATGGCGGCGAGGAGCGCGGCGGACATGGAGGCGCCGAGGAGGAGGGCGAAGTAGAAGCGGGTGGCGTCGGTCACGGGGGTGGTGGGTATAGGGCCGCTCGGGCCGTTTTGTGCGCCGTCGTCGCACAAAAATCCGTCGGCCGCGCGATCGTAGCTACAACATCACGCCCTTGAGAAACAAGTTGGCCACGGTGAAGTAGATGATGAGCCCCGTCACGTCGACCAGGGTCGCGACGAAGGGCGCCGACGCGGTCGCCGGGTCGAGCTTCACCCGCCGCAGCGCGAACGGCAGCATCGAGCCCACCACGCTCCCGAAGAGCACCACGCCCACGAGGCTCCCCGCCACCGTGAGCGCCACCCGCGTGTAGTGCGGGCCGTACGCGTGCTCCGCCGTCGGCCAGAACTGCACGCGCACAAACCCGATGACGCCGAGGATGAGACCGAGCACCGCGCCCGTGCGAATCTCCCGCAGGAACACCCGCCACCAGTCGGCCAGCTCCACCTCGCGGAGCGCGAGCGCGCGGATGATGAGCGACGTGGCCTGCGAGCCCGAGTTGCCCCCCGACGAGATGATGAGCGGCACGAACAGCGCGAGCACCACCGCCCGCTGGATCTCGTGCTCGTAGTACGACATGGCCGTGGCCGTGAGCATCTCGCCGACGAGCAGCACCGCGAGCCACCCGGCCCGCTTGCGCACCATCGTGGCCATGTCGGTGTCGAGGTAGGGCGCGTCGAGGGCCTCCGTGCCACCGAGCTTCTGGATGTCTTCCGTGGCCTCCTCGGCCTGCACGTCGAGGACGTCGTCGACGGTGATGATCCCGACGAGGTGGCCCGAGGTGTCGGTGACGGGGAGGGCCACCCGGTCGTACTTCTCGAAGGTCGCCACCACGTCTTCGCGCACCGCCGTCGCGGGGATCGCGATGAGGCCGCGGCGCTCGACCTCGCTCACGCGGGCGGTGGGCGGCGCGAAGACGAGCGTCGCGAGGGGGATGTCGCCGAGGAGGGCGCCGCGCGCGTCGGTGACGTAGACGATGTTGAGCGTCTCGCTCTTGCGGGCCTGCTCGCGGAGGTGGGCGAGGGCCTCGGCGACCGTCATCTCCGGGCGGACGGAGACGTACTCGGGCGTCATCGAGCGGGCCGCCGACCCCTCGGGGTAGCCCAGGAGCTGGTTGGCGATCTTGCGCTGCTCGGGGGAGAGCGTGAGCACGAGGCGGCGCGTCACCTCCGCGGGGAGCTCTTCGAGCAGGCGCGTCCGATCGTCGGGGGCCATCTCGTCGAGGATGCGAACGAGCTGCTCGTCGGCCAGCGTCTCCACCAGCGAGGTCTGGAGCTCCAGCGGGAGATGTTCGAACGCGTCGGCGGCCTCGGCGCGCGGCAGGATGCGGAACATCAGGGCGCTGTCCTGCGTGGACAGGCTCTCGAGGATCTCACCGCGGTCGGGGGGATCGAGCTCGACGAGGAGCTCGCGGAGGGTGTTCCAGTCCTTCGCCCGGATCAGCTCTTCGTAGTCGGGTCGTAGGAGCTGACTGAGCAAGAGGGCACCTCCGCGCGCGGCGGACGTTGCCCCACGCGATGGGCTCCGTCCAGCCCAAACACGAATGAAATCCTGGGGTTACTTCTTCTTGCCGAAGAAGGCCCGGAGGGGGTCGGGGAGACGGGACATCACCTCGTTCTTCGCCATGGCGGCGTAGGAGCGGGCGACCTGCTTCGCCACCGCGGCCTTGGCCTCCAGGCTCTCGGTGCCGTAGCCCTCACGGCCCAGGGTGCCGGCTTCGAACTGGTCCTTGGTCTTGCGCCGCTGGAGCTTGCCGCTGGAGGTCTTCGGGATGGTGCCCGCGGGGATGAGGACCACCTTCGAGGGGTTGAGCCCGATCTCGGTCACCACGGCGTCGTGGATGCGCTTCTCGGTGGCGGCGAGCACGTCGTCGGCGGGGCGGTCTTTGCCGGCCCACTCGGCGACGATCATGAGCTGCTCGGACGAGGCCCCCTCGGGCTGACACGCGAAGGCCACCACGGCGCCCTTGCGCACCCCGTCGAGCTCCTGCACGAGCCACTCGATGTCCTGGGGGTAGTAGTTGCGCCCGTTGATGATGATCATGTCCTTGACGCGACCACACACGAACACGGCCCCGTCGGCGAGGTACCCGAGGTCGCCGGAGTGCAGCCACTCGCCGCGGAAGGCCTCCGCCGTCACCTCGGGGCGGCCGTAGTACCCGCGGGTCACGCTCGGCCCGCGGATGCACAGCTCGCCCACGGTGCGCTCGGGGAGCACGTTGCCCTCGGCGTCGACCACGCGCACCTCGTGCCGCGGGAGCGCCGCGCCGCAGTTGACGACCTCCACCGGGCGGACGTCGCCGTCCTCCGCGGCGCCTGCGACCCAGGGCTTCGCGGCGCCTTCACGGAGCGCGCTCGCGTCGATGGCGTCGACCGCGAGGGCGCCGCCCGTGGTGCGCGCGAAGGAGATGGCGAGCGTCGCCTCGGCCATGCCGTAGCAGGGGAGGAGCGCGTTGGCCGAGATGCCGCACTTCGCGAGGCGGTCGACGAAGCCGCGGAGCGTCGAGGGCTGGATGGGCTCGGCGCCGCAGCCGAGGACGCGCACGCGGGAGAGGTCCCAGGTGGCGATCTCGGCGTCCTTCGCGCGGCGGGCGGCGAGCGCGTAGGCGAAGTTGGGCGCGAAGGTGATGGTGGCCTTGTGCTTGTGCAGCATCTCCAGCCAGTAGGCCGGCCGCTTCACGAACTCCATCGTCGGGAGGAAGCTCACGGGCACGGTCGCGAACATCGGGGCGATGACAAATCCGATGAGGCCCATGTCGTGGTAGAGCGGGAGCCACGACACGCCGCGGTCGGTGTCCTTGTCCGTCTCGAGCCCGTCGACCATGATGGCGTAGCAGTTGGCGACGAGGTTGCCGTGGGTGACCATCACGCCCTTCGGCGCCGAGGTGCTCCCCGAGGTGTACTGGAGGAAGCACAGGTCGTCGGGGGACACGGCGGGCTCGGTGCCCTCGCGCGGGGCCTTGAGGTCGAGGTCTTCGACCATGACGAGCTTCTCCACCACGCCCATGTCGAGCCCGGCGCCGAGGATGGGGCGCACCTGCTTCGTGATGAGCAGCACCTTGGCGCCCGAGGAGCTCACGATGTGCTCGACGTTCTTGACGTAGCTCTCCACCTTGCCGAGCGCGATGGGGGGATACATCGGCACGGGGACGAGGCCCCCGAGGACGGCGCCGAGGAAGTTGAGCACGAAGTCTTCGGCCCCCGGCACCACCATCGCCACGCGGTCACCCTTGCGCAGCCCGAGCTTGTAGAGCGCCGCGGCGCGCGCGCGGACGGCCTCGAGCACGCCCTCGTACGTGAAGGGCTTGTCGTCGTCGCGGGGGTCGCAGAAGGTGTAGGCGTTGTGAGCGCCGCGGTTGGCGGCGGCGTCGCGGATCGCGTCGGCGACCGTGCTCGACCAGGGGCGGGTGTTCATGGCGTCGCCGTATATCGAGCGAGGCTGTTCTTGTCATGTGCGTCGCGGGCTTCGCAGGGGGGCGACGCGCGGGTGGCACGACATCGTCGCCCGCTTTTCCATCGCATCGGGTAGCGTCTCCCCCGATGGAAACTCCTCCGACTCCGGGCGCTGCGGCGTCCGCTCCCCCCTTCGCCGAGCCCACCCCCCTCGGGCTCCTCGGCCTCGCCGTCGGCTGCGCCGCGCTCCTCCCGATCGCGTTCGGTCAGGCGCTCACCCCCGCGGCGTTTCGAACCGCGGCGATGTACTGCCTGCTCTTCGGCGGCGGCTGCCAGTTTCTCGCCGGGCTCATGGCCCTCGCCAACAAGAACCTCCTCGGCGGCACCCTCTTCACCACCTTCGCGTTCAACTGGGTGATCAACTACCTCACGCTGAAGGGGCTCTCGGAGGGGGTGGTTCCCGACAGCCACGTCATCCTCGCGGTGGACGTGTGCTTCCTGGTGGTCTTCGTGGTGCTCACCTTCGCGTTCGGCTTCTTCTCGAAGCTGCTCTTCGCGTTCCTCCTCGACATCGACGTGCTGTTCGCGTGCCGCATCGCGAAGGAGCTCACCCATTCGACCGCGTTCGCGCTCCCCATCGCGCTCGCGACCGTGGCGCTGATGGGCATCGCCCTCTGGCTCGCCTTCGCCATCCTGGTGAACTCCGCCGCCGGTCGGACCGTGTTCGTCGTGCCCGGGCCGCTCTTCAAGCCCGGGCCCGCGGCGTAGCGCGTCAGCTCCCGCAGCGACCCGGCTGCGGGCCGCGCACCGTCATCGGTACGATGGTCGCCCGCACCCCCGCAAAGCCCAGTCCCATCCCGATCGAGCCGTTGGGCGCCCGGCATCCCGTGGGCGAACCCGCCGGGTCCTGGATGTCCACAAACGACTGAACGACCGTGGTCACGATGGCCGGCGAGATGCCCGACGGGAGCGCCGGGACGATGGCGTCGACGACCTCCCGGAGCGGCGCCGAGCCGCCGAGGTTGCCGCGGTTCGCGCGGTCCATCGTGAGGTCGAAGCGGAGCTGCGTGCGGTAGAGCGAGAGGGGCGCCACGGCCGTGCCGAGCGGGAGGTCGATGCCGAAGTCAGGCGCGGCCGTGGAGCCCGTCGGCGCCGTGATGAGCCGACCCGCCACGATGCGCCCGTTGAAGCGGTAGCGCGCCCGCGCGAAGTCCCCCGGCGCCGCCAGCGAGTCGTCGTCGACGGCGTACTCGAGCCCGGGCGTCCCGATGCGCGCGCAGTCGCTGAACATCGGCCGCCCCACGGGGTACACGCGCACCGTCACCTGGTCGTCGTTGAGCGTCGGGCCGAGCGCTCCGTCGACGCCCGACACCCGCACCAGGATCACCGTCTGCCCCGTCGAGAGGAGCTCCGCGATCGAGTTGCGCACGTTGATCCCGAAGCCGTTGACGGTGTCGGCGATCTCGGGGAGCTGGTTGTCCACACCGCCCGTGCACGCGCTCCCGCCGCGCATCGCGCCGGGGGTGCAGGTTCCCATGTTCTGGTCGGCGTCGAGGGCGGAGAAGAAATCCCCGTGCTGGCACTCCTCGGGGTCGCGCGCGGTGGCGCCGGTGAAGCGCCCGTCGAGGTTGAAGCCCGCGACGCCCTGCGTGTGAATGGCGGGGTGCGGCGCCGTCCCCACCTTGTCGCCGTCGATGACAAACTGCGTGAGGACGAAGTCGTAGGTCGGCCCGACGATCCCGCCGTCTTCGAAGTCGGGGACGTCGGGGCCCACCGGGCGCGCGTCGCTCACGCTCGCGTCACGCGCGTCGGGCGCGGCGTCGGGCGCAGACTGGTCGACCGGGACGTCCCGCGGCGCGTCGGGCGCGGCGTCCGTCGCGACGTCGGTGACGACGTCGGTGACGGTGAGGTCGTTGGTGGGGACGCTCGCGTCGCCTTCGGGCGCGGCGTCGCCGAAGACGCCCCGGTTGGGTTCAGACGAGCACGCGGCGAGGGCGGCGACGAACGCGACGGCGAGCGAGGAGGGGCGCATGGCGCGCGACTGTATCACCGCCCCGCGGCTGCGCTAGATTCGGCCGGGTGAGCGCCAAGGCCCCCTCCACCAACGCCACGCGGCTCCTGCGACAGCGCGGGGTCGCGTACACCGAGCACCCCTACCGCTACGAGGAGCGCGGCGGCACGCGGGTGTCAGCCCGTGAGCTCGGCGTCGACGAGCACGCGGTGGTGAAGACGCTCATCATGGAAGACGACCAGGGCGCCCCCCTGGTGGTGCTGATGCACGGCGATCGGGAGGTGAGCACAAAGGCCCTGGCGCGGGCGATCGGCGCTCGCTCGGTGGCGCCGTGCAAGCCCGACGTGGCCGACCGGCACTCGGGGTATCAGGTGGGCGGGACGTCGCCGCTCGGCACGCGCAAGGTGATGCCGGTGTACCTGGAGCGGAGCATCGCCGCGCTGGAGAAGGTGTACGTCAACGGCGGGAGCCGGGGCTTCCTCGTGGGCGTCGCGCCGCAGGACCTCGTGGCGCTGCTCGCCCCGACGCTGGTGGACGTCGCCATCGAGGGGTGAGCGCGCGTCGATCGTGTTTGTCGTTTCGGCGGGTTGTGGGCGACACTCGTAGGACCCATGACCAACCTTGTTCCCCCTCCCCCAAAGCCGCCGCCAGCGACCCGCGTTCGCCTCCTCCACACGGTGCTCTCCGCGGGTGCGATGGCAGGCATCTTTCTGATCGCCGCGGCGTGCGCGACGCCCACTCCCGTACGACCGCCCGAGTATGGGATGAACGCGCCGCCGGGGATGATGGCCCCGATGGCGCCGCCGGTTCAACGGGCGACGGGGCCGTGGGCGCGTCGGCGGCTCGGGTACACCGCGCTGACGTACCAGATGCCCGAAGCGCCGGAGGAGCTCCGCGTCAACGACGACGACCACTGCGAGATCGCGCGGGTGTCGCGCGACCAGGGCCACGTCCGCTACGAGGTGCGGAGCTTCGAGCACAACGTGGTGGCGTTGAACAACATCGACCAGCTCATCGCGAACGCGATGACGGGCGTCGCGCAGCGCGTCGGCGGCGTGCGTCGGTCGCAGGTGGCCCTCACCCAAGGCGCCTACCCCGGCGTCGACCTCACCTTCGATTTCCCCCAGACCGGCGCCACGCTCCGGCTGCGGATGCTGGTCGGCCGCACGCGCTCGTACACGGCCCTCATGGCCTACCCGACGCTGGTCGACCGCTACCTCCGCGAGGACATCCAGCGCTTCCTCGAAGGGCTCGAGTTTGATGACGGCGACCGGCCCGAGGCCGATGGGGACGGCGCCCTCGGCGGGCTTCGCCACGTCGAACCGGTCGGCGCCTGGTTCGCGGCTCAGATGCCCGGCAGCCCGCGCCGCGAGGCCCTCACCTTCAACACGCCGCAGGTCACGCGCCCGCGGGTGCTCTACACGGTGGGCTCACCCAACGGCGCCGAGCGCTACACCGTCGCGGTCACTGTGTTCGAGCGCTCGGTGCCGCCGGACGCCCCGGCCGTCGCGCTGGCGGCGTTGACTGCGGCGGGCTGGTCGGTGCGCAGCGAGCGCCCGTCGACCACCCAGGGCTACGCGGGCCGGACGTACACGCTCGAACAGACGGGTGGAGCGTCCGTCACGGAGCTCAAGCTCCTGGTCACCCGCTCGCGGCTCTACGAGTTTGCGGCGATGCACCCCAGCGCGCCGGACGCCGACTGCAACACGCGGGTCCGCGGCTTCTTCGACTCCCTGAGGATCCTGTGAGCGCCATGCGAATCCCTGCCCTCGTGGCCTCCCTGGTCGTCCTCGCGTCGGGCGTCGCCTTCGCCCAGCGTCGCGGTCCGCCCGCGCGCCCCACCGCCCCGGCGCGCCCCACGGCTGCCGCCTCGCCCACGGCGGCGCCGTCACCCACGCAGGCCATCGAGACCCCTGGCTTCGCGTTGCGCGCCATCGACCGGGCCACCGTGCGCATCATCGCCGTCCGCGGGCTCACGGGGCGCTTCGGCCGCGGGCGCAGCGGGACGCTCCGGCTCATCGCCCAGGAGTCCGCGGCCTTCGGGAGCGGCGTGGTGGTGTCGCGCGACGGGGTGGTTCTCACCGCGCGGCACGTCATCGAGGGGGCTGACCTCCTCGCGGTGGTGTTCGCGGGGCAGCGGGTGGCCGTCCCCGCGGTGCCGATCTACTCCGACCTCGGTCACGACGTCGCCTTCCTCGCAGTGCAGACCTCGCAGCCGATCGTTGATTTCGTGCCACTGCCGACCACCGACCCGACGCTCACCTCCGGGCAGCGCGTGCTGGTGTCGGGCTACCCCCTCGACCCCGAGGAGCGCTACCCCGCCGCGGTGTCGGGCGAGTTCGCTCGGCTCAACAACGACGGGCGCATCCAGCTCTCGATCAGCGTCAACCACGGCAACAGCGGCGGGCCGGTGCTCGACGAGGCGGGCCACCTGCTCGGCGTCGTGAGCATGCGCGGCGAGCCCGAGCGCGGCGTCGAGGGGCTGTCGCTGGTGGAACCGATCCGCAACGCCGTCGAGCCGTGGCGCCGTGAGGCGAGCGCACTGCCGCGTCCGAGCTTCAGCGCCGATGCGTCGCGCGTGGCGCAGTCCGTCTACGACATCCTCCGCCTCGACCCCGACCGCGACGCGCGCGACCCGTCCTCCGCCGAGCGCGTCCTCTCCCTCGCCAACGCGCCGCTCTCCCCCGAGGCCGCTTCGATCGTCGGCGCCCAGGCGTGGAACGAGGCCCTCGTGCTGATGGAGACCGAGCGGGCGGCGACCCCCGCGGCGATGGCCGTCGACACGCGCGGTCGGGTCGAGTCGCTGCTGCGCGTGGCGACCGACCTGCAGCTCCGGGCGCTCCGTGACGCCCCCTACCTGCGCACCAACTACCCCTTCCTGTACTGGTACGCGCGCATCCAGGGCAACGTGGTGGCGCCGGCGCTCGCACCGCTGCGCGACAACGACACGGCGGAGGGGGAGCGCAACCCCGGTGAAGGCGCGACCCAGGCAGCCGGAGCGGGCGCCAGCGCCGAGGAGCCTGGGGTGGCGAAGCTGCGCGTGTTCGTGCATCAGCAGCTCCGTCTGACGGTGGCTCCGGCGGCGACGGCGGGCGCGGAGATCACCGTGGTGGTGCGGGTCAACGCGTCGAGCACGGTGCAGGCGGCGAGCCTGCGTCAGGGGACGGGTGACCCGGCCTTCGACGCGCAGGTGACGGCACGGCTGCGCACGATCGCGGAGCGGCACCCGCGCGTGGAGACGCTCACGTCGGGCGAGGCTTCGGCGCTCGCGGATCGTGATGTGGTGGTCGTGGTGCGCGTGCGTCCCTGAAGCTCTTGCGCTGGGGTGCGGGAGCGACCGCGACCAACCCCAGCGTGGGAAACGCGCAATGCACTAAGAATCAAGGCCCAACGGGCGCGTCTGCCCTGGCCACGACTTGACGCCGCGCCCCATCCGCGTCTCCCATCCGTCGCGATGGCTCCTCCGAAGGCACCGCGTCCCGCTCCTCCCGCCGCCTCTTCGCCCGCGAAGGAGGCGTCCCGCGGAGGCGCCATCGTGTGGACGGGGGTGAAGGTGCTCGTGGGCCTCGCCTGCTACGCGCTCGCCTGCGCCCTCGCCTTCGTCGTGATGGAGCACGCGCTCTCGACCGTCGCCGCCGCGTTGATCGTGGCGGTGGGTGCCGTGCTCGTCCCGCTCGCGCTGACGCAGGTGCTCGTCCCGGCGCTGCGCCGCCTCGACCCCACGACGGGCTTCTTCTCCACCTTCATCGGCATGTCGGGCCTCTGC
This sequence comes from Polyangiales bacterium, assembly GCA_044375895.1. Classification (GTDB taxonomy): domain Bacteria; phylum Myxococcota_A; class Polyangia; order Polyangiales; genus CAISKJ01. The sequence goes on along the minus strand of JBILLV010000160.1, from coordinate 5,000 downwards.
GCGATCGTGACGCTCGTGGCGCTCCCGCTCAGCGCGCGGGGGCCGGTCGCGCGAGCGCTCGGCGACCTCGGGGCGCGTCACCCGAAGGCTGGCGCGGTGCCCCTCGGCGCGGCCCGCGCGGTGTCGCGCCTGCTCACCGAACCCGCCGCCGATGCGGGCGTGGCCGACGCGGGGCGACCCGACGCGGGCGTTCGTGACGCGGGTGCCGCGCGCGACGCCAACGCGGCGAGCGACGCCAGTGACGCGGCCGTCGCGAACGACGTCGACGTGGCCCTCGATGGGAGCGACGCAAGCGAGGCCGAGGCCGCCGTCGACGCTCCCCCCGAAGCCAGCGACGCGGGTGATGCGGGGGCGGAGGCCGTCGTCCCGACCGACGGCGCCGCGGGCGAGCAGGAGGTGTTCGCGGAGGTGGAGATGTGCGCGGGGGACGTCGTCACGGGCGTGCGCGTGGCCGACCTGGAGGGAGACGGGCGCGACGAGGTGCTCGTGGTCTGCTACCGCAGCCTCCACGTGCTCGCGCTCTCCGAAGGACGGCTGCGCGAGCGGGTGCGCTACGAGACGGAGGCGCCGGGCGAGCTGGAATCCGCCATCGGCCAGCCCGCCCTCTTCGACCTGAACGACGACCACCGGCGCGACCTCCTCGTGTGCGAGCAGTACACCAGCGCGCGCGGCGGCGGGCGCGGCGGGGTCACGTGGTGGATGCCCAACCTCGGCGACGGGCGCTGGGGTGAGCTCACGGCCTTCGATCGGAGCGACGGCTGCGGCGCGGTGGCGGTGGGCGACGTGACCGGCGACGGCCGCCCCGAGGTGGTGGTGGCGCAGACGGGCAACCCCTACGCGGCGGCGTCGGCGGGACGCATCGTGTGGTTCGGACGCAACGGGCGGGCGTGGCAGCGGCGCGGGAGCCTCCCCCTCCTCACGGCCCCCAACGCCCTCCTGCTCACCGATGTGAACGGGGACACCCTCCTCGACGCGGTGGTCACCCACCAATGGAACGCCGATACCACGACGGTGGTGCTTCCCGGGTCACGCGCCGGGCTCCGGGCGATGGACCCCGCGCTCACGGCCCCGACGACGCCCGATCCGATGCGCGCGGTGGCCCGCTTCGACGACGACGAGACCCCCGACTCGGTGACGGTCGACCATCATCAACGCGTGGTGTTTCGTCGGAGCACCGAGAGCGAGGAGGTGCTGCGCGAGGTGGTGCCAACCGCCCCGGTGTCGCCGCCCATCCCGCGACGTGACGCGGGGGCGGCAGACGCGGAAGGCGACGAGGGGTAAGAGGTCTGTCGATGGGTCTCGCGCGCGTCGCGACGGTGTTGTGCCTCACCCCGTGGCTGCTCTCGGGCATCGCCGTGCGGCGCCCGGTCGGCCCCACACCTTCGCTGATCCCGTCAACGCCGCGTGGCGCAGCGGCCTGTGCGGGCTGTCACGCCCATGAGGTCGCGGCGTGGCGCGGGTCACTGCACGCGCGGGCCTGGCGCGACCCGATCTTTCTCGCCGCCTACCAGGAGGAGCCGATGGCCTTCTGCCGCGGGTGCCACGCGCCGCTCGGCGACCCCGCGCACGAGCCCGACGCCGTCGCCCGCGCGGAGGGCGTCTCGTGCGTCTCGTGCCACGCCGACGCCGCCCGTCACGCCGCCGCCCATGGACGCGTCGCCGCCGACAGCGACGACCCCGCCCCGCGCTGCGCGGGGTGCCATCAGTTCAACTTCCCCGTCGACCGCGGACCGAATCGCCCGCTGTGGCACACGTCCAATCCGATGCAGGACACCGAGGGCGAGTGGCGGCGGAGCGAGTCCTTCGCGCGCGGCGAGGGTTGCGTCGACTGCCACCTGCCCGCGGGCGACCACGGGATGCTCACCGTCGAGCGGCCCGCCGTGCTCGCGAGCGCCGTGGCAGTGCGGGTGCGCGCGTGCCGCGAGGGGCGCCGGTGGCGCGTGGAGGCGACGGTGGGCGCGCGCCACGTCGGCCACGCCGTGCCCACGGGCGACCTGATGCGCCAGCTTCGCCTGGTGGTGAGCGTCGATGGCGACGAGGCCACGCGGGTGTTCGCGCGGCGCTTCGAAGACGTCCCGCTCACCGACGAGCGCGGTGAGGTGCACCTCGCGCGGCGCGAACGCTACGACGGCCGCCTCGCGCCGCCCGGCCCCGACGCGATCGACACCGTCACGCTCTACGTCGCCGCCCCCACCGCCGCGCTCCCACGGTGGCGCGTGGAGCACTGGCGCACGTCGCCCGAGGTCGCCGCCCGTCAGCACCTCCCCCTCGCCGCCGTCCGAACGCTCATCGTCGAAGGAAGCTCCCTCCCATGCGAAGCCCACTGACCGCCCTCGTCCTCGTCGCGCTCGGGTGCCGCAACGAGCCCCCGCGACCGCGCGTGCGGGCCGAGCGCCCCGACGCGGCGGTGGCCCACGCGCCCGACGCGAGCGCCGCGCCCGATGTTGCGGTCGCGCTGGCACCCGCGCCTGCCCCTGCACCGATCCCGACGCCCGCAGCGGAGCCTGGCGCCGCGCGCGATCCGCGCCTGGAGGACGACCCGAACGCCGACACCCCGGACGAGTTCGCGAATGTGCGTCCGGTGTCGTCGGTGCCGATGCCCACAGTGCCCGCGGCGCTGGAGGCCGACGTGGCGCGTCTGCGCGTGCTCGTGGCCCGCACGATGCGTTGCTGGGAGCACAGCGATCGCGTCACGCACACCCCGGAGCCCGAGTGCCCTGCTCGCTACGCCGAGCTTGCGCGCGGCGGCCCCGCGGCGATGCACGCGATCGGGCAGTACGCCTTCCACGATCTGCGACACTCGCTCCTGCGGGCCGAGCGAGCGCTCACGCAGACCGCCGCGACCAACCACCTCGGCGAGCGCTCGCAGGGAGCGGGCACCATCATCAACACCGCGCCGCAGCTCAGCGAAGTGTTCGGCGGGTTCGCGGCGAAGGAGGTGGTCCCCTACGTGCTCATGGCGATGGCGCCGCCGATCCGACGGGCCTACGGCGACTGGGGATACGCGGGGGCGATCCACACGTGGATGGACGTGCTGCCGCGCGTCACCGGCAACGATCTGACGCCCTTCCCCGAGTGGCAGCGCACGGAGATCGACAGCGACCGCCTGATGCGCTTCCTCGGCGACGCCCACGACACGTGGAGCCGCTGGTACCGCGCGCACCAGGACGAGTCGCTGGCGCAGTGGCGCGCGCAGGGCCTGGCGCGCGCCCGCGCCGAGCTCGTCGGGCGCAACGTCGCGCAGCGGGTCGCGGCGATCCTGCGGCTCGGCGCGGAGACGGCGGCGGCGGACGATCAGGAGGCGGCGCGGCGCTCGCTCGCGGCGCTGCTCGCCGAGCGGCGGCTCTCGAACGCGGGGCGGCGGGCGATGCGGGAGTTCGCGACGCGGCGGCGGTGGTCGCTCGACACGGACGCGGGGGTGGGGGCGAGCGACGCGCGGTGAGGCGGGCGGTCAGGCGACGGCGGGGGCGGCGGGCGCGGCGGGAGTGCGGGGCATGGTTGGCTCAGTACGGCCCGAGGAAGCGCTCGCCGTTGAAGTGGATCATGTGCGACGGCGCGTCGGCGATCCACACCTCTGTCTCCCAGGAGATGTCGCCGAGGTACTTCGTCATCGCGCGGCGATCGGCGAAGGCCGTCACGAACACCAGTCCGGCCGACGAAGCCTTGAACAGCGGGTGGAGTTCGGCGCGGCGCTTGGGGCTCACGGGGCCGTGGCTCGTCACCGCCTCGACGAGCACGAGCCAGTTCGCGGCGGTGTGGTGCACGAGCACGTCGGGCATCTTGCCGTGCTCGCCGACGGTCACCCCGAGCGCCGCCAGGGCCTCCCGCTCGAAGTACGCCCACTTCTCGCCGGTGTCCCCGACGTAGAGCACCCGTCCCCCGGGCGTGAAGCGCGGGCAGAACTCCTCGATGATCGCTTTGAAGAGGTCGTTGTGTGCACCGGGTGAGAGCTTCACCTCGTGGCCCGGCGCGACCACCACGGAGACCCGCGCGACGTCAGCGAGCGCGCCAGGGTGGCGGCTCGGCGCGAGCGACGGGAGGGCGGCGCGGACTTTTCGCATGGCAGGGACGGCTCATGCACGCTGCCCGAGCGGGGCGCGGCGGTCAATGAATCGCGGCTCCGCGGCGCCGCGCAACGATGCGGCCGGGCGTACCTGCGGCCCCTTGCGAGCGCTCTCGGGCAGCGGCAAACGCGTCGAGTGCGGTTTGACGATCGTAGCGAGCGCTCCCGCCCGCATCGACGAGAGCCCCCGACGGCACGGTGACAACGCCTCGCCCCTGCGCGATGCTCGACACCGATGAGCCGCACCTTCACCGCCACCGCGCTGATGCTCGTCGCCGCGACGTCACCCGCGAGCGCTCAGCAGGCGCTCCCGCCACGGGTCACAGACGATGGAGCGCCCGTGCTGCCCGCGGATTTCGCCCCGGAATCTGCGCCCCTGTTCGACCCCATGGAGTGGGTGCTCCGCTTCCCGCGGCTGCCCCCCGGGCTCGCGCGGTCGGAGACTCGCGAGCGCGAGGCTGTCGACGTGCACCTGCGCGCGCAGGAGCGGCTGCAGGCGTGCCGCGCCGCCGGTGCCGACACGCGGCCCTGCGTGCAGGCCTGCGCCGCGCGCTGGGTCGTTGGGCCGCCGCGGCGTCGGCGCTTGCGCTCGCCCGAAGGATACGGGACGTGCTTCGCCGCTTGCTTCCGCGCGGTGACCGAGCACGACGCGCTGTGCCTCACGGAAGCGACGGCGTGGCAGGAGCTGGAGCTGCGGCGGCGGTTCGGCTCGGGCGGGCCGGGGAGCTGAGCGGACGGGCGGCGGAGCGGCGAGGGGCCGCCGCCGCGGGGTCATCGGGGGGCCTCAAGAACGTTGCGCGGGATGGATGCGCAACAGCTCGAATCAGGGCTCCGCCCATAGCAGCGCGACGTCGTAGGCGCGCATTGCGGCGTCGGCGGAGACGAGCGTCAACCCCTCGCAGCGCGCCTGCGCGACGAGAACGCGATCGAAGGGGTC
>JBILLV010000481.1:0-5454 GCA_044375895.1 Polyangiales bacterium | reverse complement strand
AGCACCGGCTCCCGCTGGGGCGTGCCCTCGACATCGCCGTCCCCCTCATGGCCGCGGTGCGCACCGTCCACGCGCAGGGCATCGTCCACCGCGACCTCAAGCCCGACAACATCTTCGTCACCCACACCGAGGAGGGCGTACTCCGCCCGAAGATCCTCGACTTCGGCTTCGCGAAGATGGCCGAGCCCGGGCTCCAGCTCACGGGCAAGGACACCGCGATCGGCACGCCCAACTTCATGTCGCCCGAGCAGATGCTCTCCCCGCGGAGCGTCGATCCGCGGAGCGACCAGTGGGCCCTCGGCGTGCTGCTGTACTTCATGCTCACCGGGGCCAAGCCCTTCAAGGGCGAGAAGCTCGCTGACACGCTGCGCAACGTACTCCAGAGCGAGCCGACGCCCTTGCGTGAGCTCTGCCCCGAGCTCCCAGAGCCCATCGTGCGGGCGGTGACGCGCTCGATGCGCAAGCCGCCCGACGAGCGCTTCGCCACCGTCCACGAGTTTGCCCAGCAGCTGCTCCCCTTCGCGAGCGACGCCGTGGCCTTCAGCTACGCGACGGAGTTCTACACCGTGTCGGTGTGGGAGCAGCTCGGCGAGGAGCCGCCCTCCGCGGAGACGTCGTCGCGCCCGTCGCAGCGCTCCCGCCGCGCCCGCGCCTCTTCGCCGCGCACGGGGACGGCTTCGCACCGCGCGGCCACCTCGACCTCCTCCTCGCGCCCGTCGCTCCCCTCCGGGCCCCTCACGCGCCCTTCGGGGATGAACGTCGCCGCCCGCACCCCGCCACGCCCGACGCCCTCGCGCGAGATGCCTGCGGCGCAGCGCCCGGTCGCGCCCTCCCCGGAGCCTACCGCGGAGCCCGAATCGGACTACGAGCCCGAGCCCGAGCCCCGCGTGCCGGTGCTGGCCTACGTGGTCGCCGGGCTCGGCGTCGCCTCGGTGCTCGCCGTCCTCGCGCTGCGCTTCCTCGGCTGAAGGCGACGCTACGCCAGCACCTGCGCGCGCAGCAGCTCGAGGCCCACGTTGCCGCAGGCGAGCACGCGCACGTGAAACTCCTTGAGCGACCCGCGACCCTCGCGCAGAAACTCCTCCCGCAGCGAGAGCATCGCGCGCTGGCCCACCTTGTACGAGATCGCCTGCGCGGGCCACCCCAGGTAGCGCGTCAGCTCGCTCTCGGCGTGGGCGCGGGGCATCCCCCCATACGACTCCATCATCTCGACGCCGAGCTCGTACGTCCACCGCGCGCCCGGGTGGAAGGGAGCGTCGCCGGGGATGTCGAGGCCGACGTGGGAGCCGATGTCGATCACCACGCGGCAGGCGCGCATCATCTGGTTGGCGAGCATCCCAAGCTCGTGCTCGGGCTTCTCGTAGTACCCCAGCTCGCGCATGAGCTGCTCGGCGTAGAGGGCCCAGCCCTCCGCGAAGCCCGAGTAGCCGTACGCCACGCGGTGCACGCGGCACAGGTGCTCGGTGAGCGACACCTGGATCCCGCACTGCAGATGATGCCCGGGGAAGCCCTCGTGGTAGGCGGTGCTCACCTCGTCGTAGAGGGCGAAGGGCCCGTCGCCGTCGAGCGAGTACCAGACCGTCCCCGGGCGGGAGAAATCCTCCGACGGGGGCACGTAGTACGCGCCGAGGTTGCCGCCCGGCGGTGCCTCGCGCACGTCGACGCGTCGGATCTGCGGCGGGACGTCGAAGTGGGTGCCGTCGAGGTCGGCGAGGGCCCGCTCTTGCAGCGTGCGCATCGTCGCGAGGAAGGTCGCACGATCGGGCGCGCACCGCGCGGGGTCGTCACGGAGGAGCGCGAGCACTTCGGAGAGGGAGCGTCCGGGCGCGATGGTCTCCGCGAGCGCGAGCATCTCCGCGCGGATGCGTCTCACCTCCGCCCAGCCCCAGGCGTAGGTCTCCTCGGGGTCGGGCGTCGCGCCGAGGAAGCGTCGCATCTCGCGGAGGTAGCGCGCCCGACCGACGCCGTCGTCCGTGCGGGCTTGCGGGAGGTACGTCCCCTCCAGCCAGTCGGTGAGGGCCCCGTAGGCCGCGCACGCACCCGGCACCGCCGCCGCCACGCGCCCGCGCAGCGCGTCGCCCGCGACCGCCCCGCACTGCGCCGGGAGCCCGCGGAAGAATGACCCCTCCCCCGCGTGGACGCGCCCCTGCGCGACCGCCGCGCGCACCTGGCGAGCCGACACGAGGCGCCCCAACCGAACGCCCTCTTCGAGCGTGCGGCGGTATCCCTCCAGCACGCCCCCGAGGGTCTCCAGGCGCGCCGCGATGCGCTCCCACGACTCGGGCGCGGTGGCGTCCATCGCGTCGAACACCATGCGCACCGTCTGGAAGCTCGACGCGATGTGGTTGAGGTCGACGTACGGGTCGCCGTGATCGATGCCGGTGAGCTCGAGGTCGACCGCGTCGCGCATCACGTGGACGGCGAGGGCGCCCCAGCGGTCGGTTTGCGGGGGGAGCGCGTCGATGCGCTCGCGCCACGCGCGGAGGCTCTCGGCGGCGTGGGCGACGCCTTCGGGGGAGAGGTCGTCCCAGCGGTGGTCGTGGCCCGGGACACCCCAGAAGGTGGCCTGCATGGGGTGCAGCGCGGCGAGGCCATCGACGAGCGCGTCGGCGAGCGCGAAGGGGGAGGGCGCGTGGCTCATGGCGCCGGAGGGTGCACCGCGGCGCCCGCGCGACGCAACGGGCTCAGCGCCGCTTCGCCACCTTCTTCACCGCCGTGAGCCCGGCGCGCGTCATCACCTCGCGCGTGAGCCCCTCGTAGTCGTCGCGCCCCTTCGCCCCCGCGGGCTCGTGCTCGAAGATCGTCTCGCGGTGCGAAGGGGCGGCCTTGATGCGCGTGTTGGCGCGGATCACCGTGTCGAACACCAGCTCGCCGAAGCGCTTGCGGAGCATCTCCTCCACCTCCGCGGTGATGCGCTCGCGGCGGTCGACCATGGTGAGCAGGTACCCCAGCACCTCGGCCCGCGCGCCGGCCCGCTCGCGGAGCTTCTGCATCGTCTCGCCGAGGAGCTTGAGCCCCAGCATCGGGAGGTACTCGCACGACACCGGGATGAGCACGCGGTGGGCGGCGACGAGGGCGTTCACCGTGAGGAGCCCGAGGTACGGCGCGGTGTCGACCACCACGACGTCCATCGACGCCACCGCGGGGCACTCCAGCGAGCGCGCGAACACCCGCTCGCGCCCGAAGGCCGACGCGAGGTGCAGGTCGACGACGGCCATGCGCTCGCCCGCCGGGGCGATGGACAGGTGCGGCAGGCGCGTCGGCACGATGGACGTCTCCAGCGTGCGCTCGTCGAGCAGCGCGCGGGCGACGTCCATCGCGTCGTCGGCGGGCGTGTGACCGAGCGAGGCGCTCGCGCTCCCCTGGATGTCGAGGTCGACCAGCAGGGTCTTGACCCCCTTGCGGGCGAGGCCCGCGGCGAGGTTGACGGCGGTGGTGGTCTTGCCGACGCCGCCCTTCTGGTTGGCGACGACGAGGATCAGGGGCTCGGCCATGGCGCGTGGTCTCAGCCACGGTGCGTCGCGTCAAGTCAAGAATTCGACACAGAGCTCTGACATGGATGTCGTTATGTCTTGTCTGGGCCGCACGCTCACGACTAGAAGTGGACCGCGTGCCGATTGGTGTAGTTGGATATCCTTACATGTAGGACAACGGTTGGGAGCCCTGAGAATCAAGGGGTTTCCGATGGCCTTCGACCGAGCAGACGGGTGATCGAGATGGACCGTAATCGTATGCGCGCTGCGGCGCTCCTGGTGCTTCCGGTGATGCTGGGCGGGTGTCAGCACGCCGTGTGGGGCAACGCGATGGCGCTGTGCATGACGTTCGGGCTGTTCTTCGGGACGCTCCAGCTGGGGCGCAAGCCTGGCGACAAGAAGTCGGCGCCCTCGGCCCCGCCCAAGGCGACGTTGTAGCGCCTCGCGCCGCGCGCGTACGCACGTCGCGGAGAACTCTCCGCTTCCGTACGGGCGGCGAAATTTCCTACCGTTACCCACCGATGACCGCCACCACGTCCCCGGGCTTCCGCACGATCGACGAGTTCGCGCTCTCCGACCTCGACGCGATCTGGAACATCCTCCGCGGCGACTCCGTCATCGACTGGAAGCGCCTCAACTACGCCACCCGCGAAGACGTGCGGGAGTTCATCCGCGTGCAGGAGTTCGACCCGGACGACGCGGGCGACAAGGCGCGGATGGAGGCGGTGAAGGCCGAGGCGATCCAGTACCTCCGGCGCAACTTCGAGTACCCCATCCCGAAGCCCATCGCGGAGATGCCCGTCGAGGAGCTCATGCTCACGGCGGCCTCCAAGGGCCACAAGCAGGTGTGCGCGTGCGTCATCCTCAAGGTGATGCACATCATCTCGCACCTCCAGGGGCGCGAGCTGCTCTACGTGCTCCCGCTCTCCGACGCGGAGGTCTTCCAGCTCGTCGAGCAGAAGATCTACCGGGTCATCGGCGGGATGCTCGAAGAGGGGATGCCGATCACGGAGTTTCTCGGCGGGCGCAAGATGCGCGACTCGCTCTACACGAAGCTACTTTCGAAGAGCGAGACCATCGCGGCGCAGATCTACGACAAGGTCCGCTTCCGCATCGTGACGCGCACCACGGAGGACCTCCTCCCGGTGCTCAACTACCTCAACCGCCGGCTCTTCCCCTTCAACTACGCGATCCCCGGCGAGAGCTACAACACGCTCCTCGACCCGCGCGCCTTCACCAAGTCGCACCCGCACCTCGGGGCGCTCCTCGCGTCGCCGCAGAGCAACGTCTCCGCCGATCCGCTCACGGGGCTCGTCGACAACAAGTTCAGCGCGCGCACCTACCGGGTGATCCACTTCGTCGTCGACATGCCCGTGCGCGTGCCCAAGCGCGTGCTGGCGCAGGCCCCGCCCGCCGCCGCCAACCTGGGCGCGGTGGTGTTCGTCCTCGTGGAGTTTCAGCTCGTCGACCACGAGACCGAGATGACCAACGAGGCCGGTGAGGCCTCCCACGCGCGCTACAAGGAGCGTCAGCGCGCTGCCGTGCGCGACCGGCTCCAGCTCGGCGCCGACCGCACCCGCCGCGCGCGCCCCAAGCGCTGACGGTCAGTGTACGAAGCGGAGCGCCGCCAGCACACCGCCGGCGACCACGAGCCCGATGATCACGCCGATGGCGATGAGCCCGAAGGTGTTGCCGGGACGGGGCGGGCTGACCGAGGCCGGGCCCGCTGTGTCCGCGAGCTTCGTCGTCGGGCGGTCGCTCACGGGCCCCGACACCACAGGCCGGTCCGACGGCGGCTTCTTCGTGTCGTTGGCCGGCGCCTCGGGCTCTGGAGCCTGCGGCGAGGGCGCCTTTTGCGCGCTCACGTCCACGGCGGGGAGGGGCTTCGGCGTCTGCGCCCGCTGCTGCTGCATCGCCTGGATCGACGGGACCGTCTCCGCCAGGGCCGCGGCGGCGTCAGGGATCGCGCTCATCGCCTGCT
>JBILLV010000158.1:0-21261 GCA_044375895.1 Polyangiales bacterium | reverse complement strand
CGGCTCGCCGCCGCCGCGGACTCGGGGCGGAAGAGGTAGACGTCGTCGCCGGGGATCTCGCGGCTCGCGATGGTGACGAGCGCGGCCGACCCCGCGGCGATGCTCACGGGCTCGGCGACGGTGAAGCGCGTGGCCCCCGCGAACTCGCGCGCGCTGGCGTCGGTCGCGGCGCTCGCGGAGAGGTTGGCGACGGTCACGCCGGTGGAGGGCGTGGTGTTCGCGGCGGTGACGTCGCGCGGCGCCTCCGCGATCTGGAAGCTCACGTAGCGGTTGCGCGCGCGGTCGGTGGCGGTGGCGCCCTGCACCAGCGGACGCGTCGTGCCGAAGGAGCGCGTGCGCAATCGATCGGCCGCGATGCCCATCGCGAGGAGACGCGCGCGGACGGTGGCGGCGCGGTTGAGCGCGAGCGACCAGCCCGAAGCCTCGTCGTCCGCGGCGTTGCCCTGCACTTCGATGAGCTGAATGTCAGGGCGGCCACGCAGCGCGGCGGCCACGGCTTCGATGACGGCGACGGCGCGCGGCGAGAGGTCGACGGCGTTGGTGGCGAAGAACACCTGCTCCATGATGCGGATCTGCGCCGACTCCATCACCACCTGGCCCTGATCGGGGCAGCCGTCGTCGTCCGAGCGACCGTTGTAGGTCTCCGCCTGATCGGGGCAGCGGTCGCTCACGTCCATGACGCCGTCGCTGTCGCGATCCGCCCGTTCACCGCGGCGGTTCGCGGGCCGCCCGCCGGACTCTTCGTCGACGTCGCCGTTGCGGTTCTCCCGAACGCGCGCGATCTCGGCGACCACCGGGGCGTTGGCCACCGGCGACACGAGCCGCCCCGACGCGTCGGGCCGCGCGGTGAACGACGGCGTGCGGAGGTGGAAGGCGAAGGAGAGCGGCGCGCCGGTGGCGAGGGTCATCTCGACGGCGTTCCAGTCTTCGTCGGAGGAGTTGTGGAGGAGCGCCCAGATCTGCACGAGCGCGGGCGAGCCCTCGTGGTCGGGGAGCACGACGCGGTAGGTGGCCTGCCAGTTGGCCGTGGGGACGGCGTAGGCCACCATGAGGTCGCGCGGCCGAGCGTCGGGGAGGCGCAGGTCGAGGCTCACCGCCGCGTCGCGCGCGTTGCTGTCCGTGACGTGCGGAACGCCCGCGGCCACCACCGTCTGCCGCGGGTGCTCGCCGCGCTCGAGCACGGTGAGCGTGGCGAGCACGTCGTCCACCTCGTGCGAGCGCAGGCGCAACGCGAGGCGGTCGCCCGACACGCGGCCCGTGCGTTCGAAGTACCCGCTGCCGCTCTGGTTGAGCACCACGCGGCGGAGCGTGAGCAGCGGCGACGGCCCCTGCGACGCGCACCCGACCAGCGTGGCGAGGCCCAGGAACAGACCCGCCCGTGACGAAGAAGGAGCCCTCATGCGCGCACTCTACCGCGGCGATCGGGCGTCGTGGCGACGCGCTTCGCGCGCGGCACCGTCGACGAGTGTCTGAGACGCGCCGTGACGTCCGGGCGGATTCAGCGCGCGCCGCAGCCCGCGAGCTGCGCGGTCGACACCGAGATCGTCACGCCGTCAGCCCAGCGCAGGTCGCGGTCGTGCACCTGCACGCGCGTGCGCTCACCGGTGGCGGGGGCGAGGGAGAGCGCCGCACCCGCCTTCACCACCCCCACCTCGTGCAGCGTGCCGCGATCGTCAGCGAAGAGGGTGAGGTCGTGACGGCACACCACCGTGTGAAGCGACCCGCTGAACGACCCGATCACACCGCGACCCGTGCCGCCACCGAAGCTCTGCGGCGCGTGGGGCGGGCGCGTCCAGCCGAAGAGAGCGATGTCCGTGGTGATCCACAGCACGCGGCGCCAGGGGGCCGGGCCCGACTCCACCTGCCAGACCGTGTCGCTCGGCGCGGCCTGCACCTGCACCCGCGGCCCTCCCGACGCGCCCGGGGAGCGATAGAACGACCACACGCCCCGCGGCGTCGGCACACGCCGGGCGGTGGCCCCCGTGAGGAGCGCGGCGCGATCGAAGGCCGCGGACGGACGAAGCCGAACACCGGCGCAGGGGTGCAGCTCGGGGCGGAGGTCGTGACGAACGCGCGGCGCCGGAGGCACGGTGAGCCGCAGGCCCTCGGGCGAGGCGCCGTGGAGCCGGAGCGCGTGGTGAGCGAGCGGGATCAGCAGCCCACCGAAGCGCAGCGGACGCGCGGGGAAGAGGGCGAGAGCCTCCGCGCGAACGGCGCCGTGCAGGCGAACCGCGGCGGTCTCGACGGCGACGCTCACGCCGAAGGATTCGCCCTCTCCCACAGGGACGTCGACGCGCACCCGAGCGGCGCGGAGCACCTCGGCGATCGGATACTCAGCAAACGCACCGACGGGCGGGAGCGCGAAGAGGAGCGGGAGGGGGTTGGCGAAGGCGACGTCGGCCTCGTCGAGCGTGCACACCGACGGCGGGGACTGCGCGGCCGACGAAGTAGCCTGGAGGACAAACGCGAGCGCGAGGGAGCGGAGAGGGCGGTGCATCGAAGGGCTCCGACACCGCGGCGGCGCGGGTGGTCCGTGGGAGTCGGCACCATCGCCGGGATAGGGTGCAAGGCAAAGCGACTTGTGGCGTTCTCAGGGCGCATGCACTGCGCCACGCTCACCTCGTTGCTCCTCCTGGCCTGCGTCACGCCCTCGCGTGGTGTCGTTGCGCCGCCTCGCCTCGTGGTCGCCGCCGACCCGGAACCGGTGCGCGCGCCGAATCTCGCTTCCACTGCGGTCGACCACCACGTGTCGCTCGACGCGCTGGCCGACGGCGATGGCCCGCGCCTCGGGCGGCGGCTGGTCCACTCGGAGTCGCCCATCCAGCTCCCGCGCATCGTGGCCTACGACGAAGGGTGGTCGCTCTCTTGGAGCGGCCCCGAGGGCACATCGCCGCTGGAGGTGAACGTCGCCGCGCTCGACGCGTCGCTCGCCGAGCGGACGCGCGTCGCGGCCTCCCCGCGCGACGGACACGGGAGCTCCTTCGCGTTCGCTGCACCCGCGGGCGACGCGTGGGGCGTGGTGTTCCTCGACGACCGAGACGGCGTCAGAGGACGGGCCGCGTGGTTCGCGCGCGCCGACCGTGGTGAGCGCGCGGTGACGCGGACGTGGCGCGTCCCGATAGAGCATCTGGGGGTCGACCGAGCGGGCCACGCCACCGTCGCGTGGAGCCCTGTGCTGCGGCGCTGGGGCGTCCTCGCGTCCGCGAACGGCGGCGTCGTGTTCCTCCAGGTCGATCCCAGCGGGGCGCTGATCTCCGCGCAGCCGATGGGGAGCGGCACCCTCTACACGCTCGGTGATCCGACCCTGATCTGGGCGGAGGACCGTTGGGCGTTCCTCGCGCTCCGGGATGCGGAGCTGCGCCTCACCACCGTGCGCGGCGATCGCGTCCTGGCGGAGGTGCCGGTGTTCCGTGGCTTCGCGCGAGACGCGGCGCTCGACTGGGACGGTCGCGGGTTCGGCGTGGCGTGGTCAGCCGATGGTGCAGGCGTCGCGTACGTGCGGTTGGTGGATGGACGCCCGGTGCACCCGACCCGTGTCGTGAGCAACGCCCGCTTCGCCACGCAGCCCTGCCTCGCCTGGAACGGCCGCGACCACGTGCTCGCGTGGTCCGACCAGCCCGACGCCACGCCGAACGTGCGGGTGGCGCGCTTCGACCGCGACGGCGTGGCCCGCGGCGAGCGTCTGGTGGCGGAGGGATCGCCGGGCCGCGAGGCGTGGTTTCCATCGATGAGTGCGAACGGTAGCGACGTCGCGCTGGTGTGGCAGGAGGGTCAGGGCGACGCGTGGGCCATGGTGCTCACGCCGTAACGCGCTCCTACGCCCGCCGCCCGTCCTTGCGCCGCGCGCGCAGGACCGCGATCTTCGTCGGGTGGTTGAAGGGCGCCGGGTCAGCGGGCCACTGCGCCGTGCCACCCGTCATCCCCACACAGTCATCGGGAACCGCCACCAGCGACTCCACCGCGAGGTAGCCGTCCGCGCAGAGCGCTTCGAGCGAGGTCATCCACGCGCGCCCGCTCACGAAGAGCCCGTTGTTCACGGCCACCAGCGCGCCGCCGTCGCCCACCAGGGGCCGCGCCTTCGCGAGCACGCGCGCCGCGTCGGCCTCCAGGTCGACCCGCCCCGCCCCCGTCGCGGAGAAGAACGGCGGGTCGATCATCACGCAGCCGAAGAGCCCGCCCTCGCGCCGCAGCCGCGCCGTCGCGGTGAAGAAGTCGTCGGTCACAAACGAGCGCTTCGTCGCCGTGAAGCCGTTGAGCGCGTACGAGCGCTTCGCCTCCGCCAGCGCGTTCGCGGCCCGATCGAGCTGGATCACCTCCCGCGCGGGCGCCGCCATCGCCGCCACGCCGAGGCTCCCAGTGTACGCGAAGGCGTTGAGCACCCGCTGGCCCGCGAGGGAGCCCTTCGCCCACGCGCGCAGCCCCCGCGTGTCGAGGTAGAAGCCCGCGTCGCGGTGCAGCGTGAGCGCCGTCGCGTACCACACGCCCGCCTCGCGGACGCGCTTGTCGAGGTCGGTGGGCTCACCGCGCACCACCTCGCCGTTGCGCTTCTCCGGCGGCGCGCGCCGCGACTTCCACACCGCCGCGCGGAGCCACGGGAGCCGGTCGAACACCAGCGACACCACGTCCTCGACGCGCGCGGGGTCGTGAGCGTGCGCGTGGTCGTGGGCGACGAGCGTGCGGCCGTACACGTCGAGCGCGAGGGTGGGGTCGCCCTCGGAGAAGCCGTTGAAGATCCGGAGCGCGCCGACGTGTTCGTCGTCGTGCAGAGGCAACCGCGCGCGGAGCGCGGCGTCGAGGAGGGAATGCACGTGGTGGGGGGTCGATCAGTCGAGGTCGGGCGGGAGGTCGAGCGCGAGGCGGACGCGGCTGGCGCGACCCTCGACGGTGTCGAGGACCACCGCGCGGTGGGAGGCGAGG
This sequence comes from Polyangiales bacterium, assembly GCA_044375895.1. Taxonomy (GTDB): domain Bacteria; phylum Myxococcota_A; class Polyangia; order Polyangiales; genus CAISKJ01. The sequence goes on along the minus strand of JBILLV010000158.1, from coordinate 16,344 downwards.
TCGATGTTGATCGCGGGGTCGCCGTCCTGGGCGGTGGTGTCAGCGTCGCGCGCGTTGAGCAGGGCCGCGCCGTCGACATCGCAGTGCGCGTAGCCGGTGGGGAGCGTGCCGTAGACCGTCTGCCCGTTGCAGACCACTTCGACGTGGCAGTTGAAGTCCTGCATCGAGACGGGGACGACCCGCACGGTGCAGGGCGTGCCGGCGGAGATGCCGGGGGCGTTCTCGGCCTCGACCACGCGGGCCGAGCGCTCGATGGAGCGGGTGAAGTTTTCGAAGCCCGGCGACGGGGCCATGCGCGCCTGGCACGCGTGGCTGATGTTGGGCCGCGGCACCTCGACGAGCTGCGTCGCCGGGGCCGAGATGGCGGCCGCCGACGCGTAGCTCACCGCGCGGCGCGGCGCGACGCGGTGCTCGCACACCGCCGTCATCAGCAGGAACGGGAGCATCAGCGCGACGCCGCCGAGGCAGCGCATGCCCATCGCCCAGCGGTGGTGACCCTCGTCGTTCGCGCCGCCGCCGCGGAGGGCGTCGAGCTCCTCCTGCGTGGCCTTGAGCTGCTGCTGGAGCGCCTCGTTCTCTGCCCGGAGCGCCTCGTTCGGATCGCGGTAACCCATTGCGGCTGTACCTCGCTGCTGAGTGGAAGTGGAGTGTCGCTTCGTGGCTTATGTTCACCCCGGGAGGGGGCCGCGCGCAATCACCTCGCGCAAGAAAACGCCACCCTCCCATGTCGCGCTCGTGGGCGTTGAGGCAGGCGCGTCGTTCGAGTACCGTCCGCGCCGCGAACGGGCCGAAGGTCGGCCTGCGCACATGGAGACCACGCACCGATGGCCCTCACCGACCGCGTTCGACAGATCCTCTCCTGGTACGGCAGCGACTCCCCTGGCACCCGCGCCAACCTCGCCCGGCTGCTCAACCACGGCGCGCTCGCGGGGACGGGCCGGCTCGTCATCCTCCCGGTCGATCAGGGTTTCGAACACGGCCCCGCGCGCTCCTTCGCCCCCAACGCGGAGGGCTACGACCCCGACTACCACGTCCAGCTCGCCATCGACTCGGGCTGCAACGCCTACGCGGCGCCCCTCGGCTTCATCGAGGCCGTGGCCGATCGCTACGCCGGCGAGATCCCGCTCATCCTGAAGCTGAACAACAGCGACTCGCTCTCGAAGGGCATCGCTCCGTGTTCGGCCATCACCGGGTCGGTCGAGGACGCGCTGCGCCTCGGCTGCGCGGCCGTCGGGTACACCATCTACCCGGGCTCCGCGGCGCGCAACCAGCAGTACCAGGACTTCCGCGAGATCACCCTGGAGGCCAAGCGCAAGGGCCTGCCGGTGGTGCTGTGGGCCTACCCCCGCGGCGAGGGCATCTCCAAGGACGGCGAGACGGCGATCGACATCGTCGCCTACGCCGCGCAGATCTCCGCCCAGCTCGGCGCCCACATCATCAAGGTGAAGCCCCCGAAGGCCGGCATCGAGCAGGCCGAGGCGCGCAAGGTCTACGAGAAGTACGCGATCCCCACCGACACGCTCACCGCGCGCATCCGCCACGTCGTGCAGAGCGCGTTCAACGGCAAGCGCGTGGTCATCTTCTCGGGCGGCGAGGCCAAGGGCACCGACGAGGTGCTCGCCGAGATCCGCGAGATCGCGGCGGGCGGCGGCTTCGGCTCCATCATGGGCCGCAACGCCTTCCAGCGCTCGCGCTCCGACGCGCTCAAGCTCCTCTCCGACGTCATCTCGATCTACAAGAACGCGTGACGCGCGCCCCATGGTGAAGCTCTGGTCGGTGCTCGGCGCGGCGCACGCGTTCATGTCGGTGGCCTGCGGGGCGTTTGGCGCTCACGGGCTGCGCGCGCGCCTCACCGACCGGATGCTCGCCAACTGGGAGACCGCCGCCCGCTACCAGATGTACCACGCGCTCGGGCTCTTCGCGGTGTCGTGGCTCGTCGCGCAGAAGGGCGCGGCGGCCGACCCCGCGGGCGTCGCCTTCAACGTCGGCATCCTCCTCTTCTCCGGCAGCCTCTACGCGATGGCCCTGACGGGCGTCACCCGCCTCGGCATGATCACGCCCCTCGGCGGCCTCGGCTTCCTCGTGGGCTGGGCCTTGGTCGCCCGCGCCGCGGCGCGCTGATCGGCGCCCCCGTCACCCCCGTGCACACCGACCCCCTCCACCTCGCCGCGCTGCTGGCCGCGGGGACGCTCGCCGGCGCCATCAACTCCATCGCAGGGGGCGGCAGTCTGCTTACCTTCCCGACGCTCCTCGCGCTCGGCGCCTCGCCCATCACGGCCAACGCCACCAACACCGTCGCGCTCATCCCGGGTTCGGCGGCGGCCTTCTGGGGCTACCGCGACACGCTCTCCGACGCGCGCGACCTCACGCTCGCGATGGCGCTGCCGAGCGCGGTGGGCGGCGTGCTCGGCGCGTGGCTCGCGCTGCGGGTGGGCGACGCGACCTTCGCCCGGCTGGTCCCGTGGCTCATCCTCGCGGCCACGATGCTCTTCGCGCTGCAAGGGCCCATCGCCCGACGCATGGCCGCGGGGCGTGACGTCGACGCGCCGCGCACGATGCCGCTCCCGCTGCTGGTGCTGTTTCAGCTCGCCGTGGCGACGTACGGCGGCTTCTTCGGCGCGGGCATCGGCATCTTGATGCTAGCGGCCCTCGGCCTCGTCGGCGTCCGCGACGTCCACCGCGCCAACGGCCTCAAGAACCTCGCCGCCGTGTGCATCAACGGCGTCGCCGCGATCGCCTTCATCTACAGCGGGCGGGTGGCGTGGCTCCCGGCGCTCGCCATCGGGGTCGGCGCCATCGCCGGGGGCTACAGCGGCGCAGGGGTCGCCCGCAAGGTCGGTCAGGCCCGCGTGCGCCAGGCCGTCCTCGCCATCGGGATCGGTCTCACCGTGGTGATGTTCGCGCGCACCTTCGGCTAGCATCGGCGCATGGCCCAGGCGCTCCCCAACGACCTCGTCGTCCACCCGGTGAACCGCAAGGTTCCCGTCGAGCTCGCGGCGCTCTGCGACGTGGCGGAGCTCGGGCTGCGCGCGGTGGAGGCGCGGGGGCTGCTCGGCGACGACCGGCCCGACCTCGCCCTCGCGACGCTGCGCCGCTGGTGCGAGGGGCGCTGCACGGTGGAGGAGCTCGACGCGGCGGCGGAGGAGGCCACCGAGGCGGTGTCGCTGGGCTTCGCGACGCCCGCGGCCCTCGCGTACAGTGCCGTCGACTGGCTGTGCCTCGCGGCGCAGGACGAGCGGCCGGTGCTCGACGACGAGGTTCGGGAGTGGGTGCTGCACAACGTGAGGGACGCGCTGGTGGCGCTGGGGGAGGCGCGCGAGGCGGCGGCGGCGCGGGCGTCGGGGGCGTACCGCGCGGCGCTGCGAAGGCGCCGTCGGTAGACGGGTCAGCGGAGGCGGAGCGTGCCGCGGCCGCGGGCCGCGAGGGCGCCGAGGAAGACGCGGTCTTGATCGGCGCCGAAGCCCACCACGTCGACGCGGGTGCGGGCGGAGATGGCGCCGACGCGGTCGAGGAGCGAGCGGAGCACCGCGTCGCTGTCCGAGGGGCGCCCGTCGGAGAGGAGGACGATCTGCTCGGGGTTCATTGCGGCGGCGGCGTCGATGGCCTCCAGCGGGTGCGTCTCGTCCGCGGGGCGGAGCGCGGCGGCCCACTGGATCGCGTCTCGGAGCGACACCTCGTCCATCACCCGCGGCGCCGCCCAGAGGGAGTGCACCTGCGAGCTGAAGGCCACCACGCTCACCTGCACGTCGCGGGGAACGGAGGCGAGCACCTTCACCAGCTCAGCGCGCGCCACGTCGAGCTTCGTGGGGATGGAGGAGAAGCCCGCGCCGTTGGGGTCGGGGTCGCTCATCGAGTAGGAGATGTCGATCATCACCACGAGGGAGTGGCCGCGCACCGGGATGGCGTAGAATGACGGCTCGGCGCTCTCGGCCTGCCGCAGCACCACCTCCACCGCGGCGGCGAGGCGACCGGCCTCCTGCGTGCCCGGCGTCACCGCGCGGACGAGCGCGTCGAGGGACATCCGCACGCGCGGCGAGAAGTCCACCGTGGCCTCCGGGAGCCCGCCTCCGACGAGGGCGAGCGAGTCACCACCCGTCGCGAGCACCGAGACGCGCAGCTCGCCGCCCGTGGGCTGCCACACCACCCGGCCGCTGGGGTTGGTCCCGTCGGTGCGCGCGACGATCTCGCCGCCCTCAACGCGGACACGCCACCGCCGACCGTGGCGGTTGCTCACGATGAGCGTCCCGCCCGCACGCACGCGGAGCGAGCGGCGCGGCGTCGCACGAACGTTCACCCGCGCGACGCCGCCCGCCGCCACCGTCGGCGCGAGCTGCGCGTCGTCGAACTCCAGCGAGCCGTCGACCACCGCGAGGTCGTCGCCCTGCGGCACACCCGTGATGGTGATCTCTCCGCCCGCGATCACCTGAACCCCGCCGCTCGCCGTGATGCGCTCGACGTCGACGCCCGTCACCCGCCCGATGGCCGTCGCGCCCGCCGTCGCACCCGCAGCGCCCGTCGCACCCGCAGCGCCCGTCGCAGACGCAGCGCCCGTCGCAGACGCAGCGCCCGTCGTTGCCGCAGTGCCCGTGGCTCCCGCAGCGCCCGTCGCCCCCGCAGCGCCCGTCGCCCCAGCAGTGCCCGTCGTTGCCGCACCACCCGTCGTTGCCGCCGCACTGGCACCCCCCGCGGTTGCCGTCGCACTGGCACCCCCCGCGGTTGCCGTCGCGCTGGCACCCCCGGCAGTCGCGGCGGTCCCGGTCGCGGTGACGGCGGCGTTCATGTCGATGGTGGTGAGCCGCCCGCCCGAGATGACCCACTGCCCTTCGCGGTTTTCTCCGAGCGTCACGCGGCCGCCGGTCACGCGCAGCTCGCCGCCTACCGCAAGGCGGATCGTGCCGCTCCGCACGGTGCACGGCGCGCCCTCGACGGCCCCCGCGTCGATCTCCAGATCACCGCTGACGATGTCCGACGCGGCGATCGCCCCGGCGTGCTCGATCGCCACCGCGCCGCCGTGAATCACCTGCGCGCGCCCGGCCTGACCCGCCGCGTGGACGTTGAGCCCGACGATCTGCGAGACCACCAGTTGCGCGGCGGCCGTCGCGCTCGCACCCGCCGTCGCTGCCCCCGTGGCGCCCGTCGCGCCCGCGGCGCCGCCCGTCGCGACGATGCCCTCCGCCCCGCCCGGCACACCGACCGCCAGCGCGCCCCCCTTGCCGTGCACCTGAAACGCAGCGCCACAACCCTGGAGCGCGAAGAAGAACGCAAGGCACGGGAGCGAGTGGATCTTCATGAGGGACCTCGTGAGTGTGCGGAGCCCGTGTGCAGCGCACGTGCCACGGAAAAGTTCCCGGAAAGATTCATCAGCCCTCGCGCGAAGGCGCCGACGAACCCTGCCGAATCGGCGCCACGACAGGCTGCGGGTGGGGCGCGCTTTCTGTCGACGGCGGGTTCGGGGTGGAAGGACGGTTCACAGGGGGGAGTGCCGCGGCGGTTACACCCCGACGTTCGAGCTCGCGCCGCAGGTCGGCGTAGGCGCCGTCGCTCACCGCGGCCCCACGGAGCGCCCGTTGGAGCGCGTCGACGGTCCCTTCGGGCGGGAGCGCGCGGAGGCCGTTCATCACCGCGGGGGCGATGGCGGGGGCGCGCGCCACGTCGAGCAGCAGCGCGTCGATCGTGCTCCCGCGCACCGCGCCCGTGGCCGCGCCGAGGGCCTCCCACGCCCGCGCGCTGTCGCCGTAGTCCGCGTGCGTCAGAAAGCGCACCATCACCCCGTTGCACGCGTACGGCGGCGGCAACGCGCTCCGCCCGACGAGCGCGAAGCAGAACCGCCGTAGCGCCCGCTGCACCACCACCGTCTCGAGATCCGCCGGCGCGTCGGGCGCACCGAGCGCCTCCGCCACCGCGCGCGACACGGGCTCTGGCGTCGCTGTCACCATCGCGTCGAAGGCCGCGTCCCCCTCGGGCGTGTCGGCCCCCGGCGCGAGCACCGACGCCGCCGCAAGTCGCCCGGCCACACACGCCGCGCACGCGCCCTCCGCGCAGAGGTCGCCGGCGGCGATGGGCGGGCAGGCGGTGAGGCGCTCCACGATGGCCGCACGTGCGGCAGGACACGCACTGGTCGACGCCCGCACCAGCGAGCCCCGCGCGGCGAGGGAGGTGCGCCCATCGACGAGGCCGTCACGGATGACGTCGACGCAGTAGGGCGACAGCGCCGCGCAGCGCGACGACGCCGCGACGCCCGCGGTGCAGTGCTCGTAGGGGTACGTCCCGTCGGGGCGCGCGGCGACGGCGAAGGCCTCGCGCGCCTCCACGGCGACGGACATGAAGCGCGCGCGGAAGGCGTTGCCCGCCGTGCGGTCGGCGCGGCGCCGCCAGAAGTCCGTAAGCGTGGCGACGCACGCGCGGCACGCTGGGGACTCACACGCCGCAGGTGTCGCGGAGAAGCCCGTCGCGCCGAGCGAACGGCACGGCGCCCACGGGTCGGGCTTCGTGCACGCGAGGGCGGCGATCACCAGAGGGAGAGCGGCACACACACGCATGGCTGCGGGCACTTGTACCAGCCCCTTCAACGAGTGGATCACCGTCCCCAACGTCCCAGGGTTCGCCGAGCGCTCACCCTGGGCTCGCATCGGATCGCCCGCAAGGCCGGGCTCACGCGTCTCACGCATGTTGGGTTCTTCCTGAGCCCGGCTCTGCGGGCGATCCGATGCGAGCCCAGGGTGAGCGCTCGGCGAACCCTGGGACGTTGAATGGGCTGCGGCACCTGTACCCCGGAAGCCAGAGGCCCCGCAACGAGGCGGCGACGCGCCGAAGGAGTCCGTACCGGGCCGGGGTGGACTCCTTCAGCATGCCGATGCGCTCCGGGAGGGGCCGGGTGGCAGGGCATTGGTGCGCCGAAGGAGTCAGCCTGGGCCCCAGGTGGTGTCCTTCAGCGCGCAGAAGAACCACCCCCCGGGCCGGGGAGAAGCCTGACGAAATGCCGAAGGAGTCCGCACCGGGCCGGTGCAGACCCCACCGGCGCTTTCAGCCCGGGAAGGGGGCGCCGAACACCTGGAGCGTACGCGTACACGCCGCCCCGTCGTCCCCCCCAGCGGCCAGCGCGAGCGCCGCCCGGAGCGACGCCGCCGCCTCGCCCGCCGCCGCCGCGACGCGCGTCCGGACGTCGGGCTTCAGCGCGAGGTAGGCGTCGACGTCGTCACCCACCGACACCGGCGCCGGGCAGCGGACCGTCACCCCCGTCGCGACGCGCTCGAAGGCGTCGGCGCAGGCCGTCGCGAAATCCGTGCTGCCGTCGATGCCGCGGAGGGCGAGCACCTCCAGGTGAAAACCCCGCACCACCACCCCGTGCGTGCGCCGCCAGCACCGCAGCGCGCGGGCCACCGGTACGGCGAGCTGACTGGACGCGCGCGCCCGATCGCGGACGAACGCGGCGTGGGCCTCCGGGTCGCTCGGCAGCCAGCGGCGCTGCTCGGTGTCGGGGAGAAAGAGCCCTCCCCCGTGCCGCGGTGTCGCGGGGACGAGCACCACGGTGACGGCGCCGAAGGCCATCGCGAGGCCGTGCGCGACGCGACGCGCCCGCACCTGGGGGTAGGCCATGTCGACGCGGGCCGCGAGGTCGTCGAGGAAGCGCGCCGGATCACTCTGGACGTAGTGCTGGTGCGCGGGCGGTAGGACGAAGAGGTAGTCGAGCTCGCGCGTGGGGCGGAGGTTGGTGCCCCGCGCGTAGGAGCCCACGACCGCCGCGCTAAGCGGACGCCACGTGGTGGTGATGTGCTCGCGGAGCTTGAAGCGATCGAGGATGGCGTCCGCCGGCGCCTCGGTGGGGTCGAGGAGCTTGCGGAAGGTCTCGAAGGCCGTGGTCAGTGGGATCATGGCGTCGCGGTGCCGAGCGTCGGCCCTGTTTCGCGTACCCCAAATCCCACGGCGGTGACAAGCGCCGCCGACGGGAGCGCTCAGGTCGCGACGGCGGACGCTTCCTCCGCGGACTCCTTGGAGTCCTCCGGCACGCGGATCGTCAGCACGGGCACCGGCGCGCGCCGCACCACGTCCTCCGCGACGCTGCCGATGAGCAGGTGGCGGAGCCCGGTGCGGCCGTTGGTTCCCATCACGATGAGGTCGGCGGGGAGGCGCTCGACCTGGGCGAGCGTCACGTCGCGCACGTCGCCCACCTCCACCACGCTGCGGGCCTTCACCTTGGCGAGGGTGAGCTCCTCCAGGGCCGTCCCCATGCGCCGGTCGGCCGCCTCGCGCACGTAGTCCATGATGGGCATCGACAGGCCCTGCGCGTCGATGTGGACGAGCGTGTGGGGCGGCAGGTTGAGCGGGGCCTCGATCGCGTGGACCAGCACCACCTCGGCGTCGAAGCGCCGCGCCAGCTCGGCGGCGTACGAGACCGCCCGCTGCGAGCACGGGGTGAAATCCGTCGGGACCAGGATGCAGCGAATCTGGATCATCGGTCGTTCTCCCTCTCGATCGCCCAGCGAGAGCGAGGGCCGTGCCAGCGGGGAAATCCCGCACATCGCGCACACGCCGCACCGCAGCCTCGCACACGGTTCGCGCACGAATGGGCGTCGCCGCGGGGCACATGCAGCCCGTGCGCTCGAACGTCAACGCTCGCGCGTCGGCGGGCGGCTCGCGAGCACACGATCGACCAGGAAATCCAGCGCTGCCGCGAGCAGGAGCGTCGGCACCAGCACCACGAAGCCGAGGTGGAGCGCGACGTACATCGCCGCCCGCAGCCCCGCGAAGCCCGCCTCACCACCCTCGGGGAGCGTCCCTGACAGCACGCTCACGTAGCGCACCTGCCCCGTGAGCCGGAGGGCGAGGTAGGCCCCGGTGATCGCCGCCGCGGTGATGACGCAGCCCTTCTTCACGGCCCCATCCTCCCGCGAGCGCGCTGCCAGAGCGGCCCCTCGACCAGGGCGTAGAGGAGCACGGCGTCGCCCACCGCGTTGCTGGCCGCGTAGCGCAGCCCGGAGCCGTCTTCGATGGGGAAGGCCGCGAGCTCGAGGGAGGCCATGAGCCCCGCGAGGGTGGCCCGGTCGTCGAAGGCCCCCGCGCCGAGGAGGGCCATCCCGCTCGCCCCTGCGTTGGCGTCGAGGAGCGGGACGGTGGGCCCCGAGTCGATGTCCTCATGGGCGGGGGCGTCGCGCGGCCACTCGCGGGCGTAGCCGAAGCCGAGCGCGTCGCCGCCCAGCCAGTGACGCGCGCGGGCGTACTGATCGCGGGCGAAGGCCGGGTCGATGAGCAGGAGGTCGTGGGCGACCATGTAGATCGACGATCCCTCGGGGCCGTCCTTCACGCGCCCGTCGAGGGTGTAGCTCGACACGAGGAGCCCCGTGCGGGCGTCGACGAGCCGCGAGCGGGCGGCGGCGACCCAGGCGGCGGCGAGGGGGCGGTGGTCGGTCCCGTCGAGGCCGTCGCCGAGGCGGAGGGCGGCGAGGGCGACGGTGTTGCAGAAGGTCCAGCACTCGTCGGGGTAGCTCTCGGCGCTGAGGATGGGGCCCGCCCGCATCTGGGCCGCGATGCGCAAAGCCCGCACGCGCTGCTCGTCCCGCAGCCGCGGCGACTCGCGGACGAGGCGGCGAGCGGCGATCATCATGGCCACCTCGCCGTCGACGAAGACGCTCTGGCCCTCGCGGTACACCCACGGTCGCGCCCGCGCGTAGCCCATGAGAAACCAGTACGACCCGTGATCGCGCTCCGCGGTCAGGGTGTCGTCGATCACCCGGTCGATGGCGGCGAGGCAGCGGGCCTCGAGGGAGACGTCGCGGAGGGCGGCGTTGGCGAGGGCCAGCACGAGGTAGGTGCGGCCCATGAAGTCCCACTCGGGGTTGGAGGCGCGCATGCGGGAGCGCTCCCTGCCCCCTTCGCCGCCCGGCCCCCAGAGCGCCAGTTGACGGGTGAGGAGCGAGCGCGCGTGCGGCGAGAGCCCGCCTTCGGGGCGGACGGCGGCCTCGGCGGGGCGATAGACGAAGCGAAGGCACAGCGCCCACACGACCGCCGCGACCACGAGGCATCCCGCCGCGAGCACCCTCCGTCGTGACCGGCTCATCTCGGGGAGCCTACCATCGTTGACGCGCCCGGCGGCAGTGGCGTAGCTCTGGGTCCCGATGCACGCGCTCCGTTCGTGGATCCTCGGGTCGGTGATGCTCCTCGGCGCCGTCTCGCTGCTGCTGATCGTGTCGGCGGAGACCCGCGCCCACAGCCTGCCCGCAGCCGCTCTGCTCACCGGCCTCGTGGTGATCGCCCTGTCGCGCCCCCTCGCCCGGGCGCACGGGGTCGCGCCCGCGGGGGCCATGGCCTTGGGCGCCCTCGGCCTGGCGCCGCTGGTCTTCGCCGCGAGCCTCGGGGTGGCGTCCGAGCCCTTCGCCGTTGAGGTCGCGCCGCAGAGGGAGTCGGGGGCGGGCGACATCGTGCTGTTCGGCGGGCTGTTCGGCTTCGCGCTCCCGGTGATCCTATGGCGGAGCGCGAGCGCGCTGTCCTTGTCGCTGTGGCCGCGCCTCACCGCGGGGGGTGTCGTGCGCCCCGCGCGCGCGGTCGGGCTCCTGGTGGCGATCGCGGCGCTGCTCGCGGGCGCCGCCACGATGCGCGCCGCCCGCCACGCGCCATCGACCCGTCCCTTCGAAGCCGCTCGGGTGGTCGCGGAGGTCTTTCCGATGGGGGCCGCGCGGTCGTCGTCGGGCGTCCACGTCCACCGCTTCGAAGACCTGTCGCTCCGGGCGCGGTGCCGCGAGGGCCGCTGCACCTTCCTCGCGCGGCCGCCGAGTCAGGAAGCGTTCTCGGTGCCCCGCGAGCTCGAGCCGGGCGGGGTCCCGTGGTTCCTGTCCAACGAGCGCGTGACGGTGCACCGCTGGCCGGGCGGTGTGCTCTGGGTGCTGATCGGTGAGCACGGCGCCCGCGCGGCCTTTCGTCCGTCGGAGAGCCCGCTCCCGGTCCCCGTCACGGCGGCGGAGGTCGCGCCAAACCTCAGCCCCCCCACGAGCTGGATCGTCGTGGCGGCGGCGGGCGCAGCACTCGGCGCGTGGCTCCTCCGGCGGGCCGCGGCCGCGCGTCGGGCGGCGGACGTGGGCGGGTGGTGCCAGGCGATTCTGCAGGACGACACCGTCACGCTCGCAGACGATCAACGGACCTTCGCGATGGCGCCGGGGCTGCGTCCGCCTGCGGGGGACGTGATCGTGCGCCGCGCGGCCCTCGGCCCGCTGGGTGGGGGCTACCGGGTCGACCCGACGCTGGCCTACGACGACGTGCGTGCGGGGACGGTCGCCGACCTCGCGCGGGCCGCAGACGCCGAGGCGTGGCGCGCGCTCGCGGTGGCGGCGGTGTGCCCCGTGCTGGCAGCGGCGCCGTTGCTGGCGGCCCGCGTGGTGGGGCTCTGGTAGGCGGATCACTCCCCGGTGGTTCGCCCGCTGGATCTGTATTACACCCTGCGGTCCCGCCGCGAAGGAGGCAACGTCGATCCCATGCCAGTGCAAGCCGTAACGACCGCGACGTTCAAGCGCGAGGTGCTCGACAGCGAGCTCCCGGTGCTCGTCGATCTCTGGGCCGAGTGGTGCGCGCCCTGCAAACAGCTCTCACCCCGCGTCGAGGAGGTGGCCCGCGAGCTGGAGGGGCGCCTCAAGGTGGTGAAGGTCAACGTCGACCAGAACCCCGAGCTCGCCCAGGCGTTCCGCGCCCAGTCCATCCCGATGCTCGTGGTGATCGTCGGGGGTCGCCCGGCGAAGTCTGCCCAGGGTGCGATCTCGAAGCGCGAGATCCTCGACCTCGTGGAGCCCTTCCTCCCGGGCGCCGAGGACGAGGTGCAGGCCAAGGAGCTCCCGGCCCTGCTCAAGATGCAGCGGGTGACGGTGGTCGACGTGCGCGACCCGGTGGTGTTCGCGCGGGCGCACATCCCGGGGGCCTTCAACGTCCCCCTCGATCAGCTCGAGGCGAAGCTCCCGCAGCTCGCGGCGCGCCGCAAGCCCGTGGTGGTCTATGACCGGGCCGGCGGCGACGACGCCAAGGCCGTGTTCGAAGCCCTCGCCCAGCAGGGCCTCCCCGCCGTGATGCTCAAGGGCGGCATGGTCGGCTGGGAGAGCGAAGGCTTCGACGTCGAGCGCGACAACTGACGCGCTGACCTACACCTTCGCGAAGGCCCGTTCGGCCGCCGCGAGGGTCGCCTCCACCACCGCGTCGGTGTGCGCCGTCGAGTGGAACGCCGCCTCCCACTGCGACGGCGGCAGGTACACCCCCTCCGCCAGCATCGCCGCGTGCCACCGCGCGAAGGCCTTGGTGTCGGCCTTGGCGGCCTGATCCCAGTCGCGCACCGACTCGACGCCGAAGAACACCGTCCACATCGCGCCGACCCGCTGCACGCACACGGGCACCTTCGCGCGCTTCGCGGCCTGACGGAGGCCCTCTTCGAGCGCCGCCCCCGTGCGCTCCAGGGCGCCGTAAGCGTCGCCCTCCCGCAGCAGCGCGAGCGTGGCGAGGCCCGCCGCGGTGGCGACCGGGTTTCCGCTGAGCGTGCCCGCCTGGTACACCGGGCCGAGGGGCGCGATCATCGACATCACGTCGCGGCGGCCGCCGTAGGCCGCGAGGGGGAGGCCGCCGCCCACCACCTTGCCGAGCACGGTGACGTCAGGCTTCACGCCGTAACGAAGCTGCGCGCCGCCCCAGGCCACGCGGAAGCCCGTCATCACCTCGTCGAGGACGAAGAGCGCGCCGTGCTTCGTGCAGAGGTCGGAGAGGCCCTGGAGGAAGCCCTCATCGGGCGGGACGCAGCCCATGTTGCCGACGACGGGCTCGACGATGACGGCGGCGATGTGCTGCCCCTCGGCGGCGAAGAGGCGCTCGACGCTGGCGAGGTCGTTGAAGCGGGCGGTGAGGGTGTTGCGCGCGATGTCGGTGGGGACGCCCGCGCTGTCGGGGACGCCGAAGGTCGCGAGGCCGCTCCCGGCCTTCACCAGCAGCGGGTCGCTGTGGCCGTGGTAGCAGCCCTCAAACTTCACGATCTTGTCGCGCCCCGTGAAGCCGCGGGCGACGCGGAGCGCGCTCATGCACGCCTCGGTGCCGCTCGAACACAGGCGCACCATCTCCATGGACGGGAGGATCTCGCACAGCGCCTCGGCGAAGAGCACCTCGCGCTCGGTGGGGGCGCCGTAGGAGGCGCCGTCGGCGGCGGCCTCGCCGATGGCCTTCACCACCGCGGGGTGCGCGTGCCCGACGATGATCGGACCCCAGGAGCACACGTAGTCGATGTAGCGCGTGCCGTCGGCGCCCCAGAGGTACGGCCCCTCGGCGCGGCGGATGTAGACGGGCTCACCGCCGACGGCGCGGAAGGCGCGGACGGGGGAGTTGACGCCGCCCGGGATGCGAACCTGCGCGCGGGCGTGGAGGGCCTTCGAAACGTCGTCTGCCATGCGACGCGCCTTAGCGCGGGAGGGCGCCGGGTGTCTACCGTCACGCGCTCTCGGCCATCCGGGGCGGGGCCTCGGAGGCGGCGTAGCGGGAGAGCACCTCGCGCAGGCGAGCGAACTCCAGGGGCTTCGGCAGGTAGCCGTCCATCCCGGCGCGGAAGCACAGCTCGTCGTCGCCCTTCATGGCGTTGGCGGTCATGGCGACGATGGGGACGTGGTCGCGGGTGCCGCGCTCGCGGGCGCGGAGCTGGCGCGTGGCCTCGAGTCCGTCCATCACGGGCATCTGCACGTCCATGAGCACGAGGTCGAAGTGTTCGCGGGCGACGGCGTCGACGGCGAGCGAGCCGTCGGTGACGTGGGTCACGTCGTGGCCCGCGCGGCGCACGAGGGCGAGCGCGATGCGGGCGTTGACGGCGTTGTCCTCGACGAGGAGCACCCGCAGCGGCCGCGTGGTCGCGGGCTCGTGGGGAATCACGGAGGGGTGCGCGCGGGCGGCATGGTCGGCGGCGCCGGCCTCGGCCTCCTCCAGCGGGAGCTCGACGCGGAAGATGCTCCCCTGCCCCTCCTCGCTCGTGACCGAGATGGTCCCTTCCATCAGTCGTACCAGCTCGCGGACGATGGTGAGTCCGAGGCCCGTGCCACCGAAGCGCCGGGTGATCGAGCCGTCGGCCTGGGTGAATGCTTCGAAGATGGCCGAGCGGCGCGACGCGGGGATGCCCACGCCCGTGTCGGTGACCTCGAAGATCACCCGGGTGCCATCCTCCGAGGGCTCCACCACGAGGCGGACGCTCCCGCGCTCGGTGAACTTCACCCCGTTGGCGAGGAGGTTGGTGAGCACCTGACGCAGCCGCACCGGGTCGCCGAGGTGACGCCGCGCGAGCCCCGGGCGGACGTGAAGGTCGACGCGGAGACCGCGCTGCGCCGCGCTCGGCCGCACGAGCTCGATCACCTGCACGGCGACCGTCTCCAGGGAGAAGCTCACGCTCTCCACGCTCAGCCGGCCCGCCTCGATCTTCGAGAGGTCGAGCACGTCATTGAGCACGGCGAGCAGCGCCCGCCCTGAGCCCAGCGCCGCGTCGAGGTACTCGCGCTGCCGGGCGTCGAGGTCGGTCTCGAGCGCGAGGGTGGTCATCCCGAGGACGCCGTTCATCGGCGTGCGGAGCTCGTGGCTCATGTTGGCGAGGAAGGCCGACTTCGCCTGCGACGCCTGGAGCGCCTCCTCGCGCGCGCGCACCAGGGCGTCCTCGTAGGCGCGGCGGGCCGTGATGTCCTCGACCGTCCCGGTGATGCGCACGGTGCGCCCGACGCCATCGCCATTGGCCTGCAGCGACCACCGGAGCGTCCGCACCTCACCGCCCTCCCGCACGATCCGATACTCGCGTTCGCCTGACTGCGCGCGCCGGTCGAGCAGCGAACGAATCTGCTCGACCACGGCGGCCCGATCGTCGGCGTGGATCATCGCGAGGGCGGCCCCCATGGTGAGCGAGGTGTCCGGCGAGAGCCCGTGGATGCGGTAGAGCTCGCGCGACCAGAGCATGTTGCCCGAGGCGATGTCGCACTCGAAGCTGCCGACGTGCGTCGCGGCCTGCGCCTGCTCCATGCGCACGTGCTCGTCTTCGAGGCTCTTGCGCACGCTGAAGCTGAAGGCCGACAGCGCCTGCGTGCGCTGCACCAGCATCATGAACATCACCGCGACGGAGAGGGCCGAGTAGTGCGCGGTGTCCCCCGGCAGGAGCTGCGGCAGCACCCCGAGCCGCCCGGTGACCTCCGTCGCGACGAAGCCCGCCATCGGGATCGAGAGCGCCAGGCCCCGCGCCCGCTGCTCGTCGTCGTCGTAGAGCACATACATGAGGGGGATGGTGCCCAGCCAGAGGAGGTTGGTCTGCCCGCGGTAGCCGAAGAGCAGCACCAGCGCCACGCCCAGGAGGTGGGTGACGACGACGAGCCACAGGCGCGCCGCCCGCCAGTTGGTCTGCGCGATGCGCAGCACGAAGAGGTAGAGCCCCACGAGCGGCAGGAGCACCAGGCCCACCGGCGAGTGGAAGTCCGCGATGACGGTGGGCACCAGGACGATGATCACCGACGCCGCGATGATCACGGCGCGACGAATGGCGGCCACGCGCCAGCGCTTCTCGAGCGACTCACGCACGGCGTCGTGCAGCATGACGGACGCGGTTTCGACTCGGATCACGGCAAGTGGACTATCGGCTAGCGCAGGGGCGGCTTGAGGCGTCTCCGCCACAATTCGTCCCAGTGTCGCAACCCCGTACGAGGCGGCGAACGCGGGTCCAGAACTTCGCCACGGCAGAGCTGCGGGCCGCCCCCCAAAGCGCCGTTGAGTCCGGTGGTCGCCGCGCCTCAACCGACCACGGCGCGGACGCCCGAAGGAGCCATCGCCCGATGAGAAAGACGACTTGCACCCTCTGCCTCCTCTCGCTCGTTTGCGCCACGCTCGCTTGCGGCGCCGACGGCCCGGCCGCCACGCACGTTGTGCCCGTCGCCGCGCCCGCCGCGCCGCCCGTCTCGCTTGCCGACGCCATGCGCGCCGCCCGCTACACCTTCCGCCGTGACGGCGACGCCTGGGTGTCGGGCGACGCGACCTTCGTCGCGGGAGCCTCGGCGGCGGGGCTCACGTTCACGCCCTACCACCACGCCCGCGCCCCCGCCCCACGCGGCAGGCCCTTGGGCACCACCCGCGGCGCGACGGTGCGCATCGCCACCACCCACCTCGGGCGCGGCCTCGCTCCCGCTGTCGCAGCCGCTTCTCCCGCGCCGCAAGCAGACGGCGCCGTGACGCTCCAACGCGGCGGGGCGGTCGAGCGCTTCCGGGTCACGCGGGAGGGAGCCGAGCAGAGCTGGGCCTTCGCGGAGCGCCCGGTCGGCGACGGCGACCTCACGGTTCGCGTGCGCGTCACGGGCCTCGCGTACCGCGGCGTCACCCGCGGCG
>JBILLV010000480.1:0-5471 GCA_044375895.1 Polyangiales bacterium | reverse complement strand
AGTCGCGGCACGGCGAGTTCGCGATCCACGGCGGGGAGACGGGCCCGGTGGCGACGAAGCTCCGCAAGGCGCTGCTCGACATCCAGCAGGGCGCGGCGCCCGACACGCACGGGTGGATGCACACCGTCGTCGAGCCCCGCGCCGCGCGCTGACCCTCACGCGAAGAGGTAGCGCTTCTTGTAGTTGCCCTCGTCGGGCCAGGCGGGCCACGTGACCGTCCAGCCAGACTTGGTGGGCTTCTCGCTCTTCGAAGTGGGCGGCGTCGCCGGCGGCGACCGGCGGATCTTCACGTCGTTGAAGGTGCGAAACTCCAGCTTCGCCCCCGCGAAGTACATCTTGCCGCCCCAGTAGAAGCCCTTCTCGTTGTCGTGGCCAAACTGGAGCCCCGCGGCAAAGGCAGCCTCGCCCGAGAGCGACACGCCCGCGACGACCTCGAGCTTCCAGAACTTCCCCTCGACCGAGGCGACGCCGCCGAAGGTGAAGGTGAGCTTGCCCTCGATGGTCCCGTTGGCGTCAGACTGGGCGCCGTCGCGAAACTGCCCCGCGGCCTTGCCGCCGATGGCCCCTTTGATGCCGAGGGTGAGCGCGACGGTGGCCTTGCCCTCGACGCCGAGGAGGCTGAAGCCGTCGGCCCCCTTCTTCTTGAGCTTGAGGAGAAACTCGGCGACGGCCGGGCCGCACACGATGCCGAGCCCCGCGGCGCCGTTGCCCGCCGCGCGGATGAGGAGCTCGAGGAGGTCGACCTCGACGCCTCCACCGAAGAGCGGGTCGGCGGTGAACTCCACGTCCACGTCGCGCCGCACGATGGCCTTGTCGGGGTGCTCGGCGATGGTGCTCGTGTACTTGAAGCCCCACGCCATCTGCGGGAAGGTGACCTTCACGTTGCCCGCGTAGTAGGCGATCTTGCGCAGCCACGAGGAGGCGATCTTTGTCGTGTGCCACCAGCCCGCGCGCTCGTCGAAGGTGGTCTTGAACTCCTTGCCGACGTCCCTCTGCTTGCCGTCGTACTTGAACGACGCCTTGAACTCCGCGCTGACGGCGAGGCCGTGCTCGTTCTGGATGTTGGGCGGCGCACCGAGGGCGTACTTCGAAGCGCGGGTGCGCGAGCGCTCGACGCCCATCGAGATGCCCACCTCGATCCACCACTGGATGTCGGGGTAGACGCGCACCTGGGCCTGCACGGGGCCCTTCACGGTGCAGACGCCGAAGTCGACGTAGTAGATGTCCTTCGTCGCGCGCGAGGGCCAGATGTACTTCCACAGGATGTAGAGCGTGCCCGGCGCGCCCGCGACGCGCGCCTGCCACGGGAAGACGAGCGACGACTTCACGTCGAACTTCAGCGAGGTCGCGCCGGTGACGATCTCCGCGCCGTTGTTGGGCGGCTTGACGATGATGTGCCGCGTCTTGTGCTTGAGGTCGTTGCAGAGGAGCTTCTTCCACACCGTGCTGACGGTGATCGACTCCTTGGTGGTCTGGTTGCCCGCGATCACCTCGAGGAAGCGGAGCTGCGGGTTCACCTGGGGCAGCGTGACCTTGTATTTGCGCTTCTCCCCGAAGTGCGAGCACTTCAGCTCGGCGGAGAGCATCTCGCACGCGGGCTTGTTGGCCTGACAGGGGAGCGTGGGCTTCGAGGGCTGCGGCTTGGGCGTCGTGGCCGCGGTGTTGCGCGCCTTCGCCGCCGCGTGAATCTGCCGCCACTCGGCCACCGCCGCGCGGTCGTTGGGGTCGTTGGGCCGCGGCAGCCGCCCGCCCCGCTCGGGGTGGCGCTGGAGAAACACGCGGTTGGCCTCACGGACCTCCGGGGGCGACGTAGTCTGCTGCGGCCTCGGGGCGGTGCGGGCTTGCGTCATCGTAGGGTGCGCCGATCTTCTCTTTGCCGCGCTCCCTGTGTCCAGGGGTAGACTCGCGCGCCATGGGACCGGTGCGCCAACTGGCCGAATCGCTCTGGAACGGCGCCTCCAACACGGAGAGCCTCCACCCCTTCACCACCCTCTGCGGCCTGGAGCCCTACCGCGACGACCTCGCCTTCGTGTCGAGCTTCGCCAACGTGGCGGCGCTCCGCACCGACGAGGGCCTGGTGCTCTTCGACGTGGGGAGCCCCCTCACCGCCACGACCGTGCAGGAGCAGGTGCGCGCGTGGAGCGGCGCGCCGGTTCACACGGTGGTGTACACCCACGGGCACATCGACCACGTGATGGGCGCGGCCCTCTTCGACGCCGAGGCGCGCCCGTCGGGGAGCGCCCCGATGCGCGTCGTGGCGCACCGCGCGGTGCGAGCCCGCTTCGCCCGCTACCGGCTCACCGCGGGCTACAACGGGGTGATCAACGCGCGGCAGTTTGGCGTGGAGGGGATGCGCTGGCCGACCGAGTACCGCGACCCCGACGTGACCCACGACGACGGCCTCGCGCTCGACGTGGGCGGCGTGCGCGTCGAGCTCCACCACGCGCGCGGCGAGACCGACGACCACACCTGGGCGTGGCTCCCGGCGCAGCGGGCGGTGTGCGCGGGCGACCTCTTCATCTGGGCCTCCCCCAACTGCGGCAACCCTCAGAAGGTGCAGCGCTACCCCATCGAGCAGGCCGTCGCGTTGGAGCGCATGGCGGCCCTCTCCCCCGAGCTCCTGCTGCCGGGCCACGGACCGCCCATCGAGGGCGTCGACCGCGTGCGCGAGGCCCTCACCGACACCGCCGCGCTGCTCCGCCACCTCCACGACGCTACCGTCGCCCTGATGAACGAGGGCGCCTCCCTCGACGCGATCCTCGGAAGCGTGCGGGCGCCGAAGCATCTGCTGGAGCGCCCGTGGCTGCGCCCGGTGTACGACGAGCCGGAGTTCGTGGTGCGCAACGTGTGGCGGCTCTACGGCGGCTGGTGGGACGGCAACCCCGCGCGCCTCAAGCCTGCGCGTGACGCCGAGGTGTCGCGCGAGGTGGCGGCGCTGGCGGGCGGCGCGAACGTGCTCGCGCGGCGGGCGGAGGCGCTCTCGGCGGCGGGCGACCACGCGCTGGCGTGTCAGGTCGTGGAGTGGGCGGCCCGCGCGGCGCCTGACGACGAGGCCATCGCCGCGGTGCGCGCGACGGTCTACGCGAGCCGCACGGAGGCCGAGGGGAGCTTGATGGCGAAGGGGATCTTCGGCGACGCGGCGCGCAGTCGGCCGCGGTAGCGCGTCAGTGGCCCTTCGGCGCGGGCGCGGCGAGGAGGGCGGCGCGCTGGTCGGCGAGGTGCCACGGGAGGTCGCGGTACACGTCGTCGAAGATCTGCTCGCGGGCGGCGTTGGGGTGGCGCTCAGCCTCGGCGATGGCCGCGCTGATCTCCGCGGTGAGCTCGGCGAGGAGCTGCTCGTCGGAGGCGTCGGTGACGAGCCCGCGGCCGGCCACGTAGCGACGCAAGCGGTCGACCGGGTCGCGCTTCGCCCACATCGCGACCTCCTCGTTGGAGCGGTAGCGTGAGGGGTCGTCGCTGGAGGAGTGGGCCCCCATGCGGTACGTGACGCACTCGAGGAGGGTGGGTCCCTCGCCGCGGCGGGCGCGCGCGGCGGCGTCGCGGAGGGCGACGTACACGGCGAGGACGTCGTTGCCGTCGACGCGGACGCCGGGCATCCCGTAGGCGACGGCGCGGCTGGCGAAGGTGGGGGCGGCGGTCTGGGCGCGGCTCGGGATGCTGATGGCCCAGTGGTTGTTCTGGCAGGCGAGGACGACGGGGGCCTTGTAGCGGGCGGCGAAGGTCATCGCGTTGTGCACGTCGGGCTGGCTGGTGGCGCCGTCGCCGAAGAAGGCCAGCGCGACGGAGGGACGTCCCTGCGCGCGCATCGCCATGGCGGCGCCGACGGCCTGCGGCACCTGCGGCCCGATGCAGCTCGACCAGGAGACCTGGTTCACCGCGCGACCGGAGTAGTGGCTGGGCATCTGGCGGCCCTTCTGCACGTCGAGGGAGTTGCCCCAGCACTGGGCCACGTACGTCGCGAGGGGAAAGCCCCGCACGAGCATGGCGGCGCCCTCGCGGAGGCCGGGGAAGATCCAGTCGTCGGGTTCGAGCGCGAAGCCCGCGGCGATGGGGGTGGCCTCCTGGCCCTTCACCTCGCCGTAGAATCCGATGCGCCCCTGGCGCTGCACGATGAGCATCTTCTCGTCGAGCAGGCGCAGCCGCCGCATCTCGCGGTACATGCGCAGGAGGGTGGCGTCGTCGAGGGCGGGGTCGAGGGCCGACGCGGAGCCGTCGTCGTGCATCACCCGGAGCAGTCCGAACATGGGGTCGTCGTCGCGCGCGAGGAGGTCGGGCATGGCGCGCGGACGCTACCACAACGCCCCGACGAACTACTCCACGCCTGGGAGCCGGAGCTGGTGATGGCGCGCGGCCCGGGCCTTGCGCCGGAGCCGGGCGACGCGGCGGGCGTGGGCGCCGGCGGGTTCGGCCCCGTCGGCGCGGAGGCAGTGGTCGAGGGCCCGGGCGGGGTCACCGAGGTCGCGCTCGTAGCAGCGGGCGAGCTCGAGGTGGAGCGCGGGGTCGTCGCCGTGGGCGAGGGCGTCGAGGAGGCGGGCGCACATGCCCTCGGCGTCGCGACGGCGCTTGTGGATGCTGGCGGCGAGCACGTGGGCGTCGCGGGCGACGGCGGGCTCGTTGCGGGCGGTGCCGAGCGCGGCGGCCTCGGTGGCGAGGGCGACGGCGCGGTCGGCGTCGCCGGCGCGGTGGGTGGTGCGGGCGATGCCGACGAGGTCGCGCGCTTCGAATCGGCCGTCGGCGTCGGCGCGGGCGGCGCGGGCGCCGAGCTCCGCGGTGAGGGCCGCGAGGGCGGCGAGGTCCCAGGCGTTGTGGGTGACGACGGGGGTGAGGAGCGAGCGAGCGGCCTCACCCTCGCGGAGAAAGCGGAGGTAGCGCTCGGGGATCTCGGCGCCGTCGATGTCGCCGACGCGGGCGAAGCCGAGCACGTCGCGCTCCAGGGTGGTGAGGGCGCAGCGCTCGACGCGGGAGCCGTAGATGCGTCGGGCGACGTGGAGGAGGTCGAGGTGCGGGGGCTCGGCGGGCGGCGCGACGCGGGCCATGACGAAGCGCGAGCGGAGGAGCGGGAGGTCGAAGGTGCGGCCGTTGAAGGTGACGAGCGAGCCGGCGTCGCGGATGCGGGCGGCGACGTGTTCGAGCATGGCGGGCTCGCGGTCGAGGTCGTCGACGAGCCACTGTTCGATGTGGAGCGCGTCGGCTTCGAACCACGCCATGCCGACGAGGAAGGCGACGGTGCCCGTCCCCCCCGCGAGGCCGGTGGTCTCGGTGTCGAGGAAGAGCGCGCGCGACGCGTCGAAGGCCCGCAGCGTGGGGTCGAGCGCGAGCGTGGCGACGACCTCGCCGGTCACGTCGAGCGCACGACGCAGCGAGACGTCACCATGGCGCGCGTCCGCGGTCAGCGTGCGCGCAAAGCGGGGCGGATCGCCGTCGAAGGGCCACGGCTCGGCGGGCGTCGGCGGCGCTTCGGCGGCGCGCTG
>JBILLV010000157.1:0-21295 GCA_044375895.1 Polyangiales bacterium | reverse complement strand
GACGCTAACGCCGCCCGCCGACTTCTTCAATGCGCGGTAGCGTGCGGCGGCGTGACGACACGCGAGGCCCCCGTCGCGCAGCCCAGAATCCCCCGGCTGACGGTGCCCGCCGGACACCGCCGGTAGCAGGAGCCGTTGATGTACTCGAGGTTCGACGCGCAGGTCAGCGCCTGCAACGGTCGCAAGAACGTGTCGCGGTCGTCAGGGAGGTAATAGTGGTAGGTGTTGGGCGCGCAGTAGTAGGTGGCGAGCACGTGGTAGCCGTCGGGGCTTTCCCCTGCTGCGGGCGCGCGGTCAGCGGGCCGAGTTCGCGGCGTGGGAGTTGGCCGAGACGCTACGCTACGGAGAGCGCCCGCGTTCGTGATACCCCTCCGGGCCCCACCAGGAGTCTGTGATGTCCCCCCTCCGTTCGATGCTCGCGCTGACCCTCGCCGCCGCCCTCTCCGCCTGCGCCAGCGGCGGCTCGTCCTCCACGCCCACCGGCGCGTCGACCGCGGCCGCCAGCGGCGGTGAGCACCACCAGGGAGGCGGCGAGCACCACCGTCGCCCCGCGCTCACCCCGGCGATGACCGCCTTCCACGACGTGCTGCGGCCGCTGTGGCATTCGGAGGCGGGCGCCGGCCGCGAGGGCCGCGCGTGCGAGCAGTCCCGCACCCTCGCCGAGCGGGCCGCCGCCGTCGCCGCGGAGAGCGCTCCCGCCGGGGCCGCCGCCGACCGATGGTCTGCCACCACCCAGCAGCTCGTCGCCAGTACCGCTGACCTCCAGCGCGGTTGCGAGGCCGCCGCCCGCGTCGCCATCGACCAGCGACTGGAGCAGGTCCACACGGCTTTCCATCAGGTGATGGAGGCGCTCCCGCCGGCGGCCGAGTGACCCGGGCGCGTCGCCCCTACAGCCGTTGGGGAAGGACGGCGCCGTCGCCCACACGCCCAGGAGGGCCGGCGCGCCACCCTCGTCCCCCGTTGAGCCCCCGCTACGGCTCACGCCCCTGTCGCTCCGCGGCGTCCCACACGAACTCGCGCACGCGCAGCGTCCCGTCGTCGGCGGAGACCGCGTCGCGCCCGCCCCCGACCCACAGCCGCCGCGTGGGCTCCGGGGCGCTCCACCGCGCGAGGGGTGTTGAACCGCCGCAAGGTCCACGCCGCGACGACGTCCGCGGGCCGCCGCGGGCGCTACCGCCCTCGCGCCGCGCGCGGCAGCGCGGACAGGACCCGCCCGAGCCCTGCGGGGCTCACGTCCCCGTAGAGGGACTCGGCCACGCGCCCCTGCGGGTCGACCACCCACACCCAAGGGACGTCCGTGTCGAAGATCGAGAGCGACCCGACCAGGAGGCCGTCACGGGCGACCCACACCTCCCGCCAGCGGTGCCGCGGCGTGGATTCCCGCAGGTCGTTCACGAGGCTGGAGGTGGGCAGGAACGCGAAGAGGTCGGTGGCTAGCAGGGTCATGATGGGCACGCCGGGGGCGGCGATGCGGAGGCGATGAAACCAGTCGGCGACGGCCTTGAGGGCGTCGTCGTCGCCGGCGAGCAGGCACACCTGCCACACGCCCGTGAGGTCGCGCTGCGTGCGGACCGCCCCCGTGAGGTCGCGCATCACGAAGGGCGGCACCGTCTCCCCGACCCGCGGCGTCACGCACGCACCGAGGTGCGCGGCGGCGACGACGAGGGAGCAGCGCAAGAAGGCGGTCACGCGGCGGGTCATTGGGGGCGTCGCGCCGACGTGTCCAGGGTCCTGGCGAGGCGACGGGGTCGACGTTCCGCTCGACCCGAACGCCACGGCCATCGCGCTGAGCTCCGAGGCGGCCGGCTCGGCGGTGAAGGCTGGGCGTGCGCTCGGCCTTCGGGGTGGCGCAGTAGGCCACGTGCGACGGGATCTCGGGCGCGGCGTGAGTCACCCCTCGGGGTCGGCGATGAAGTACCACGCGAAGGGCCGCGGGCTGTCGAGCACGGCGCGGGTCTCGGCGCGGCACGCGTCGCGCCACGCGTCGGCCGCATCGCCGCGGTGGGGCGGGGCCACGCGCAGGGGCGTCTCGCGGTCGACCCGCGCGGCGCGCACGCCCACGACGCGCACGACCTCGCCGTCGCCCACCGCGCGCGTCCAGGTGCTCACCCGGCCGACTTCGTAGCGCTCCCCCGCGCGCCAGAACGACATGCCGAACACCACGTCGGCGCCGCGGCCGTCGTCGGTGAGCAGCAGAAAGGGCGGCGCGAATTCGTCCTCGAGGCCGTCGCCACCCGGCAGGGTGCGCGCGTCGACGGCCGTCGCGCCGAGGGCCTTCCACTCCGGTGTCGCGTCGAGGGCGCGCGCGAACTCATCGACGCAGTCGGCGTCGACGCGGTCGTCGCGCTGCGGGCCCACCGAGCTCCCTGACCAGCACGCGTAGGCGTTCACGTCGTGGTGAAGCGACGCGACCGCGCCGGGCTCGATAGCCCATGACTGCTCCAGCGCGCGCGGGGTCTTGCCCGACGCGAAGCCCACGACCACCGCGTCGCGGCCGTTCACCGGGAACACCGCCCAGGCCTCGGGCTGTTGCGACCGCGCGGCCTTCGCGATCTTCTGCAGCGCGGCGGTGACCGTCGACGAGATGCCGTCGGGCTTGTGGGTGACCTGAAACACCCGCCCGCAGAGCAGCCGGGCGGCGGGGGCGGGCGGCGGCGGGAGCTTCGGTGCGCGCGCGGAGGGCTTCGGCATGGGCGACGTCTCTCCGATGAGCCTCGCCGCCGTCAAAGAAACCTCAGGCGCGGATCACCCCGCGAAGAAGCCGCGCGGCGGGGGTGCTTGACGGGCAGGGCCATCGGATGCCCCTATCCCCCCATGGTCGACGACACCTCCCGCTGGCCCGGCGGGCCGCCCTTGGCGGGGCTTGTCGCGCTCCCCGGGGGGCCGCACCCGTGGGCCTTCTACGCGGCCGGGTTGGGAGGGCCCTTCCTCGTCAACGACGCCGTCGGCCGCGTCTCCGCGTGGGAGGCTGGCGGCGAAGCGCCCCGATGGTCGCTGCCGGGCCGGTGTGTGGGCGCACATCCGCGCCGGGGACTCGCGCTCGCGGAGCTGGCCGACGGCGCGCTCGCGCTCCTCGACGCGCGCGACGGCACGCGGCTGCGCACGCTCGCCCCCGCCGACCCCTCGTGGACGCGCTGCTCGCGGATGGCGGCCTTCCTCGACGGCGACGTCGTGACGTTCCTTGACTCGTCGGTGGAGCCCTTCCGCACGGTCACGATCGTCGACCTCGACGACGCGACGGCGCCGCCGCGGCTCCAGGCCGTGTTGGCGCCGCGCGCGCTGCGGGGACTCTCCGCGGAGGGGCGCACCGCCGTGCTCGTGTCGTCCGCGGGGCGCGCGCAGCGCGTGGAGGGCTGCGACGTCGCCACCCTCGCCCCCCGCTGGCGCGTCGACCTCGCCGCGGCGCCCGCATCGGGCGCGGGCCCCGCGTGGGTAGACCGCGGCCTCGCCCTGGTCGAACGCGCCGCCGCAGGCCAGCGCTGGGTGCACCTCGATGCGTCGACGGGCGCCGTGCGCGCCGAGGTCACGCTGCCCGCCGCGCCGCAGCGCCAGATCACCGCCGCGCCCGACGGACGCACGCTGGCCCTCGTCGAACGCGCCGGCCGCACCTCACCCGAGCGCTGGCGCGTGTCGCTCGCCGAGGTCGACGGGGGTGACCCGCGCCCCCTCGTGACCGTCGAGGGCCGCGCCCCCGCCGTGCACTTCACCTGCGAGGGGCGCCGGGTGTTGGTGCATGGGGTCCGCCTCGCCACCCTGCGCGACGAGCTCCTGGCGTTCGACCGCGCCGACGCGCGTCCCCTCTGCGCGTGGACGCTCCCCGCCGAGGTCGTCTCGGTCACCCCCGACGACGCCGACGGCGCCCTCGTGGGCGCCCGCGGCGGCCTCTGGCGCGCGACCTGCCGCCGCAGAAACGCGTAGTTCTGATCTGGTATCCTCGCGCCGTCTCTCACCTGTCCTCGCGCCCCGTCGCGGACGCCGCCCTCTCGTGGAGGCTCAGCCCCGACCGTCGCTACGTTGCTGTCCAGGTCTCGCCGACGAGGGCGATCACCGTCGCGCTCACATCTGGCGAGACCCTCGCGCGCTACGACGCGCCCGATGCGATCCGCGGGCTCGCCTGGCTGAGCCAGGACGTGCTCGCCCTCGCGCGCGACCAGAACGCGCGCGACCTCTACCTCAGCACGCACCGCGTCGACGACCGCGACCCCCTGGGCCTCGCTGATTTGCCCGACCTCGCGGGGCTCCCGCTGTGGATCACCGCCTCCGCGAACGGCACGCTCTCGGTCGCGAGCGCGGCGCTCTGGCGATGCGACGGTTCCGCGGCGTCCCGCGGCGGCACCACCTTCCACGGCGCCGACCTCGCGCGCAGCGAGCGTCTCTACCCCCCCATGATGCGGATTCGAATGCGCGACGTCGGCGCGATGCAGAGCCTCGCGGTGCTCGATGGCCCCGGCGCCGAGGCCCTCGTCGTGCTGAGTGATCCCGAGGACTTAGACCCAGAAATCGACAGGCTTCATCGTCGGGCCTCCGAGATCGGTCCATCGATTGAAGCGCCGCGAGCGAAGGCCCACGCCACGCTGCGACCGCGAGAACCACGCACGGCCCGACCGGACGAATCGAGCCCGCACATCGTCGAAGAATCGAACCCGACTCCTGGTGCGCACGACGCCGCGATCGATCACCTCGGGCGGACGCACCGTCTCCATGACCAGCGACAGCACTCTCACGCAGCTCTACTTCGGCCTCCAGCTCGGCGTGGTGGGTCGGTTCTCGCGCGGTGTGACGACGGGTTTGGTACGCGCGGGAGGCCCCTCCCCGCGATCTGTGAGCACCGCGCGACACCGCGTTCGTTTCAGGCGAACGCGGCGCAGCCTTCCAGGACGACGCGATTGCGGCCTTCGCGCTTGGCCGTGTAGACGCCGACATCGGCGCGGCGCATCACGGCGGCGGCATCGACGTCGTCTGGCGTCACGAGCGCCAGCCCCGCGCTCAGCGTGAGCTGGATCTCGCCGCCGGGCACGGGGATGCGGAGGGCCTCCACCACCTTGCGGAGGCGCTCGACGGCGCGACGTGCGCCCGGCGCGTCGGCCCCGGGCATCAGCACGAGGAACTCCTCGCCGCCCATGCGCGCCACGATGTCCGCGGCGCGGGACTCCGTCGCGAGCGCCCGCGCCACCGCGACCAGCACCTGGTCGCCGACCGGGTGCCCGTGCGTGTCGTTGATGCGCTTGAAGTGGTCGATGTCGAGCACCGCCAGCGCCAGCCCGTGGCCGAGCCGGCGGTGCTGCTGCCACTGGTGGCGGAGCGCGTGGTCCATGGCCCCCCGGTTGAGCAGGCCGGTGAGCGCGTCGTGCTGCGCCTGGTGGCGCAGGCGCTTGAAGAGGCGCCCGACCAGCATGTACAGGAAGCTGAAATTGAACAGCGCCGCCGTGATGAGCGCGAGCGCCACCTTGTCGACCGACTGCGTCGAGCTGGATTGGATGCGAAGCATCGCGTCGGGGGTCACCGCCAGGCGGTAGAGCACGGGCACCGAGGCCAGGCCGAACAGCAGCGAAGGCACCACCGCGACCAGCGCCCCGAGTGCGCCGAACTGGCGCCAGAGCTCGCGCGCGAACAGCAGCGCCGAGCCCGAGAGCAGGAGCACCCGCGCGAGGCCGAAGACCGCGAGGTGGGCGCGCGTGAGCTCCGCGCTCGTGCCCAGCCAGAGGATGGCCGCGCAGGCCAGCCCGGTGACGCCCCAGGTGAGGCGGTCGATGCGCGGCCGATCGTGCAGGAAGAGATCGACGCCGCGCACCGCGGCGGCATAGCCGACCAGCGACAGGGTGAGCGCCGTCACCGCGCAGGCCGCCTCGCCGCGCGCTCGCGACAGGGCGATCAGCCAGACCGACACGCCGGCCAGCACCGAGTACATGCCCCAGTGCACCGAGGCGCGGCGCTGCTCGGCCAGCAGCAGCACGGCCAGCCCCCAGCAGCACCCGTAGAGAATGAGCTGCAACCCGCCCAGGAAAGCGGCATCGGGCAGGCCGTTCATGAAGACGCCTCCGGCGTACTGGGCGTCCAAGGGCGCCGGCCCGCCGAGCACCGTCGCGTCGCTCCGCCGACGTCTTCCGGCGGTGCCATCTCGCGCATCGTTCGCTGCATACCGCCTCCTTCGATCGGCGGCGGCTGACTGGTCCTTGAGGCCCCGACGGGCGGCGCAGGTGTCTTCCCGCATCGGCCTGTCGCCGAGCGCGACACCCCCGGTCTCGGGTGCGGGTGGCCATCGACGCGGGCGTCGGCGGACGTCCCCCCGCACGGCCGCGCGTCAGAACGCGCCCGCCTGCTGCTCGGCGACGGCGATGAGGTCTTCGAAGACGGTCCGCTCGTGCTCGAGGTCGGGCGCGAGGTCTTCGAGCTTGCGGGCCACCTCCTGGCGCTGCGCGTCGGTGGGCGACGCCCCCGCCGCGGTCACCGCGCGCTCGAGGAGGTGGTCGGACGCGGTCAGGCGCCGTCGCCGCAAGCTGCCACTACAGCGATACTGCACGACGTGCCGCTGGGCTGTACACACACGGTCCCGAGCGAGCATACCCGCGGGGCGTTGGACGGGCGCTGCGGGGGTGATTGATGGGCACGGGCCATCGGATGCCCTATAGCCCCCGCCGCACGACCTGCAAGCGAACACGCCATGACCCTCGCCCCCCTCCTGAGCGCCGATCGCGCCCGCTACAACGAGCCACACAGTCACGGCGCGCTGCGGGTGGGCGCCGCTCACCGGTTCGCAGACGACGCGGGCGCGACGCGCGTGGCCTGGGGCAAGACCCCGCCGTCGCCCGAGTCTGCGGTGCATGTGCACCTGGAGCCCAGCGCGTCACAGCTCGGCAAGGGAAGGCTGCCGGAGTGGCTGCTCTCGCTGCCCGCGCTCCGCTCGCTGACCGCGCCCGCAGCGTACCTGCGCCACGCCTCCGAGAGCGGACTCCTCGGGCGCCTCACGACGCTCACGGCCACCTACGACCGCGAACACGTCGCCGCCGTCGACCGCACGCTGCTGCGCTGGCCCGAGGGCGCTGTGACCTCGCTGCGCGCCCTGCTGCTCGTCGGTCTGGTCTCGCAGTCGCAGGTGCCCTGGAGGGATGTGGGGCTCACTGCAGCGCAGGTCCCGTCGTTGGAGTACCTGCGAATCGAGCTCGACAAGTCCGGCGAAGCGCTGCCGGCCTTCGCGGCCGCGACGCGGCTCCAGCACCTCGAAGCGCACACCGTGGGCGACGCCGACGTCTTCTGCTGCGCGCCCGAAGGACTGCGCTTCGTGCACCTGAACGGTGTCGGGCTGAAGGCGCCCTTCGACTCCGTGCGCCGCCTGCGGGCGCTTGAGTGCCTCATGGTCGTCGGCTGCAGGGCTGAAGCGGACTGCGCGGCGCTCGCCTCGCTGCCTTCGCTGACGGAGCTCTGCGTCATGAACGCGAAGAAGCTCCGCAACGTCGACGCGCTCGTGGAGATGCAAGGGCTGCGAAGCCTCCAGGTCGTGAATTGCGGGCGGCCGTTCTCCAAGGGGCTCGAGACACGCCTGCAATCGCGCGGGCTCGCGCACCTCAACGTCGAGTACGCCTGAGGGGATCGCTGCGCGACGAGCGACAGGCCGCCCTGGCCGCGAAGGTGCTGGGCGAGGTCGCGCGGACCCGCTGCGCCGCCGACACTGACGCCGCGCGGGTGGCGCCGGTGAGGCTTCTGCTCGATCGACAACACTCACATGGGCATGATGCTCACCACAACTGCACGGCGCGCACCACACGTTCGGCCGCGCGCCGCGGGGAACCGGCCAGAACCGGCATGGCGTTGACGCAACAAGGGAGAGGGCCTCCTGTTGTGTCGACGCCACGCGCGTCGCGCCCGGGTGACACCACTTCGCCGACGTCGCCGCGCGCCCCCCGCGGCGCCGCACTCCGCGCTTGAGCCGCGGGCGTCGCAGTCGGTACGCCACGACCGCAACACCGCACCCGGTGCCGCTCGGCTGTGCACTCACCGTCTCGAGCGAACACACCCGTGGGGCGTGGGACGGGCGCTGCGGGGGTGCTTGACGGGCAGGGCCATCGGATGCCCTATACCCTGCCAAAATTCAGAACTGAACGGAGGCGGTTCCTCGCGTCGCGCAGGCGTCGTGCGATGACACAATTCGCCGCATGACGCGCGCGCGCCGGACTACGCTCCGCGACCCAGAGGTGGCTTCATGCTGGTGGTCCGCGACGCGCAGAAGGCGGTTTTCGACACACAGCGGCTCCGCGCCCGCGCGCGCGACATCGTCGCGTGGCTGACGCGGAGTCACCCCGAGGTCGCCGGTCCCGTCTGCACCGACGCGCTGGTGCGCCGGGCCGAGTCGGCGCTGCGTCGCGCGGTGTCTCTGGGCTTCGAGCGCGCGGGTGACGCCGCGGGCTTCGTCGCGCTCTGCCTCGCGCACGGCGACGACCTCGCCGAGCGCGACGACACCGGCCCGATGCTACGCGACCGTGAGTGTGCCGCGGACCTTCGCCTCGCGCGGGCCGCGGCGTGGCTCGCGCGCGGGGGCGCGCCGTGATCGAGTGGTCGACGGTGTTCGCCGACGCGCGCGCCACCTTCGGCACGGCGCCCATCACCGGGGTCGTGCTCGCGTGTCAGGTCGGCAAGGGGCGGCTCGTGGTCGATGTGAAGCGCCGCGGCGGGGGAGGGGTCGTCGGCGGCGTGGCGGTCGCGCTCTCGGCCGCGAACGCCGAGCTCGAGCGCAAGGTGACGGCGACGATCGACGGCGCCGCGGCGTTCGCCTCGGTGCCGCCCGGCGACTACGAGGTCACCGTGTCCGACACGCGCTTCCGCGAGCTCCCGCTCCGCGCGAGGTGGACCGCCGTCGCCGACGAGGAGAACGTCATCCACGTCGAGGTGACGGAGGTGCCGGTGTGGGTCGGCTTCGAACTGCCCCCACGCTGGGCGACGGCCGACTGGCGCAGCGACGTCGGCGGCGCAGACACCACGGCGTTTCGCGCGCGCCTCGCGGGCAAACCCGCGGTGGCCGACAAGCTGGCGGTGCGCGTCGAACGGATCGCGTACGACGAGTCGTCAACCCTGACCGGCGCGACCTCGGTGCGGTGGCGGGGAGCGCCCACGCCGCTCCACAGCGAAGACCACGCGGGCGTCGCGCCGGGTCCGGCCTCGGTCGCAGCGTGGAACGGCGACGGCGCGCTCTTCGCGTCGACGGCCGATCGCGGGCGCGTCGGGGTGAGCGCGAGGCTGCGGTACTTCCTCGACGACGCCGACCGCGACGCGCGGCTCGACGTGGGCGCGTGGCGGCCCGCGTGGGAAGACCCCTTCGACGCGTCGCCGCCCTTCGAAGCCATGCCGCAAGAGCCCGCGCCGATCGTGGGGTCGTTCGAGGTCGAGCACTCCGCCGCGGGGTGCGACCGGCTCACGCGTGGCGAGATCGCGGTCGTCAACGGCAAGGGCGCGACGGTGGTCGAGACCGCGTTCGAGGGCGTCGACGACCGCGCCATGACCACGCTGATCGTGTGCAAGGGCGCCGACGGAAGGCCCCTCGCGTGGCGAGACGGCCCCTACAGCGTCGAGGTGCGCGCGCGCACCGGTGACGGCGACCCGAAGGGCGTCGCGCTCGCCACGCTCGTGCGCACGCTGCCGCGGTGCCACCAGTGCGGCGGCGAGCTCGCGAAGGACCCGCGCACGGGCGCGCTGCCGTCCAAGTCAGACCCCTGCGAGGTCTGCTCCGTCGGCCCGGTCTGGTACTGCCCGCGCTGCGCGCCCGGACTCGACACGCGCAAGGCCTCCGACGCCAAGACCCCCCTGCGCGCCGCGGCGCCGTCGTCGATCTTCGTCGACCGCACGCCCACCGCGGCCCCGTGCCCATACTGCGCGCACGTGCACAAGACCCACGACACGGGATGCGTCGCCTTCGCGGTGGTCGAGGCCCTCGAGGCGGTGCCCGCGTTGAAGCCCGTGATCGCGCGCAGGGACGCCTGGTACCGCGGCTTCCGGCGCACCGAGGGATTCTTGATGTCGTGGCTGCACGCGCACGTCGCGACCTTCGGCGCCGACGAGGAGTTTCCCCTGCTGCTCATCGCGTTCGCGGCGCTCGGGCGCTCGCTCGTCGGCGCGACGGCCCTGTCGTCGACGGCGCTGCCCCTCGAGGCCGATCCCCGCGCCGGCAACCTGCTCGGCGCGATGTTGCTCGACCGGCACCGCGGCGCGCTCAAGGCGACCTTCGTCGACGCGCGGCTCGGCGACGCGTCGGTGATCCTGCGCGGCGACCCCATCGAGCGGTACCTCAAGCGCACGATGTCGCTCTCCGACGCGGCGGTGCAGGTGCGCGTCGCGGCCCACAAGACCGGCCATGACCCCGTGCAGGTGCACGACTGGATGATCGGCTGCCACGCGGTCGAGGTATGGCTGGCGAAGAGCGACGCCAAGACGCCCGTCGAGACGGTGGGATCGACCCTGGCGCCGTCGAGCGAGCGCTCGAAGTTCACGTCGAACATCGCCCTGGGCGACCTCTCGCCGAGCTACGTCACGTGGGTCACGGGGGGCCCCGGCGTCGCGCTCGACACGGCGACGCTCCTCGACAACACCCCCGACGCCACGCTGTTCGACCACGGCGGCTCGGCGCACCTGACGGCGTCGCGGCTCCGCGCGTTCGTCACCGCCGTCGCCGACGACGACCTGAAGACGGTCACCGGGTCGAAGGCGAACGCCGTCAAGAAGGCGACGACCTCGGCGTCGAGCGAGGTCGAGCCGCCGATCGAACGGCCCAAGCTTCCCTTCGACGAGCAGGCGCTGGTCGAGGGGCGCAAGGCGCTGCATCCGCGCGTCGGCGCGGCGGCCGGGGCGCGCCCGCCGCTGGTGGCGCGCGACGCGCTGGAGCCGGGGCCGTACGGGGTGCTCGACGCCCTCGAAGACTTCGGCTGCGCGTGCGCGGCACGCTGCGGTCGAGGGCGCAGCGAGTGCGAGCGGTGGGTGTTCCGCGAGGTCGCGCGGCGGCTGCACGCGCGCGACATCACCGGCAAGATGAACAGCGTCGAAGACGCCGAGGTCGCGCTGCACGCGGTGATGGAGTACGCCGAGCGCGCGCCGTTCACCATCTCGCTCCCGGAGTCGATGTACGCGGGCGACCCCGGCGCGTTCCCGCTCCACGGGCAGACCGTCTACGGCACGACGTACCTCGTGAACCGCACGCGCTTCACCCTCGCGCAGCTCCTCGAGCAGCAGGGCGTCGAGGCCACGCTCACGCCGGAGAACCTCGACGCGATCAAGGGGTACCTCGCGCGCGGCGAGAAGGTCGCCGAGCTGAAGCGCGCCGCCGCGTCGCTCGAGTCGCTGTACGCACTGGCGCTGCGCACCCTCAGCGCCAGCGAGGTGAAGGAGCTCGAGGCGTGGGAGAAGGCCGTGCGCTCGATCGAGGCGAACACCAGCCGCAGCCGCTACCACATCGTCGAGCGTCCGCTGAACGACAGGGCCGCGCGCCACCGCACGCTGGAGGCCTACCTCGCCATGCTGCGGACGGCCTTTCACACCTATCACGATCTGCAGAAGAAGTCGGAGTCTCGCGCGCTCTCGACGGAGGAGTCGAAGAAGATGCTCGAGGCCGGGACGTGGCTCCAGTGGTGCGTCGACCACCACGTCTCCGCCGTGGCGTTCGAGAACAAGCTGACGACGGAGATCGACCAGCTCGCGCTGGAGACCGACGTCAAGAACCACTTGCGGTTCTGCGACGGCGTCTCGCGGATCGACGCGCTGATGCGACAGTCCGCGACCGGCGGCGGACCCTCGACGCTTCAGGTGTTCGACGCGTACGTGCAGCAGCGCGCGCAGGTGGGCCTCTCCGACGGGGTCACCCTCGAGACGAGGATCAAGGCCCTGGTGCAGGAGATCGAGAGCGCGGAGAAGACCGACCCGCTGAAGTCTCTGTTGACGGTGCGCTCCGACGCGCACGGTGAGAAGCTGCACACGGAGGACGCCGGCGACCCGATGCTGAACGTGTTCACCACGCAGCGCATCGCGTACGCGGCGTCGCGCGGCGACGGGTACTACCGCTGGCGCCGAGAGAAGGACGAGCGCGAGAGCGGGCTGCGCGGACTGCGCCCGGAGGAGTTTCCGGTCTACGGGGCGCTCAATTTCAACCTCGACGCGGGCGGCGGGCGCTGCAACCCCTTTCTGGGATACGGGTACTACGGGCGCGTGCACCTGCGCATGAAGCAGCACCTCCGCGCGCGCTGCTCGATGAACTATCGCTCGCACTGGACCGTCAGCCGAAGCCCGCTGCTCGTGATCCGTGACCTCTGCCGCAGGCCGGACGAAGGCGAGGAGGGCCAGGAGAACGGGATCCCGAAGATCGTGTGGGCGATCGTGTTCGCCGCGCTGAAGCTCCCCGACACGAAGTACCAATCGCCGCGCGCGTTCTTCGAGTGCCAGGTGTACGGCGGGGTCGAGTTCGGACGCGACGTCGACGCGGTCTACGTGCCGAGCGACATGCCCGCGAAGCACCTCACGAACCTCAAGGCGTGGATGGTCACCTGCGCGATCCCCCCCGAGGCGCTCAAGACCTACGACGGCGCGACATGGCTGATGTGACCGCCGCGGTGCCCGACTCGCCCACGGGGGATCCGGTCATGGGGGCGGTCTCGTCGGCGTAGCGGTCGGCGAGGCGCAGCACCGAACGCACCACGCCGCGAAACGCACGGCGGTCGAAACTGCGGTCGCTCTGCATCACCACGCTCAGCTGCAGCTCGCCCGTGCCCTGGGACCACTCGAGCTCTCCAACGAGCATCTCCCAGTTCATCTCGGCGATGCGGCGAAACACCGCACCGGCGCCCGACGCGTCGCCCGTGATGGTCGCG
Organism: Polyangiales bacterium; assembly: GCA_044375895.1. GTDB lineage: Bacteria > Myxococcota_A > Polyangia > Polyangiales > CAISKJ01. Next base: position 8,456 of record JBILLV010000157.1, on the reverse strand, counting down.
TAGTGATCGTGATCGACGTCAGGCGATGCGCGGGGCTCACGCTTGCCCCGCGGAGGTCCTGGGCGACGGCGGCGCCACCGGGAAGGGCACCACGTAGCACCGCGCGTCGGCGTCGAGTTGGAGCACCCACGCGCACCGCGCCGGGGCCTCGCGCGCGAGCAGCTCCCCCTCGGCCTCGTCGCGCGCCTGGGCGATGCCCACGGCCGTCGCCGCAGCGATGCCCGCGACGTGCAGGTTGCCCAGCGTCGCCCACCGCAACCCTGCGAGCTCTGGCCGCGCGACCCCCAAAATGACGAAAGGCCCTATTGCTAGGGCCTTTCCTGGTACCGGCGGTCGGAATTGAACCAACGACCTTGGGATTATGATTCCCCTGCTCTAACCGACTGAGCTACACCGGCAACGGGGGCGCCGTTTCTATCTCCGCCCACCATCCCTGTCAACGTCCTTTTGTTCGGACACCGCCGCCCCCGCGCCGCGCATCGGGTCTTCCGATCGGCCGCGCGTTCCTGTACACCGGACGCGGTCATGACCGAGATCTCTGCGGCCGAGCGCGACAGGCTGCTCGAACACTTCGGGCGCCGGTACAACAACGGCGACGTGATCTTCCGCGAGGGGGATGCGGCCCGTGAGGTCTTCATGCTCCAGGAGGGCCGCGTCCGCGTGGTCAAGCGCGTCCGCCAGATCGAGCGCTCGCTCCAGATCCTCCGTCAGGGCGACCTCTTCGGCGAGGGGGCCCTCCTGCCCAACACGCAGCGCGCCTCGAGCGCTGTGGCCCTCTCCGACGTCGTCGTGCTCGCCCTCGACCCCGACACCTTCAACGTGCTGCTCTCGGGCAGCGCCGCGGTCGCCACGCGCCTCGTCCAGCAGCTCGTCCGCCGCCTCCGCGACGCCGAGGAGCAGATCGAGAACATGCTCCTCCGAGACCACCAGTCGAAGGTGGTCAACGCGCTGCTCCGCCTCGCCTCGGACACCGGGCGCACCACAGGGAGCGCGCAGGTGGCCGTCACCCCGCTGGAGCTCTCCGCCCGCGCCGGGCTCGACGTCGACACGGTCAAGCGCACGATGATCCAGCTCCGGGACGGCGGGTACATCCGCCTCGCCGAGGAGAAGGTGTCGATGGACGACCTCGACGCCCTGCGCCGTCTCTTCACCCTCCTCGGCATGAAGGAACAGGTGCGCGCCTGATCGGAGCGTCCGGTCAAGCTGCGCTGTACGAGTGCCGTGGATGTGCAATAGCGTGCGGGGGCACGACACCATCGTCACGGGCGCGGACGTTCAGTGATTGCGCGAAATGCCTTGCATTCTAGAGGTTTCGGCGAACGGGCGAGGCGATGTGCGACGCTCTTCCTGTCAAATTTCGGGTTGACCCCACGGAGTTCGCTCGGGTATGTCCGACGGAACGTTGATGTCCCGCGCGGAGTAAGAGGCACTCGGTTTCCTGTTGACACGCGAATGTTCAGAACCCTCTACCGCACGGCATTCTTCATGTTTCTTGGCTCCGCAGGGTGGTCCTGTGGCGGCGTGAGCGACGAGGCCAGGCAGCAGTCGGCGGAGAGCGTGGAGCACGGGCTGGGCTACCTTCGAGAGTGTGATGCGCAGGGGCGTTGCAACGTTCCGGCGGCCGTCGTCGCGTGGGAGCGGGCCATCCGTCTCAACCCCGACAACGCCGACGCGCACCGCTACCTGGGCACCGAGTACGGGTCCGAGGGGCGCTTCCCGCAGGCCGAGACGCACCTCCGCCGGGCGGTCGAACTCTACGAGCGCCAGTCGCAGACCGACGAGCGCCTCCGCTCGCCCCTCGCCGAGTGCCGCGTGACGCTCGGGGTCGTGCTGGTCAACCTCGGGCGCTTCGACGACGCCATCCCGCTGTTTCGGCTGGCCTCCGAGGAGATCACCTACGGCTCGCAGCACCTCGCGTGGGGCAACCTCGGGTGGGCGCTGCTCCGCAAGGGGCAGCACCGCGAGGCCGTCGAGGCGCTCCAGCGCGCGGTGACCATTCAGACGAACTTCTGTGTCGGCCACGCCCGCCTCGGCGAAGCGTACTACCGGCTCAACGATTACGGCCGGGCGCTCGAAGCGCTCGACCGTGCGCTCGGCACCGAGCAGCCTGGCTGCGACGGTCTTCAGGGCGCCTGGCTCGATCGGGCGAGGGTCCGCGTGCAACTGCACCAACCCGAACGAGCCCGCGAAGACCTCCAGCGGTGCATCGCGCTCGGCGCGACGACCACCGAGGGCAGGGAGTGCGCGGAGCTCGGGAGGTCGGTGGGGCCATGACGCGAACCCTCTGGTGCAACCCCTCCGCGGCGAGGCTCCTCGCCCAGGCCGCGTGGAGGCGCTGATGGAGACGATTGGAACCTACCTGCGTCGCGAGCGCGAGCAGCGAGGCATCGCCCTCGAAGAAGTCGCGGACACCACCCGCATCCCGGTGAAGACCCTGGAGGCGATGGAGACCGGACGCTTCGAGGCCCTCCCGGGTGAGACCTTCGTGAAGGGCTTCCTGAAGTCCTACGCGACGGCGGTGGGCATGAAGGCCGACGACGTGCTCTCCCGCTACGGCATGGAGGTGCGGGCCCGCGACGTCCAGCCCGTGCCCGCGCGGCTCGCGTCGCCGCCGGCCGCCCGCGGTCGTCGCTTCGGCCTCGCCATCGCGCTGGTGGTGTTCGCCATCCTCGCGACCCTCGCGATGTCCTTCCTGCTCCGCCCCCGCCTGCAGGATCGCCCCGAGCAGCTCTCGGCGGCCCCCACCGCGACGGCCTCGCTCCGCGCCTGAGCGTGTCCGAGCGGAGCGCGCGCGGCTTCGTCCTCGACCGCCGCCCCTTCCGCGAGCACGACCTCCGCGTCGACGTCCTCCTCGACGACGGCGACCGCGCCGAGCTGCTGTGCCCCTCGGGTCAGCGCTCGCGGGTTCGCTTCGCCGGCGGCCTCACGCCCCTCGTCCTCCACACCCTCGCCATCACCCCCAACGCCCGCGGGCTCCGGCTCGACGAAGCGCGCATCGAGCGCACCTGGCCCGCCCTCCACAGCGACCTCACGCGCCAGACGGCGGCCCTCGCCGGCACCGGGCTCCTCCGTGAGGTGGCCGACGCGTCCCCCGGCGATCGCACGGCCTTCCTCCTCCTCGGTGAGCTCTACGAAGACCTCGCGGGGCTCCCTCCCGCGCAGGCTCCCGCGCGGCTGCTCCGCTTTGTGATGGAGGCCCTCACGCACGCCGGCCACGCGCCCGTCCTCGACCGCTGCGTGCGCTGCCAGACGGAGGCCCCCCCGGAGCGCGCCGTCACGGTCGAACCCTCGGCGGGCGGCGTCGTGTGCCGCGGGTGCGGGGGAGGGCGCTTCCGCTTGTCGGCGGTCGACCGGGCGGAGCTCCGCGCCGTGCTGGGGGGCGACCTCACGCGGTACGTTCCGGGGATGGTGGCGAGGATGGCGACCTTCGTCGAAGGGGTCGCGCCCGTGAGCGGCCCGGCCCTCGCGCGCGCCGCGGAGCTCTTCGATCGCCCCGCCGCACCGCGAAGTGGCGGCGGGTGATGGGCCCGCGATACGATCGCCCCGTGAAGCGCATCGGCCTCGCACTCCTCCTCGCGTCGGCGTTCTCGTGCAGCAACGGACCGGTCGACCCGCCCTACGCGGGCTGCGAACCGGCCTGCGCCCGTTGGGAGACGTGCATCCGCGGCTACTGCATCCGCACGTCCGAGCCGCCCGCCTCATGCTCCAGTGGCACCTGCGCCGACGCCGCGACCGACGTGGGCAACGACGCCTCGGGCGGTTGAAGCGCCCGCTACGTTCGTCGGTCGATCACGGTGGTGAAGCGCTGGCCCTCGGCGTCTTCGGGCGGCGCCCGCAGCACCTCGTCGTGGAGGAGCTGCGTCGTGAGGACGCCCACGAAGGCCATGTTGTCGGCGTTGCTGAGGCCCCCGGAGGCCACGAGCCGCTCGCACTTGGCCGCGAGCCCCGCCACGAGCGTCGGGTCGAACGCCCCCACCGCCCGCACCCGCTCCGCGGAGAGCGCCTCGGCCACGTAGGAGGGCGCGCCGGAGCCCACGAAGCACGCCGCGTCGGGGCTGCGGTACGGCTGCTTCGGGCGCCGGGTGATCGCGTCGGGCACCATCCCCCGCGCGGCCCGCTTGAGCAGGTGCTTCTCGTCGAGCCCGAACACCTTCTCGCCCGCCGAGAGCCCCGCGGCGAAGTCGATCACGTCGGCGTCGAGGAAGGGGAAGCGCCCCTCGATCGAGTGGGCCATCAGCACCCGGTCGCCCTGCGACGAGAGGATGTACGGCGCGAGGAGCGTCTCCATCTCCAGGTGCTGCGCGCGGGCCGTCGGGTGCCAGCGGGCGAAGTCCTCCGGCAGCGCGGCCTCCAGCGTGGCGAGCGGGTCGTCGCAGAGCGAGCGGGCCGCCGCGGCCACCTCGGGGCGCAGAAAGCGCTGGAGCGCGCGGGCGGCGTGCCACCGCGGGAGGTGCGAGAAGAATGGCGCCTCGGGGGCATCGAGCCCGCGCGCCCAGAAGCTCAGCGCCATCCCCCGCGCGGCCTGCGGCGAGCGGGTGAGCCACGGGTAGAGCCGGTCGAAGAGCCGCGGGCGGAGCTTCGAAGCGGGCTGACGCGCCCACGCTCGCCGGACGATCGCCTCGCGGAAGATGTCGTACCCGCCGAAGAGCTCGTCGGCCCCTTCGCCGGTGACCACGACCTTCAATCCCTCGCGCTGCACGAGCGACGAGAGGAGGTAGAGCGGCGCCGCCCCCGTGCGCACCAGCGGGCGTTCGGCGTGGCGCACCACCGCGGGCATCACCCGCGCGATGTCACCGCGGGACGCGACCAGCTCGTGGTGGATGCTCCCGAGCGAGGCCACGACGGCGCGCTGGTGGGCCGTCTCGTCGTACTCGGCGTCTTCGAAGCGGAGCGAGAAGGTGTGGAGCTCGCCCGTCAGCGCCTCGCGCGCGAGCGAAGCCACCACCGCGCTGTCGATGCCGCCCGACACGTACGCCCCGACGGGGACGTCCGCGCGCAGCATGCGGAGCCGCGTGGCGCCCCGCAGCGACGCGCGCAGGGCCTCGACGCGCTCGCCCTCGTCGCGGGGGGCGGGAGGGCGCGTCGGGAAGCGCGGGCGCCACCAGCGGCGCTCGGTGGAGGTGCCGTCGCGGCGCCAGGTGCGGAGCGATCCCGGGGGGAGCTCGGTGACGCCCAGGAAGGGGGTGCGGGGTGCCCGCGGGGCCCAGTAGGTGAAGGTCTCGACGAGGCCCGCGGGGTCGAGGGCGCGGGGCACGTCGGGGTCGGCGAAGAGGGCCTTCACCTCGCTGGCGAACCGAACCCGCCCGCCGCCTTCGTGCACGTGAACGGGTCGGACGCCGAGGCGGTCGCGGGCGAGGGTGAGCTCGCCGACGCGCGCGTCCCACAGCGCGAAGGCCCACTGGCCGTTGAAGCGGTCGAGGCACCCTTCGCCCCAGGCGCGCCACGCGTGGAGAATCACCTCGGTGTCCGAGCGCGTGCGGAAGGCGTGGCCCTTCGCCGTGAGCTCCTCGCGCAGCTCGACGTGGTTGAACACCTCCCCGTTGAACACCACCACCAGCGCGCCGTCGGGTGTCGTCATGGGCTGCTGCCCGGCGGCGAGGTCGACGATGGAGAGGCGCGCGTGGCCGAGGCCCACCCGGTCGTCGAGGTAGATCCCGAACTCATCCGGGCCGCGGTGGCGCAGCGCCGCGACCATGCGGGCGACGAGCGGGCGCTCGGGGGGGCGCAGGTCGCCGCGGAGGTTGGCCACGCCGACGATGCCGCACACGGCTAGCGACCCCGCATCGCGACGAGGTCGTTGAAAGCGCCCAGCCACGCGGCGTGCATCCGCTGCTGGGTGAAGCGCTCCAGCACCCGCGCCCGGCCGCGCGTGCCCATCTTCGCCGCCCGCTCGCGGTCGGCGAGGAGCGTCGCGAGGGAATCGCCGAGCGCCTCCGCGTCGCCGCGCGGCGAGAGGAGCCCTGTCACGTGGCGCTCCACGATCTCCGGGTTGCCGCCGACGTCCGTCACCGCCGCGGGGCGTTCGAGCAGCATCGACTCCAGCAGCGTCACGCTCGTCCCCTCGGAGAGCGACGCCATCGTGAACACGTCCGCCGCCGCGTACACCGCGGGGATGTCGCGGCGCGCCCCCGTGAAGGTGATGTGATCGGCGACGCCGAGCTCCCCCGCGAGCCCGCGCAGCGCGGTGGTGTCGCCCGCGCCGACGACGAGCAGGTGGGCGTCGGGGACGCGCTTCACCGCGTGGGCGAAGCCGCGGACGAGGGTGGGGTGATCCTTCACCGGGTGGAGGCGGGCGACGCACGCGGCGACGGGCTGCCCGGGGCGGAGGCCGAGCTCGGCGCGGAGCCGCTCACGGGCGTCTCCCTGCGCGGCGGGGTCGAAGCGCGTCGGGTCGACGCCGTTGTACACCACGTCGATGCACGACGCGGGGATGCCCTCGTTCTCGACGAGCAGGCCCTTGATGTAGCTGCAGACGGCGAGGACGCGGCCCGTCACCCGGAGGAAGGCCGCGCGGTTGGCGGCGACGCGCTTGGGGCGCCGCTGGTCGGGGTAGTGGCGACCGTGCTCGATGAAGGTGAGGGCCGGGCGAACGCGCGCCGTGGCCACCGCCATCGCCGCGTACGACCACGGGGTGTACTGATGGGCGCACACCACGTCGGGCCGCTCCTGCTCGATGAGGGAGCGCAGCCGCAGCGCCATCCGCGGGTCGAAGCCCTCGCGGCGCCCGAGCGCGTCGACGCGGACGCCGTCGGAGCGGAGCGACTCGCCGAGCGGACCCACCGCGTCGAGGCACGCGACCGCCTGCCAGGTGTCGCCGCGGGTGGCCCGAAGGAAGTCGTGGACGAGCACCTCGGCGCCGCCGAAGGCCATGGAGTGGAGGACGTGGAGAACGCGCATCTACGGCTTCTGCGGGGCGTCGGAGCGGCGCGCGGGCACCGGCTCGTCGCCCCGCTGGATGGTCACCAGAAACTGAAACGAATACCGCCCCGCCCGCCGCGCATCCCCCGCAAACGCCCGCCGCCCCGCCCGATCGAGCCCGCGGAGCGTGAGGTACACCTCGCCGTCGAGCGTCTCGAGCAGCTCCATGCGGTCGTGACCGTCGGCGCCGTTCGGGTCGATGCCCGCAGCCACCGCCGCGCAGTGCCGCGTCCCCTCGGCGAAGAAGGCGTCGTCAGCGGCCTCCGGGTCGAGGCGGGCGCGCAGCTCGATGCACGTCGACACGGCCGCCCGCAGCGCCTCCAGCAGCGTCGTGCCCCCTTCGCCCGGCGGCGGGAGCTTCGCCAGCGCGTCGCCGATGCCCGGGTGATCGAGCTCGCCCGCTTCGAGGATGCTCACGGCCCGGTCGTGCCACCGCCGCGCCGCCGTCCGCTCGACGCGCTGCGCCTCCGCCGCGCCGAGGGGCTGCGCGCCGTTGGCCACCGCGTCATGGCGCGCGCGGAGCCGGTCGACGAGGGCTTCGAAGCGCTGGCGCCGCCCTTCGCCCCAGCCGTACCCGCGCAGCGCCGCGACGTCCTCGCTCCAGCGGTGCAGCGCCACCTCGGCCTCCGCCAGCACGAGAGAAGAGCTCCAGCGGGAGCCGAGTTCGATGAGGACGTGGTGCGGGACGGCCATACCCGGAGGAGTAATCGTCGCGGCCGCGGGCTCCGTCAAGAGTTCGTCGGCGTCGCCACGGGTGCATGGTAGGGTCCCGTACATCCACGATGCGTCGGTTGTGCTGGTTCGTGCTCGCGATGGTGGTTCCGACGGTGTCCGCCGCGCAGGGAGCCCCCGCCCTCGGCTGGGCCCTCGACCGCCACGACCCCTCTCCCGCAGGCGACGGCATGCTCGTGGGCGAACACCCGCGCTACACCCGCGGGTGGGACTTCGCCGGGCGCGTCCTCGTCCAACACGCCTTCGCGCCCCTCCAGCTCCGTCGCCAGTACGCCGACACGCACGTCGAGCGGCGCGACGTGATCTCCGGGATGACCGTCGCCACCCTCGACGCGTCGGCCAGCTTCCTCGGGCGCTTCAGCGTCGATTTTTCGCTCCCCGTCTCCCTCCGGCAGTCGGGTGAGCCCGCCCTCCTCGGCGTCCTCGTGGTCGCTCCGGCGGACGGCCCCGTGGTGGGCGACGCGCGGGTCGGCGCGCGCGTTCGCCTGCTCGGCCGAGCGGGCCTCGACCCGTTCTCCCTCCACGTCGGCGCGTGGCTCTGGTTTCCCACCGGGAGCCGCAAGGGAAACACCACCGACGGCAGCGCCCGCTTCGAACCGCGCCTCATCGCCGCGGGCACGGTGGGGCTCCTCCGCTGGTCGTTCGTGACCGGGCTGCGCCTCCGCCGCGACGTGGAGGGACTCAACCTCGCCATCGGCCACGAGCTCCACCTCCGCGCCGCCGCCACCTTCTCGCTCTTCGGCGGCGCGGTGCGCGTCGGCCCCGAGCTGCAGCTCGTCACGCCCCTCGTCACCCTCCCCGACGGC
>JBILLV010000156.1:0-21318 GCA_044375895.1 Polyangiales bacterium | reverse complement strand
CACCGACGTCGACGCGATGGAGCGGACCTTCAGCGCCAACGACTTCGTGGGCTTCCTCCTCGACGTCGCCACCCGCGGCGACGCCGACGCGCCGAGCGCTGATCCCGACCCGCTCGAAGCCCGGCCCGGCGACGTGCTCGCGGGCAACCTCCGCGTGGTGCAGTTTCTCGGGAGCGGGGCGACGGCGAAGGTGTTTCGCGTCGAACGCGACGGGCAGACCTACGCCCTCAAGGTGGCCCTCGACGGCGAGAACGACCAGCGCCTCGCCCAGGAGGCCACCGTGCTGGAGCGCTTCCGCAGCGACCGCATCGTCGCCCTCCACGCACGCCTCACCCTCGGCGGCCGCCAGGCGCTCCTCCTCGACGACGCGGGGGAGAGCCTCGCCGAGCTCCTTGCTCGTGAGGGGGCCCAGAGCCTCGACTACGCGCGCCGCTGGGGCGAAGATCTCCTCCTCGCCCTCGAAGCCATCGCACCGCGACCTCAAGCCCGCCAACGTCGGCGTCCTCGAGCCCGGCAGCAAGAAGAAGCGCCACCTCAAGCTCTTCGACTTCTCCCTCAGCGCCCTCGACCCCGAGCAGGTGACGGCGGGGACGCCTGCCTACCGCGACCCCTTCCTCGCCACCCGCGGGCGCTGGGACGAGAGCGCCGACCGTTACGCCGCCGCCGTCTCCCTCCACGAGATGCTCACCGGCCTGCGCCCCCGCTGGGGGACGGGCGACGGCCCGGTGCGCCCCGCGGACGTCCTCACCCTCGACGCCGAGCGCTTCGACGCCGCCGTCCGCGACCGCCTCGTGGCCTTCTTCCGCCTCGCCCTCGACCGCAGCGCCGACGCCCGCTTCCCCTCCGCCGAGGCCATGCGCTTCGCCTGGAGCGCCTGCTTCGTCGCCCCCGCGGTCGCCCCCGCGGCCCCCGGCGACGACACCCCCGCGCCCCTCTCCGACGCCGCCCTCGCCGCGCTCCGGCCCGACTCCGCGCTGGAGGCGATGGGCCTCTCCGCCCGCGCGCGCAACGCCCTCGACCGCAGCGGGATCGTCACGGCCTCGCAGCTCGCCCGCGTCTCCGACAACCTCCTCTCGTCCATCCGAGGCATCGGCCGCGACACCGCGCGCGAGATCCACGAGCTGCGGCGACGTCTCGAAGCGCTCCCCGCGCTCGCGGCCGTCGAGGAGCCCGCGTTCGAACCGGGCTTCGTCGGCGACGACCTCGCGCTCGACGCGGTGAAGCTCCCCGACGGGCTCCGCAAGAGCCTCGACGACGCGGGCCTCCGCGGCCTCGCCGACCTCGCCGCCGCGCCCTCATCTCAGGTCGAGCGGCTCGCCCGCGCGCACGGCGCCGACGCGCTCACGAAGCTCCGCGCGGCGCTGAAGGAGGCCCGCGACGCCACCGAGCGGACCGCCGACCCGCGCACCGTGGAGGCCTGGCTCGACGCCCTCTTCGACCCGCGGCAACGCCACGAGAACCAGAAGGCCAACTACCAGCAGACCGTCTGGCGCTGGATGGGCCTCGACCCGAAGGTTCCCGTCGAGCCCGGTGACTCCCTGCGCCTCTCCGAGCACCTCGGCTGCACCCGCCAGAACATCTCCCTCATGCTCGGCAAGGCCCGCGGGCGCTGGGCCGGGCACGCGAAGATCGGCGAGCTCCTCGACCGCGTGCGGGCCGCCGTGGACGCCCTCGACGGCGTCGCCCGCATCGACCGCGTGGGCGAAGGGCTGGTGGTTCAGCTCCCCCACGAGGCCGGGCAGGAGGGCGCACCCCTCGCGAGTCGGCGGGCGGAGTGCCTCGTCGCCGTCGCCTGCGACCTCGCCGACGACCTCGTGATGGAGCGCGACCACGGCCGCCACCGCTGGGTGGCCCGCGACCGGGCGGCCTTCGCCGCCGTGCGCCCCATCGGCCCCCTCGCCGACGAACTCGCGGGGCGCTCGCCGTTGCCGTCGAGCGCGGAGGTGCAGGAGGCGCTCGGTTCCGTCGTGCGCGACACCCCCCTCGCGGCCGTCCCCACCGACCGCCTCGTGGCCCTCGCCGCGGACGCCAGCGACGGCGCCGCGCGGAGCGCCCGCCTCGAGCTCTACCCCCGCGGGATGCTCGCGCGCCGCGCCCTCGAACTCTGCCACGCCGCCCTCACCAGCGAGCGGGAGGGCGTCGCCGAGAGCGAGCTCCGTGCCACCGTGCTGGCCCGCTACCCGGAGGCCGAAGCGCTCCCCGCGCGGCCCGCGCTCGACGCGCTCGTGGCGGAGGCCCTTCAGCTCGTGTGGGACGACGGCGCGCAGCGGTGGCGCCGGCCCGTCGAGGACCCGTCGCAGCAGAGCCACCCCAGCGAGACGGCGCCCGACGTGCGGCCGACGGCGCTCCCCGGCGCGCGGGCCGCGCGGCGCAGCCCCGACGCGCAGGACGCGTGGGACTTCGACGACGCGCTCAAGGTGGCCGCGCGCAACGGAGACTGGCGGGTGTTCACCACCGCGCCCAACCTCGCCCCCACGGTGACGGCCCGCGTGGCGGAGCGACTCGGCACCACGGCGCGCTCCCTCGACGCGGCGCTCCTCGCGGAGATCGACGCGGTGGCCGCGGAGAAGCGGGTGAAGCCCGACGCGGTGATCGCCGCCGACCGCGAAGGCCCCGCGGGCAAGAACTGGCGCGTCCTCCGCAAGCTCGTCGACGAGGCCGCGGCCCGCGTCACCGCGCGGTGGACGGCGGAGCGCGATCCCCTCGTGCTCGGCGACCTCGGGCTCGCGGCGCGCTTCGAACTCGGCGGGCTGCTCCAGGCGCTCCTCGACGCGACGCGAAGGGATGAGGGGCGGGCGGTGTTCCTGGTGGTGCCGCGGTATGGGGACGAGGCGGGGGTGTCGGTGAGCGGTGGCGCGCTGCCGTCGCTGCCGGTGCCGGTGTACTCGCCCGCGCAGCGCGTCGAGGTGCCCCGCGCGTGGGTGGAGAACCGCCACCGCGGCGCGGATTGAGTCAGGCGTTTTGGAGGAGCTCGTCTCGGCGCTCCTCCGAGATCACGCGGAGGTTGCCGAGGTGCCAGGCCGCGGTGCGCGGGGAGACGTGAAACTCCGTAGCGATCTGGCGCAGCCCCGCCGAGTCGACGTTGCCGAGCCGACGACCTCGGAGCGCGTCTTCCGGCATCAGGAACATCACCGCGAACGCCTTCGCCCGCGCGGACAGCACCCACGGCTCCCACGCGGACGAGACGCCACCAAGCTCGCCTCCGGGCGCGGCGTCCATGACGAGGTGACCCAGTTCGCGGGCGAGCGCGAAAGGCCCCTGCCCGAGGCGCCCGGTGGCGTTTGTGAGGATCTGCGCCTGCCCGTTGGCGCGCAGCGTTCGCGCGCCCTCGAACTGAGGCTCGGCATCGATGCTCTGGGTCGCCACACCCAAGGACTTCAGCACCCCAGACATGTCAGCGACCGGCGTCTCGCCCAGTCTGAGCGCCCGCCGAACTGCGAGGGCCCGATCGTACCCGCTGAGCCATGGGTCGATCGTGGTCGGTGGGCGGGGTGATCGTATGCGTTCGAGCGCGTCGCCGTCGTGGCGAGCGCCAGGGTCGCGGAGCAGGAGTCGAGCGATCTCCTGCACCGTGCCGGCAGACACCTCCGGCGGAATGTCGGACAGGACGCCGAGCGGTGCCCCTGCGGCAGGGAGGAACGGGAGGTCGAGGCGGGTGTATCGCGCGAGCAGACGCTCCAACGTGCGAGGGTCCTGGCGCAGGGCTGTACGAACATGGCTGGGAAGGGCGAAGCGCGCCCAGTCCGAAGCCTCAGTCGTAAGGCTCGGCCGAAACGCCTCCGGCAGGGAAGCGATGAACTCGCTCACTGCGCGCGCCGCGGTCGTGAGGTCGATGAACTCGACGCCCTCGCGGTCGACGAACTGCATTCCGCGTCGGGACGGGGCGAAGTGGGTGTTGTCCCACGAGCACTCCAGCCACGCGCCGACCCGGCGAAAGAACACGTTCGGCAACACGCCGCCATCGGCCCCGGCGCGGAGCGCGTGGCGGGTCCACCAGTCCTGCCGCTCGTCGAACCAGCGCTCCTCCTCCGCCTCCGTCAGGAGTGGAGCCCGCGCGGTGCGCAGGAACCACTGGCTCGCGGAGGTGACCTCCTCGATCGGATGCGGCAGGCGCTCCTCGTTGAACACCGCCGACAGGTTGTGCGCCAACCACGACACCACCGGCTCGGCGTACCAGCGCACCGCGTCGAGCGACGCGCCGTCGACCTCCATGCGCGTGAGCAGGCGCCCGGAGGCTCGGAGCTGAAGGTCGCCCCAGCTCGCCTTCCGCGCGTCGCTGCCCGTGGGGTACGGATCGTTCGCTGGCGAGAATCGGAAGGTGAGGGGAGCCGCGGGGGTCACGGCTCCTCCGCCGGCCAGGCGTCGGGGATCGAAAGCTGCTCGCGTACCGCGCGCGCAGCACGACGGTCGACCCAGCCCTTCTCCTTGAACAACTGCATCACCTCTTTGGGAACGTCACAGCCCGGCACCGGGTAGCCGTGCCAGACGTCCCGCTGGGCGTCTGTCGCGCGGGCGCAGAACACCCACCCCTGGTCGTAGATCCACAGCGACCCCGTGCCTTGGGAGGTCGGATCTGGGACCGCCTCCTCCAGGAGGCGCTGCGCATCCGCGCGGGTCAAATCCTCTGGGCACAACGTGCCGTGTTGGAGAGGGCCAGGTTTGTGTTTAGGGTTTGGCTCGTACTGCCGCGCCATGGCGAGACTCTAGAAGACGCGACGGGGGGATGTACAGGCGCTCGAAGCATCCCCACGGCCCGCCGAGCGCGGCGCTTCCCCCTTCTCACGCGCCGCGGGCATCGCGTACCGTCCCGCTCCCCCGCATGGCACCTCCCCGTCGCAAGGCCCCTCCCAGCCGCACGCAGGCGCTCGCGGCCTACCTCGACAAGGTGCTCGTCCCCGACCTCCGCGCCCGCGCCAAGGAGCCCCCGGTCGCCCGCACGCTTGAAGCCCGCTGGGCCTTCGAACGCGACCGCCGTCGCACGGCCGCCTCCCTCCCCGAGTGGACCGACCAGACCCTCACCCAGGTCGCCGTCGCGTGGGTCCTCTCCGCGGTGTTCGTGCGCGTCCTCGAAGACCGCGGGCTCCTCGCGCGGCGGCGCATCGCGGGCGGCGACGCCCTCGACTCCGAGCTCGCCTTCTTCGAACTCTTCGCCAACCTCGGCGCCCGCGACTACCTCGCGGCGGTGTTCACCGAAGCCGCCCACGCCCCCGTGCTCGGCGAGCTCCTCGGCGCCGCGCTCAACCCCGCGTGGCGGCTCGCCCCCTCGCACGACGCCGTCCGCGCGCTCCTCGTGCTGCTGCGCGACGCCGACGCGCAGGGCGCGCTCACCCACCGCTTCGACGACGCCGACACCCGCTTCCTCGGCGACCTCTATCAAGACCTCTCCGCCGAGGTGCGCGAGCGCTTCGCCCTGCTCCAGACGCCAGACTTCGTCGAGGCCTTCATCCTCGACCGCACGCTCGAACCCGCCGTCCGCGACGTCGGCGCGGCGCGCGTCCGCGTCATCGACCCCACCTGCGGGTCGGGGCACTTCCTGCTCGGCGCGTTCCGCCGGCTGGTGGGGCACCTGCGGCGGGAGCGGCCCGGCGACGAGCTCCGCGCACTCGCCGCCGACGCCCTCGGCCGCGTGTACGGCAGCGACATCAACCCCTACGCCGTCGCCATCGCGCGCTTCCGCCTGCTCCTCGCCTACGTCGACCTCTGCGGCGTCACCCGCATCGCCGAGGCCCCCGCGCTCCCCGCCCTCGTGCGCAACGTGGTGGTCGCCGACTCGCTCCTCCTCGGCGCCGAAGGCGACCGCAGCCTCGCCGAGCTCGCCCTCAGCGCCGACGACCAGGCCACCTGGGGGCCGCGCGCCTTCGACTTCGCCGACCCCGTCGCGGTGAACCACGTCTTCCGCCAGCGCTACCACGCCGTCGTCGGCAACCCGCCGTACATCGTCTGTCGGGACGCGGCGCTGCGCGAGAGCTACCGCAAGGGCTACCCGAACAGCGCGAGCGGGAAGTTCGCGCTGGCCGCGCCCTTCACCGAACGCTTCTTCAAGCTCGCGCTCGACCCCGGCGAGGCTGACGAGAAGGCCGCGGGCTACGTCGGCCTCATCAACGCCAACAGCTTCATGAAGCGCGAATTCGGCAACGGGCTCGTCGAGAAGGTACTGCCGACGCTCGACCTCACCGAGGTGGTCGACACCTCGGGCGCGTACATCCCCGGGCACGGGACGCCCACGGTGATTCTCTTCGGGCGGCACCGCAGGCCCGAAGGCGAGCGCGTCCGCGTGGTGATGGGGCGGCGCGGCGAGCCTGAGACGCCCGCCGATCCCGCGAAGGGCAAGGTGTGGGGGAGCATCGCAGCGCACGACAGCGAGGTGGGCTTCGAGAACGAGTTCATTACCGTCGCGGAGGTGGCCCGGGAGACGCTGGCGAAGCACCCCTGGAGCCTCGGAGGCGGCGGCGCGAACGACCTCAAGCAACTGATCGAGGAGAAGTGCGGGACGAAGCTTGAAGAGCTGGCAGTCGTCGGCGTCGGAGGCATGTCAAACGCTGACGATATCTACATTGCCGCGCGAGGCCATCACGCCAGACTAGGCGTTCCGATCACATTTTTTCGGCCTCTCGTAGTCGGCGAAGACATTAGAGACTGGTTACACACCGGAGGACTGGAGGTCTTCTTCCCCTACAACGAGTTTATGGAGCTCGTGCAACCAACTGGGAGCGAGCTACGCGTCATTTGGCCATTCCGCACGTCATTGTGGGCGCGCGCAGTCTTTGGCGGTGGCTCGTATCGTACTGCGGGAAGGCCGTGGTGGGAGTGGCATCAGCTCACTAAAGATCGGTATGCGACCCCACTTTCCATCGCCTTCGCCTTCGTCGCGACTCACAATCATTTCGTGCTCGACCGCGGCGGCACAGTATTCAAACAAACGTCGCCAATCATCAAGCTGCCCGCGAACGCGACGGAGGACGACCACCTCTCGCTGCTCGCGTGGCTCAACAGCAGCGCGGCATGCTTCTGGATGTTTCAAGTGACCTTCCCCAAGGGCGGTGATCAGCTCGGGGACGGTGGCCGCGTGTCGCGATCCCCTTGGGAAGATCGTCGGGAGTACGCCGGACTTGTGCTCGCGCCTTGCCCGATCCCCTCTCTGCAGCCGATCTCGCTCCCGACTGCCCGCACGCTCGACACCCTCGCCCGCGAGCACCAGTCGCTCATGCCTCGCGCAACGCTCTCCCGCTACGATGCCACGCACGATGGCCGCGTGAAGCCCTACCTCGCCACCGCCCGCACGAAGGCCGACGCCTGTCTCGCGCGGATGGTCTCGCTCCAGGAGGAGCTCGACTGGCGCTGGTACGAGCACCTCGGCCTCCTCACCGACGACGAGCGCGCCCGCCACACCGCCGCGCGGGACGCGGCGTACACCGATCCGCTGACGCCGTCGCCCATCCCCGCGGGGCACCGGGCCTTCGAGCGGGCGATGCTGGCGAGCGGTGAGGCGACCGCGTGGTTCGAGCGCAACGGCTACGCGCGCCCGACGGACGAGGCGATGGCGGCGTACCCCGCGGCGTGGCGCGCGCTCGTGGCGGTGCGGGAGGCGATCGTCGCCGCGAACCGCTCCCTCGGGCTCATCGAGCGCCCCGAGCACAAGCGCCGCTGGACGCTGCGGGACTTCGACGCGGAGGCCCGCGAGGCGGCGACGGCCCTGCTCCTCGACCGCGTGGAGGCGGTGATGCGCGGCGGCGAGGCGACGATGGACGCGCCCACGCTCCTGACGACGCTGCTCGACGACGCGACGGCGCTGGAGCTCGCGGCGGTGTGCTTCCCCGACGAGGTCGACCCGATGGCCGCGGTGCCGTCGTTGATCGCGGAGGCGTCGGTCGCCTTCGTCGCGGCGCAGCGGCACACCGAGACGGGCCTCACGAAGCGCGCGCGGTGGGAGCACACCTGGGCGCTGCAGCGGCGCGAGGACGCGGGCGAGGCGGTGGGGGAGATCCCGGTTCCACCGAAGTACGACCGGGAGGACTACCGCGAGGGGCGCTACTGGTCGCTGCGCGGGAAGCTGGACGTGCCCCGCGAGCGCTTCATCGCGTACCCGGGCGCGGCGCTCGACGCGAAGGCGCCCCTGTACGGCTGGGCGGGGTGGGACCACCTGCAGCGGGCCCGCGCGCTCGCGGCGCTCTACCAGCAGCGGAAGACGACCGACGGGTGGGACCGCGACGCGCTGCGGCCGCTGCTCGCGGGGCTCCAGGAGCTGCTCCCGTGGCTGCTCCAGTGGCACGACGCGCCCGACCCGGAGCTCGACGGGCTGCGGCCGGGCAGGGTGTGGGCGGAGTTCCTCGAAGGGGAGCGCGCGGCGCTGGGGTGGAGCGAGGACGAGCTGCGCGCGTGGCGGCCGGCGGCACCGGTGCGTGGCGGCGGGGGGAAGAAGGCGGCGGCGAAGGGGAAGAAGGCGAAGGGCGGGGAGGACGCGTGAGCGACAAAGGACCTACGCAGGAGGGCGCGCTGACGTTCGAGGAGCGCACGGTGCCACTCGACGCGCTGTACCTCGACCCGAACAACGCGCGCCGGAACGAACTCAGCGATGCTTCCTTCATGCCTCCGCGACGCGCGGACGATGCGGGCGTCCAAGAGCAGATGCAACGCACGATCGTCGGCTCCGGCAAGCACGGGGTGATGGCCCTCCTCACTAGCCTGCAAACCCTTGGATGGATCCCGTTCGAGCGGGTGCTGGTGCGTGAGTTCCGCCCGGGCAAGTACGTGGTCCTCGACGGCAACAGAAGGATCGCGGTTCTGAAGTACGTCATGAAACGGGGCCAGGTGCTTCCGACGACCCCGGGATTGAAGCGGCTGAACGCTGTCCTCTCCGGTGGGGTGCCAGTGATGGTTGTGCCCGCCAACGACTCCAGCGAGGATGAGATCATTCTTGCGCTGCGGCACCTTAGCGGTCCTCGACCGTGGTCGATTCGCGCGCGGGCACGCGCGCTGTTTCGTCTGCATGAAGACCGTGGCCTCTCGGTCGAGAGCCTCGCGCACATTTTCAGGCTGAGCGCCACGGCTGTCAGCGACGCGATACGGTGCGCTCAGCTGGCGAGACAGTACGAGAACTACCGCGGGCCCGTGGGCATGGACATGTTCCGGGTGTTGCTACGGGTGGCGCGTAGCGAGCACATCCTCACGTGGATCGGGTGGGAAGAGGAGTCGGGTCAAGCCAATCGCGAAGACAGCCGCGAGCGTCTGTTCGACTGGCTCGCTCCAACCTTCGTTGATGAAGGAATCGAAGAGCTCGACGAGCGCGATGGTGAGCCGGTTCGCGAGTCCGACGTTCAAGAGCTCAACGACCGGTTGGGCGGCACGGAGTTCAGGACGGAGGAGACAATCGAGTCGATTCTGCGCGAAGCCCGCATCGATAGTCAGCATCGAAGGGCGTGGGCGATTCAGGACGCGCTCCTCACACTGGCTGAGCAGATCGAGGGTTTGTCCGCGATGTCGGCGCGCCTCGACACCGTTCATGTGCGGCGGATGGAGGAGCTCGCCCAGCAACTCCAGCAGGCGGCCGCGGGGGCGCGCGATCGGTTGCCAAGGGTCGTACAGGATGCCGAGGCGTGGCTGCCGCCCTTCAACGCGTCGGTGAGCGCGCACTTCAGCGAGGTGACGGTCGCCCGGTACCGCGGGCTCCGCGACGTGGCGCTGCCCTCGCTGCGGCGCATCAACGTGGTGGCAGGGCTCAACAACAGCGGCAAGACCACGCTCCTGGAGGCGGTCCATCTCCTTGCGCACCAACACGACGTGACTGGCGCGCTAGAGGTCGTGCGGCGGCGCGGGCGCGTCGAGAACCGCGTTGACCCGCGCTGGTTGGTCGAGCAGATCCCCCGTACGGCGCGCCTCTCCGGCCGCTTCGACGCGATCTCAGCGAACGAGACCGCCGTCGCGCTCGACTTCGCGCGCCGGCCCGACGTGGAGGAGGCCGCATTCTACCTCGGCACGCTCTCCCTGGAGGCGAACTACGGCGGGCGTACGCAGCGCTCGGAGACGCTCTTCTACGAGAACCGCGACCGCAGCACGCGCAACCACGGGCGCAACGTGCTCTGCCGCTCGGCGTTGCAGAGCCCCTTCTCGTTGCAGGACCCCTCGCTCCTCGGGCAGGCGTACACGCGCAGCGTCGAGCGTCTGGCGCGCGACCGCATCGTGTCCTTCCTGCGCGAGCACGTCGACGGCGACCTCGTGAGCATCGACCTCGTCGACCGCTTCCAGCGCTTCCTGGTGAGCCACAAGGGGCTGCAGGCGCCGCTCGACCTGACCCACTTTGGCGACGGGATGCAGCGAGTCTTCTTGATGTGCCTGCTGGTGGCATTCGTCGAGAACGGGGTGCTCCTGCTCGACGAGTTCGAGAACGCGATCCACGCCTCGCTGCTCCCCGGCCTGGCGCGCTTCGTTCACGAACTGGCGAAGGAGTTCGAGGTGCAGGTGTTCCTGACGACGCACAGTGACGAGGCGATCGAGGCGCTGGTCGACGCCGACCTCGGCGAGGCGGTGTCGGCCTACGCGCTGGTTCGTGGGGACGGGGGCATCACGGCGCGGCACTTTCCCGGCACGACGCTGGCGGAGCTGATCGATTTCGCCGGCTTCGACCTTCGGAGCGTGAAGTGAAGCTGCTCCTGACCTTTGTGGAGGGGGAGCACGACGTGGTCTTCGTCGACCGCTCGCTCCAGGTGCACGCCGGATTTGTGGAGTATCCGAAGCAGATCCGGGAGTTCCCCAGCCCGCTCGGGAACACGAAGGGGGGCCTCCTGGCGCGGCAGCTCGAGCACGCTTACGACGCGCGGCTACCCGTGGCGAAGCGGCCACCACTGCCGCGCTTGGAGGTCGCGCTGCACCACCCGGCCCGCGACGTCCTCGCGCTCGTGTACCAGACGAAGGGCGTCACGCAGACGGAGCCGATGACGAAGTTTCTCCGCGTGTTCTACACGCTGTTGGGGAGTAGCACCTGGGAGGTGACCTCCTGCGCGGTGGCGGTGGTGGTAGACGCCGACGATGTGGGCGTCGCACCGCGCGCGACAGCGGTGGATGCGGCACTTCGCCCGATCTCGAAGCACGGCGCCGCGCTTGCGCACGGATCGTGGCAGACGGGGCCGCACGGCCCGGTCGGGGTGTGGGTGTTCCACGACGGCGCGACAGGGATGGGGACCTTGGAGGATCACCTCGACCCGATCGGTCGCGCGGGCTACGGGCCGCTCTGGGCGGCGGCGGAGACCTTCGTCGACGGGGCTGTGGCACACGCGGGCAAGGCGGCGAAGTTCGTCTCAGGGGCGCCGAGTTCGAAGCGGACGAAGGCCGTGCTGACGGCGTCGGGCCAGTGCGCGAGGCCTGGCGCTCCAATGCACGGGATGCTGGCGCACGACATGTTGGACGGGGCGCACTTCAAGTCGAGCGCGACGTCGCGGGAGCTGGCGCGCTTCCTCGCGAACGCTCCGTAAGCGGCGTCAGGTGCGCTGGGGGCCGGGCGGGGGCGGAGTTCCACTGGGGAGCGCTCGCGCGGATTCGTCCCCGGGTTGTGTCAGATCCACGGCACCGCCGCCGTCCTCCCCGCTGAAGAGACCCAGTCACGCCAACCGGGAGAAGCTGAAGCTTCCCCGGAGCCAGTCCGTTGGCCTACCGTGACTCCCCCGCCATGCCCCCTGAGGAGGAGGCATTGGCGCGGGGATGTCATTGCGAGGGAGAGACGCTGCCGATGACGAACGATGTGAACACTTCGCTCACCGCGCTCGACGCTGCGATCAGCCAGTTGGATACACAGCTCGACCGGTTGCGCTCGATCGAGTCCGTCGATCTGCCCGAGTTCGACGCGGCGTTGCGGGAGGCTTCCGGGCATGTCGAGGCGCTGCGCAGCTACGCGGCGCACCTCGCCACCCGCGTCGGATCGGATGCGCCATCCTGGCGCGACCGGCAGGGCTATCTCACCGCCGTCGCGACGCTCCATAGCGCCGTTGCACGCGGCGAGCTGCGCGAACGCGAGATCCTGCGTCGCGCTGCGATCGCAGAGGTGATCGAGAACGGCCGTATCGAGCACCCGGTGCCTCTGCTGCGCAAGGCCTACCTCGAGCTCGCGGAGCTCGCGGCGCAAGCGCTCCGCGAAGCGATCGAGGAGATCTTCGACCCGCTCGGGGGCCCCGACGACCCAGCGATCTGGGTGCCGTGGGCACGCTCCACGTCCACGAACGACCGCGGGAAGGTACCCGACCGCGTCGCGCACTTCCTCGACCATGTTCCTGATGGGGCGTGGCTCCCGGCACAGGCGAGCGGGGAGAAGTCGGTCACTGCGAGCTCCCCGTCCGAGGCGATGCCGCCGATCCCGATGGCGCCTCTCGTCGCGTCGCCATCGACGCCCGCCGCGCCCTCTCCCACAACGGAGCTGGCCTCCATCGCACACGCGCTGGTGACGGTGACCGAAGTGAGCGCCTCGCCGGAGTTCGAACTGCCGCCGGTCGAGCCCGCTGCCCCTGCGTCCGAGGACCCTCCCGTCGCCGTTCTCGCGCCCGCGGTCGAGCGATCCGAAGACGCTAGCGTCCCGCCTCGTGTGTCGACGGTCCCGTCATTTGACATCGTGCTCGAAGACAAGCTGCGCTCGTTCGACGCCTACCGTGACGCGTGGTGGTACTCGCCCTCGGGCAAGGTCGAGCGCGCGCCGTGGCGGGACGCGTCCTTCGCCGGGAGCGTCGCAGGGGCCTTCGCAGCGGCAGCCGCCGAGCGTGAGCCGCCCTTTCACGTGCTCTGGCTGATGGCGGCGGCGAGTCGCGCGGTGGGTGCCAACGATCTTCCCAGCCCCGAGGACGTGGTCACCCTCGCGGGCCTCTGGGCGTCACCCGCCCACGTGGGGGCAGCGGCCGACCCGACGCGCGTCCGTCGCCTGCGCGACTCCCTGACGGAGGGGAAGTATTCCGAGAGCCCCGGCACGAGGCTCCAGCTTATGTTTGAGGCGCTGGGCCCTTCCCATGAGCTGATGGGCGACGACGCTGAGACCTTCACGGTCTTCGCCGGCTTCCACGACCGTTGGCTGCGGGAGGTCATCGATGGCTTTCTCCGCCTCGCGACGCAGGGGGACTCACCGGCCACGCGCTTGCGCGACGCGCTGGACCCGGCGCATCGCGCGGACCCCAACGTGGCCGCGCGTAGTGTCGAGGCCGCGCGGGAGGCGTTCCGCAAGGAGTTCCTGCGGGTGCAGCACGCCGGCGGGGGGAACATCGAGCACACGCATTGCCGGGAGGCGTGGGGCGACTTCATCGCCGCGATCGAGCCTCGCGTGCGCGAGCTCACGTCGCCACGCGACGCCGCGTCGCGCCCGCTCGATGAGCTCGCGAAGACGGCGCGCGGGATCACCCAGGTCCACGCGAAGATCGCCGACAAGCACGGCGCCAGGCTCAAGGACCGTCACAAGATGGACCGCATGGCCGATCGTTTGCGCGACTTCGCGCTGACCCTCGTCGACGCCCTCCGCGCGCAGGTCCAGGTCACCTCCCGTCGTCCGGCGGTGAATGGCTGTGCGGAGCTCGTGGAGTCGTGGCGAAAGCTGACCGCGTCGTCCCCGCTCGTTGGCGACGAGGAGCTCATCCGACAGCTGCTTCTTCGGGTGATCGACCCCACTCCCAAGGCCGACGAGCGCGACACCTTCGGCCTCACGCTGGCCGAGTTCGCCGCACGACCCGACCTCGTCGGCTGCTTCAGCGACATCGACATCTCGGAGCATGGCCGCGCACCCCGCGGAGACGCCGTCGTGGCTGATGTGCGGCGGACGACCGACCCCCGACACGCTGCGGCGTTGTGGATCCGACCCGCGATGGCGGCTGGTGATGGATCACTGCTCGACAGCCTCCTGCGCGCCCTCGACCAGCCCCACCTCCGCGCATTTGCGGGACCCTTTCTGCTGCGCCTGTCCGAGTCCGAACAGCGCAGGGTCCACGCGTCGCGCAGCGCGGAGGAGCAGCAGCTATGGCGTCGCCATGACCGCCTGCGCGCCGTCTGGCGGAGCCTCTCCGACCTCGTCGTGGGCATGGCGGCCGACGTGCGGCGGGTGGTGACGGACGTCGAGAACACCCTCGAGACCGACGTCACGACCGCCCTTGCGCCGCTCTACGCCGCGTGGATCGACGCTGTGTCCGACCGTTGTGATGTGGCGGTCCGCCGGGCGATCGAGGCCCTCGTCGAGGCCGGAGCGGCGCTGGAACCCGCGGTCGCGGCGACGGTACGCACCGCGCTCGACGCGGGCCGGTACGCCGACGCGCACCGTCTGCTCCACGAGACCGGGGCCGACCAGGCGGGCGAAACGCTGCGGCACACACCCTTCCGAAGCGAGGCCATCGCGCGGTTCGGGCAGCCGTCGGTCGCCATCCAGTCGATCACCACCCACAAGGATCTCGTGGTCGCGTGGGGCCGCGGTGTGACCGGGGCCATGAACCACGGCGACCACACCCTACGCACGGCCTTCAAAGACACCTTCTTCCGTTCGACCGACCTGCAGGTGCAGAACAACCCCAAGGAGCTGCGGGTGTCGTGTGAGCAGGTGCGCGACTGGCTCAAGCGCAATCGACTCAACCCCAGCTTCGTGCCGCAGCTCGCGCGCTACCGCGAGCTGATCGTGCTCACGCCGCCGACCGCGCCGCACCAGAGCAGCTTCGTGCAGGCAGTGGGTCAACAGGTGGCGGGCTACGATGGCCACCTCGTGGCGGTGCTCGCGCCGAGGATCACCGAGCGCACCCGCGCCGACACCGCGGCGGAGCTTCGTCGCCGCGGTGTCGCGGGCATCGTCGACGATCTAGACCTCTGTCGCCTCCTCAACCCCGGCGGCGTGGAGCCCAACCTCGTGATCGCGCTCCTCGAGGTGCTGCTCGAGCAGCAGCGCTGGACGTCGGTGACGCCCTTCCTCCTGCCGGACGGCCAGAACGTGCAGATGGAGATGTTCGTCGGTCGCCGCGATGAGGCACGTGAGCTCGCGCACACGGCCCGCTACTCGCGGCTCTTCTCGGGCCGCAAGCTCGGGAAGAGCGCGCTGCTGCGCTTCATCGAGGCCACGGAGGACGGCCACCGCCTGCCCTCGGGCCGCACCCTCCGAGTCCTCTACGTCTCGGCCGTGGGCGTCGACTCCGAGCGCGCCCTGGTGCAGCGTATCGGCGACGCGCTCACAGCCCGCTTCGATTTTCGGCCCAACCCGCACTTCGACCATGTCGAGCAACCTCGCGATCGGCTCATGGAGCTCGTTCGGTGGTTTCGGGCGGCGCGCAAGGAAGACAGCCTGCTCGTCGTGCTCGACGAGGCCGACGCCTTCATCGAGCAGCAGATCGAAGCGTACGAGCGCGAACGAGAGCGGTGCCTCAGCTTCTTCATGCGCAGCACGATCGAGCAGGACCGCGACTCGCAAGGACTCGCGTGCGTGCGCTTCATCTTCTCGGGCTATCGAGTGACCAACACCACCGAGGGCACCTGGGCCAACTGGGGCGATGTGCTCCGACTCACGCCGCTCGTGCCCGACGATGCGGCCGACCTGGTCGCGCGCCCGCTCGCGCGCCTCGGCATCGATTGTGGGCGTCAGATGCGCGCCATCGCCCACCGCTGCGGACACCAGCCCGCCGTGCTCCTCCGCTTCGGTGAGTGCCTCCTGGCCCGCGTCGAACAACGCTTCCCCATCGCCGCCCGCGACCGAGCGCGCGTCGAGGTGTCCGACGAGGACATCACGATCACCTTCGAGGACGACCGCATCCAGGACGAGATCAGAACTGTCGTCCGCAACAACTTCCACGGCAACCCCATCGGAAGGGTAGTCTTCGGCGCGGTGCTCATGGCCTTCCTCCGCCTGCCGCCGGGGCAGGCGCTCACAGACGCCGAGTATCGTGTCCTCGACCTGCTGCGCGACCTCTCGGACGGCGACCTCGGATGGCTGGGTGAAGGAGAAGCGTCGGCGCGAGGCGCGATCCGCATGCGGCTGCGAGATCTGGTCGAGCGGCAGCTCCTGGTCGAGCGGCGCGGCCCCGGGAGCGTCGACCCGTCCTTCCTGATTCGTTTTCCGCACCACCTTCCCACGCTCACACCGCTGTCCCAGGAGGCCGGGATCCGCGACGAGATTCGCAGCCTGCAGCGAGCCGGCGCGGCGGATCGCGCCGCAGAACGCTGCGAGGTGCTCTCTCGGGCGGACGTGCAGCAGATCCGGGAGTTCGCGGGCTGGACGGAGCTGCGGGTCTTGCCGGTGGTGGCGTCGCTGTGGCCTTCGGCGCTCCTCCACGCCGGGGTCGGCCTGCCCGATCGCCTCGGCATCGACCGGGATCGCGTCCTCCCCGCATCGTCGCGGATGGACGCGACCACCACGCTCGCTCGGAAGCGGCGGACCCTCGTCCACGACGCCTCTCCCGCCCGTCTCATCGAGGTCGTGGACGCGTGGCCCGCCGCAGTGGCGCTCCCAGTCTTCACCGGCGGCGCCGACCTCCTTCGCTGGGCGGCCCGTGCGGGACAGCCGAGCGGATCCCCGTGGGGTGACGCGGTGTGCGTGGAGCCCTTCGCCCTCGGGCGCTGGTCGCTGTCGACCGTGTCGTGGTGGTTCACCCGGGTGCGCGGCGTGAACTTCCCGCGGCCTGATGCCGTGGAGGTGGTGGCGCTCCGCACCAGTGGGATCGGCTTCCTGGTGCGCCTGTTCGACGAACTCCTGTTCGGGGAGGTCGGACTCTCGGAGGGGCAGGACGTCGGCCAGGACGTGTTCGATCGGACGCTGAACCTCTACGAGGAGCGACTCGCGGCGCATGTGCGCGCCCTTCGCGACGGCGACGACGCAACCCGCCTCGACCCTCGAGAGATCGAGATCCTCCAGATGGTCGTGAGCGTGCACGCGGACGGGAAGGTCACCGACCTGAGGGAATGCCTGATGGAACTCTGGGGCGAGTTCTTCCAAAGCACATTCGCCGCTCCTGCGCTCGAGGCCTCCGACGCCCCTTCGCTCGCGGTGCTGCAGGGCCTGGGACTGTTGCCGGTGCGCCTCGACGGTCCCGCGTCTCTGCCGCTCGATCGCCTCGCGCCGCTCCAGACCGACGACGCTCTCTTTCGCGTGGTCGAAGCCCTGCGGAGCTGAGCGAGCAATGCTCCTGCGTGTTGAGCTAGCGGGCCACGTGGCGCCCTGGCGCTTCTCGGGGTCGCGTCCCTTCGACGAGTGGCTCTCGCGGTGCCCGTGGCGCGCGGACGGTGGCGTCGCGGTCGTACGGGTCGCTTCGCCCGCCGACGCTCCGCCGGTCGCCCGCGCGATCGAGCGCGAGGTGTATGGATGCGACGCCGGAGCCTCGGACGTTCGCACGCGCGCGATCGCGGTGGACGCTTCGTCGCGGTCGACGGTGGCGGCGGTCTGCGAAGCGCTTGAGGTCTCTCCGGGGCAAGGCCGCCGGGCGACACTGCTCAGCCTGGCGGCCGTGCTCCGCGCGCAGAGGTTCGTGCTGTTCATCGACCTGTCTGGCCTCGATGAAACCCCCTCCACGCTCGACGAACTTGACGGGCTCCTTGATGACCTTGCGAAGCTCCCTGACCCGGCAGCACTGACCGTCGTGGCGCTTGCGCGCTCGGGCGGCGCCCGCGGCGCCTTCGACTTCGCGCGGGGCGTCCCTGTCGATCGTCCCCTCGAGCTCCTCGACACCACCCGTGCGTGGCGTTGCTACGTCCATGTTCGCCTCGCCTGGGAGTGCGCGGGCGAGCCCTCACGGGCGAGACGCTGGGGCGACGCGGTGTCCGAAAGGGTCGCACAGGAAGACGACGGCGCCTTCGAGGGACTACTCAACGAGCTGGCCGCTGGCGACTGGGTTTCGAGCAGCGAGGGCGTGCGGGTGCGACTCGTTGCGTGGCTCGAAAACCCGCGCGCGACTTCGATCGAACGGCTCGTGGGGGAAGGCATGCTCTGGCGTCCTGGGCCGACGGGGCCGTTGCGTCCGCCGCCATGGATCGCCCGAGCCCTGCTGCCTGACGCCGCCGCGCGTATCCGCGCTCGACTCCGTGGGGCGGTCATCTGCGCGCCGCTGGCGGAGGCGCTCATCGGCGCGTGCCTGGACCTCGAGGCACAGCACCGGGCTACGTGCCGCCCGACGGGCGAACCCCGCGCCGAGACATGCGATGCCTGGGTGCGTTTCGGAAACACAGGCGCGCGGGGCGAGCGGATGCACTACCCCAACGGCTGCCCTGCAACGCCCATCGACGCCTGGGACATGGCCTCGTTCGGCGAGCACCTCGCGGCGAGTGTACTGCCGCGCGCGCTCACCAACACACTCCACGATTTGCGCACGTTGCGGAATGCCATGGCGCACGGGCACTACGCCTGTTGGCGAGGTGTCACCGAACTGCGAGCCATAGCCCGCTCGCTCAGCCTCGAATGACGGCGGTGCAGTCCGCAACGAGCTGATACTCGATCCGGTCGGCGACATCGCGCTCCGCGTCCACCGCGTTGCGTACGGGCTCTGCGAGCAGGACAGGAGTGCTCTTCCCCGAGCTCCCGGCGCACTCTGAGATCGAACGTTGACACCGGTAGCGACCCGCTGCCACCATCGGCGCATGGGGCTCGACGCGACCGCACTGCGCACCTTCCACGAGGCACTCCTGAACGCCTTCCCGACGCCAACCGCGCTCGAACGGATGCTGCGCTTCGAGATGGATTTGAATTACTACACGATCGCCCCGGCGGCTGCGAACCTCTCCGACGCGACCTTCGCGCTCCTGCAATGGACCGAGTCGCAGGGGCGCACGGAGGCGCTGCTCGCCGCGGCCTGCCGTAGTAACGCCGGCAACGCCGCGCTCCAGGCGTTTGCGAGCGACCGGGGCGCCTCATCGCGGGGCTCTGTCCTCGACCTCGACGCCGCGATCCGTGTGATCCAGCAGGCGAACCGCGGCGGTCAGCTCGCCCAGCTCCTGGCCTTCGCCTGTGGCGCGGGCGGCCAGCTCGGGGACCTCCGGGCGCGCCTAACGGGCCCCGACGCTGATCGCGTGGCCGCCCAGCCGCGCCGCGAAGATCTCATCGCGCTCGCCCGGGAGTACGACCGTCTCCGTGCGACCGAGCCCTCCGGCACAAAACGAACGGGCCTCTTCGAGGCTGTCGTCTCCCGCGTTCGTGCGCTCGCGCCGGGAGCGAGCGAACTGATGCCCGAGTTCATGGCGGGTAGGACGGGTGGCGAGCGCCTCGTGGCGGTCACGCTTCTCAATGAGCGCGCGGCGCCTGAGCACGCCGCGTGGCTCGCCACGCAGGTGGAGTCGGACCAGGCGTTCATCGTGTACCACGCGCTCCAGGCGCTCCGGTCGCTCGCGTACACCAGCCCCGTCGAGTCGCTCCACCTCGTGGACACGGCGCTCGCGCGCGCCAGCGAGGCGCTGAAGAATGTCAGCGAGCACACGGATCGCCGCGTCGCCCTGGCCGCGGCGCTCGCGACCCTGGCGGCCCGTCGACGCTGAGTGGCCCATAGCGCGGTCGACGGCGGTCGACACGGTGTAGGCCGCAAGCTTCGATCCCGCGCCCGCACGTCGAGAACATACGATCAACTAGACATTGGAGTTGCGCATGAAAGTCGCCCTGGTCGAGCTGTTCGTGGATCTCACTGGTGCGAGTTCGAAGGCCAGGCCGGGGGAGGAGAGCGTGGTGATACGCACCACGATCATGGCGCAACGCGCAACGCGCCTCGCCGATGTGCTCGCCGCGATCAAGGCGGCGAAGCACGCCGGTGCGACGCTGATCGTGTTTCCGGGATGGACGCTCCACGGGAAGGATCTTCCGAAGCGCCTTCTCACCGCGTCGCAGGGCGCGACGGTGGTTCTCGAAACTTTCGTGCGCCTCGACGGCCCGATGAAGGGTTCGAGGGCGCGGGTGATTTGCAATGGTCAGGAAGTACTGAGCGCTCGGCAGCGCATCTCCCAGGGAGGGCACGTGGTCAAGGACAACGCGCTCTCGCCCGAGGCGAGCACGCTCGTGTCCGAGATTGTCGGCGGCAAAAGGGATGTCTCTGTCGGCGGCATGAACGCGCTGCTGCTGCTCTGTGGCGAAATCAACCTCGTCGGCGGTGGTTCAACCGGGCATGGCTCCGCGTACCATCGCAGCGAGGTCGCGGCTCACACCCCGCCGCTGACTAAGGCGGCCCTATCGACGCGGCCGCTCATCCTGAATCCCTCGCACACCTGGATGGGGCCGAACGCCTCGCGCGAGAAGCGGAAGTGGCTCGCTTCGAAGGGGATTCTCCTCACCACCGCGAACAAGCGTACGGCGTTCTGGGGGTGGCGCTGGGACAAACTGGCCGACGACTACGTCGCGGACCAGAAGCGCGCGAGCAACGGCGCGGCCCGCGCATACCGCAACGGCAAGCTCGTCCCGCTTGCACCGGCGCCGCTCGCTGGCCGACCCAACGTGACCATCGCGTACATCGACGTCCCCTGATCGGATCCAAGCAACGCGGCGCGCACCGTGCGATGGTCTGCGGAATGCGTACGCGCAAGGAGCGAAGCTCGGCGCGGACGCACACGTACTCGTCGGCTCGCTCATCCCGCCCACGCCACCGAGCGCCACGCCTCGAAGGCCCGCCGCAACTGTGCCGCCCGCGCTTCGTGCGACGCGTCGCCCTCCTGCGGGAACGCCGAGAGCAGCGTCACGGAGGTCCCCGGCGCCCGCCGCGCCGCCTCGACGCGGAAGCCCTTCGCTTCGAAGGCCGCGCGCACCCGCGGGACCACTGCCAGCGTTGCGGCGCGGGAGTCGGCGGGCTTCTCCCAGGCGCCGGCCTTCACGCGGAGGACGCCGTCGACGACCTCCAGGTACACCGTCACGTGCGTGTCCCCGTGCGGCACCCGCCGCCACGACGGGAACTCCGACAGCACGACGCCGTAGGGGAGGACGGCGACGTTCCACAAGCCGTGCGTGGGCGCGAGGGCCGCGGCGAGGAGGGCGTAGCGATAGGTGACCAGGAGGCGGTCGCGGTAGCCGCAGCCGCGGAGGTGTTCGTCGGGCAGCGAGGCGAGCGTGCGGCGTTGCTCCTCGCGGCGCAGCTCTTCCAGCCACGCGCGGGCGACGTCGGGCGCAGGCGACGCGGCCTCGATGTCGGCAGAGTGCTCCAGGAGCTGGGCGACGCCCCAGCGGGGGATGGCCTTGGCGGTGGGCGTCTCGCCCGTGATGCGGCACACCTGGGCGCCGCCGAGCGTGAGGAGGACGAGCTTGCGGTGCGGCCCGAGGCCGAGGGCCTTGGCCTCCGAAGTGAGCTGCGCGCCGTCGGGGGCGCCGTCGACCTTCGCCTCGATGGCGAGGGCCCGCGTGGTGCTCCCCACGGCGAGTTCGAGGTAGAGGTCGAC
>JBILLV010000479.1:0-5485 GCA_044375895.1 Polyangiales bacterium | reverse complement strand
CGGTGGGCGCAGACCTTCCGCTCGCCCGCGGCCGACGACGTGCCCCGCCGCCTCGACATGCAGCTCCGCGCCGGCGCGCTGTTTGTCCCCCAGAGCACCCTCGCGGTGGTGCGCCCGCGCGACGGCGTGACGCTCGCCCAGGTGGACGCGTGCGACCTCGTCCCCGACCTCGTGCGGGTGGACGAGCAGTGCGCCCTCTACGTCGCCGAGGAGAGCGGTCACGTGGGGTGCTACGAGCTCGGGGCGCGGCTCCGGGTGCTCCGCCCGGTGTGACGGCTACGCCCCGAGGTCGGCGCGGCACACGCGGAGGCGCTCGGCGACGGAGATGCCGAGGCGCGTCCCGGGGCCTTCGGGGCCGGTGAACACCGTCGGTCGCCCGAGTCCGTCCGCCCCGCCGCGGTACATCGTGATCTGCCCGGTGAACATCGACGCCCGCTCGGCGGTGATGACCACGTCGGAGAAGCCGTCGTTGTCGATGTCGCGCGCGGCCCCGAGGGCGCCGCCGAAGAGGGCGCGCGAGCCCGCGCTGAGGTCGAAGAGGTTCTGCGCGGGCATCAGCGCAACGCTCGCTTCGCCGCCGCGGTAGACGTACGTACGACCGGTGTACGTGTCGACGCGGGGCGCGCTCACGAGCAGGTCGGCGAAGCCGTCGCCGTTGGTGTCGCCCGCTCCCACGACGATGGTGCCGAAGTCGGCCTCCATGCCCGCGGGGCCGATGATCGTGCGGGCCGCGGGGGTCACGAGCCCCATCGCGCCGCCGTGAAAGATCTGGACGCGGCCGGTCCCGTTGTCGACCGAGGGGGCGCCGAAGGCCGCGTCGGGGTAGCCGTCACCGTTGACGTCACCGACGCCCGCGACGGAGGTGCCGAGCCGTCCGCCGAAGGGGTCGACGAGGGCCGCCACGGAGTCGACGCCGAGGCCGAAGCGCGAGCCGAGGTACACGAACACGCGCCCGATGCCGCCGCTGTACTCGGGGGCGCCCACGACGACGTCGTCATCGCCGTCGGCGTCGATGTCGCCAAGGCCCGCCACCGTCTGGCCGAAGCGCGTGTCGAACATCGTCGGCCCCTCCAGGATCACCGACGGCGTCGCCGCGAGGCCGCGGCCGTTGCCGTAGTAGACGTACACGCGACCGGTGCGCGCGCCGTAGGCCCCGACGGCGAGGTCGGCGTAGCCGTCGGCGTTCACGTCGCCGACGGCAGAGAGGGCCGACCCGAACTGGCTCCGCTCGCCGTCGGGGCCGTCGAGGGAGGCGACGGGGTTGGTGGCGATGCCCGCCGGGCCGCCGCGGAACAGGTAGACGCGCCCGGTGTTGTTGCGCAGCGCGGGGGAGCCCACCGCGAGGTCGCTGTACCCATCGCCCGTGAAGTCCGCGGCCGCGAGCGTCCAGCCGAACTGCGAGCCCGACATCATCGGCCCGGCGGGCATGGGGTCGTTGAGGGTGATGCGGCCCATGGGGGAGGTGCCGCCGGCGGTTCCGCGGTACACCTGCACGCGCGGCCCCGGCACCCCGAGGAGCGGCGCGCCCGAGGCGACGTCGGCGTACCCGTCGCCGTCGAAATCGGGGTCGTGGCCCCAGGTCGCGACGGGCGCCTCGGGGCGGTCGGGGCGCCCGGTGATCGCGATGCGCCACACGGGAGACGAGGCCCCTCCCGCACGGACGCGCCAGAAGAGGGTCGCCCGCGGGAGGTCGACCATCGGGCGCGCGGTGCCCGGCCCGGCCGCCGCGGGGAAGGTGGCGACCACCATGGTGCACGCGCGGTCGCGACAGACCTCGGCCACGGAGTCCATCGGCGCGTCGAAGGGCGTCGACCAGCGGAACGTGGGGCGGCGGCCCGTCATGATGCTCCCGGAGAGCGGCGCGCGGAGTCGGGGCTGCTCGGCGCACGCGTCGCCGACGCGCACGTACCCCGGGTCGCATTCGAAAGCGCACGCGCCCATCTCGCAGGTGGGGACGGCGTGCTCGGGGGCGGTGCAGGGCTCGCAGCGCGTCCCGCACGACTCCGGGGAGATGTCGGCCCGGCACTCCTCCCCGCACGCGTGAAAGCCCGTGAGGCAGCGGAACCCGCACGTCCCCGCGCTGCACGTGGCCGCCCCGTTGACTGGGACGCGGCAGCGCGTGCAGGAGGGGCCGCAGCCGAGGGGGGAGGTGCCGTCGCTGCAGATGTCACCGCAGCGTCGGAAGCCGTCGCGGCAAGCGAAATCGCAGCGGCCGCCGGTGCACGCGGCGACGCCGTTCTCGGGGGCGGGGCAGGGGGCGCAGCGGTCGCCGCAAGAGGCCACGGCGTCGTTGGCGAGGCAGGTGTCGCCGCACGCGTGGAAGCCCGCGTTGCAGGTGAGCCGACAGGCGGCCATCACGCAGGCGACGGTGCCGTTGCGCGGGGTGGGGCAGGGGGTGCAGCGCGCGCCGCAGGTGGCCGCGTCGTTGTCCGACACGCAGCGCGTCCCGCAGGCGTGGTAGCCGGCGTCGCACACCACGCCGCAGTCGGAGACGATGCCCGAGCCCATGCACGCGGCGCGGCCGTTGCGGGGCATCGGGCAGGGATCGCAGCGCAGCCCGCAGCTCATCGGGGAGTTGTCGGGGGCGCAGGAGGTGCCGCAGCGGTGCGTCCCCATCGCGCAGGGGAGCAGGCACTGGCCGTTGGTGCAGCGCGCGGGCGACGGGCACACGTTGCCGCAGGCGCCGCAGTTGTCCTGGTCGAGCGTGATGTCGGTGCAGCCCGAGCGGGGGCACCAGGTCTGCGGGGCCGAGCAGGCGCAGCGCCCCTCGGCGCAGAAGGCCCCGGCGCCGCAGGAGGTCTCGCAGTTGCCGCAGTGGGCGCTGTCGGTCTGGGGGTTGTAGCAGACGTCGCCGCAGCGCAGCGGCGTCGCGGCCGGGCACGCGCACGCGCCTCCGCGGCACGCGAGGCCCCCGCCGCAGGGGGTGTCGTTGGGGAGCGATTCGAAGACGCAGTAGCCCGACTCCGAGCAGCGCTCATCGCGGGAGCAGGGGTCGGGGTCGACGCACTGGGCGGTGCTGGTGCAGGGGCGTCGCGGGAGGCACCCGCGCGCGAGGTCGCACACCGAACCCGCGGGACAGCGGGCGACGTCGGGCTCGTAGACGCAGCGGCCGGCCACGCAGCGGTCGGTGGTACACGACACGCGGTCGTTGCAGTCGGCGGGCGTCACGCACTCCGGGCGGGCGACGTCGAGGGGGCCCGCGTCGGCGGCGCCGGCGTCTGGAGCGGTGGGCGTCGCGCTGCACGCGAGGAGCGCGAGGCACGTCGAGAGCCAGGAGGCGAAGAGCAGGCGGCGCATCGTGGGGACGCGATCGTATCAGAGGGATCGTGGTAGCGTCGCCGGCTCGAAGCACGAGGAAAGGCACCACCATGACGACGGCGACACCCTGGGAGCGTTACCAGCGCGAGCTCTACGAGGACGAAGACCTCGGGTTCATGATCGACACGAGCCGGATGGACATCGACCCGGCGTGGCGCAAGGGGATGGAGCCTGCGCTCGCGGGGGCCTTCGAGGCGATGGAGGCCCTGGAGGCGGGGGCGATCGCCAACCCTGACGAGGGGCGGATGGTGGGGCACTACTGGCTCCGCAACGCGGCCCTGGCGCCGAGCCCGGAGCTGCGGGCGGCCATCGAGGGGACGGTGGCGCGGGTGGAGGCCTTCGCGCGGGAGGTTCACGAGGGGGTGGTCGCGCCGCCGGGTGGGGGGCGGTACACCACGGTGCTGGTGGTGGGCATCGGAGGCTCGGCGCTCGGGCCTCAATTTGTGTCGAACGCGCTGCGGCGCAAGGGCGACCCGTGCCGCGCCCTCTTCATCGACAACACCGACCCCGACGGGATCGACCGCACGCTCGACGACGCGGGCGACCTCGCGACGGTGCTGACGGTGGTGATCTCGAAGTCGGGCGGGACGAAGGAGACGCGCAACGGGATGCTCGAAGTGGCGCGGGCCTACCGCCGGGCGGGGCTGTCGTTCGAGGCGAGCGCGGTGGCGGTGACGGGGGAGGGGAGCGAGCTCGATCGGCTGGCGGTGAGCGGCGGGTGGCGCGCGCGCTTCCCCATGTGGGACTGGGTCGGCGGGCGCACCTCGGAGCTGTCGGCGGTGGGGCTGCTGCCGGCGGCGCTCCAGGGCTTCGACGTGCGCGCCCTGCTCGACGGCGCGCGGCGGATGGACGCGACCACGCGGGTGAAGGACGGGGCGCGCAACCCGGCGGCGATCCTCGCGCTCGCCTGGCACCACGCCGCGCGGGGACGCGGCGAGCGCGACATGGTGGTGCTCCCGTACAAAGACCGGCTCGAGCTCTTCTCGCGGTACCTCCAGCAGCTCGTGATGGAGTCGCTCGGCAAGGAGCGCGACCTCGACGGCAACGTCGTGCGCCAGGGCATCGCGGTGTACGGCAACAAGGGGAGCACCGACCAGCACGCGTACGTGCAGCAGCTCCGCGAGGGCGTGGCCAACTTCTTCGTCACCTTCGTGGAGGCGCTGCGCGAGCGCGACGGCGAGAGCCTGGAGGTCGAGCCCGGGGTCACCGCGGGCGACTACCTCTTCGGCTTCCTCGAGGGGACGCGCCGCGCGCTGCACGACAACGGGCGGCCGTCGATGACGGTGACGCTGCCCGACGTGAGCCCGCGCTCGGTGGGCGCGCTCATCGCGCTGTACGAGCGCGCGGTGGGGATCTACGCGTCGCTCGTGCGCGTCAACGCGTACCACCAGCCCGGCGTGGAGGCGGGGAAGAAGGCCGCGGGCGCGGTGGTCGCCGCGCAGGCCCGGGTGCTCGCGGCGCTGCGCGCGGGAGGCCGCGCGATGGCGGTGACGGAAGTCGCCGAGGCGGCGGGCGTCGACGCGGAGATGGCGTTCCGCGTGCTGCTGCACCTGAGCGCGAGCGCGCATCACGGGGTGCGGCGAGAGCCTGCGGCGGAGGGCGTCGGACGCTTCCGCGCCAGTTGACGTAAAGGCTTTTCTGCGCCGGTTTTTGGAGCTCCGGGGCGAGTGCCTACATAGTCGCACCCATCAAGGGAGACGACGAATGGGTGCAGAGCTCACGGTACGGCAGAAGATCCTGGTGGCGGCGTCGGTGCTCGGCGAAGAGGCCGATGCGTTCTCCGTCGAAGACCTCATCGTGCGGGCGTGGCAGCTCTACCCCGAGGCGTTCTCGCTGCGCGGGTACCACGCGAAGCACCCCGACTCGAACCGCGTGCTGGCGAAGCTCTCGGGGGTCGACGGGCTGTGCGGCCTCGGGTGGCTCGAGCACACCGACCAGCGCATGTACCGCGTGACCCGCAAGGGCCGCGTGGTGTCGAAGCAGCTCCAGGGGCTCGCCGCCGGCGTGGGCACCGCGCTCGTCGCGGTGAACGAGGCCGATGAGCTCCACGAGCCGGTGGCCGCGACGCCGCGCCCCGTCGCCGCGCCCCGCGAAGTCGCGGCGAAGCCCGCCCGCGTGCGCAAGAGCGAGCCGAAGAAGGTCGCCGAGCACGTGCCGCCCGCGGTCG
>JBILLV010000155.1:0-21359 GCA_044375895.1 Polyangiales bacterium | reverse complement strand
GACATCGTGGCGAAGCGTCGGGCCACGCGCCCGCTCCATCTCACCGGGCTCCTCGTCGAGCCCGTCCCCGAGGTCGAGTGATGCTCCGCTCGGCGGCAGAGCTCTTGGAGCGCTCGGCCGCGCGCTACCCCGACAAGGTGGGACTCGTCGCGCAGGGCCGGCGCCTCACCTGGGCCGAGCTCCACGCGCTGGCGGCCCGCGGCGCCCACGCGCTCCGCGAGCGCGGCGTGCGGCGCGGCGATCGGGTGGTGCTCTACGGCGACAACTCCGTCGACCTCGCGGTGGGCGTCTTCGCAGCTCTCTACGCCGACGCCGCCTTCGTCGTGGTGAGCGGGATGACCCGCGCGGAGAAGCTCGCCTACGTGCTGCGCGACTGCGGCGCCGCCGCCCTCGTCGCCGACGCCGTCCTCGCCCCGCACTGGATCGGCGCCTGCACGCTCCTCGGCGACGCCGCGCCTCCGACGCTCGTCACGTCGGGCAACGCGCCGCGCGGCCCTGACCACGCCGTGACGCTCGCGCGCGCCGCGGACGTGCGTCGCTGCGAGGCCCTCGACGCGCTCGCCGCCGCGGCCCCGAGCACCCCTCCCCCCCGTGCGGCCATCGACCTCGACCTCGCGATGATCATCTACACCTCGGGGAGCACCGGCGAACCCAAGGGGGCGATGCTCACCCACCGCAACGTCGACTTCGCGAGCTGGAGCGTCACCACGCTCCTGCAGAACACGCCCGATGACGTGCTCTTCTGCCCGCTCCCGCTGGCCTTCAACTACGGGCTCTACCAGTGGCTGATGGCCGCTCGACTCGGCGCCACGCTGGTGCTGGAGCGGGCATTCACCTTCCCCCTCCAGTCGCTCGCGCGGGCCGCGGCCGAGCGCGTGACGGGCTTCCCGGGCGTGCCGACGATGTTCGCGATGCTGGCAGAGCTCCAGGACGTCACCGTGCCCGATCTGTCGTCCGTGCGCTTCGTCAGCAGCACCGCGGCGCAGCTCCTCCCGCGCCACATCGCGGCCGCGCGGCGCTTCTTCCCGGCGGCTCAGGTGTATTCGATGTACGGCCTCACGGAGTGCAAGCGGGTGTCGTGGCTCCCGCCCGAGGCGCTCGACCGCAAGCCCGACAGCGTTGGTATCGCCATTCCGGGGACAGAGTTCTGGGTCGTGGACGAGCGCGGTGAGCGGCTGCCACCCGATGCCCCCGGCGAGCTCGTCGTGCGGGGTGCGCACATCATGCAGGGCTACTGGGGCAAGCCCGCGCAGACCGAGCGCTACCTCCGCCCCGGGCCGCTGCCGGGCGAGCGCGTCCTCTACACCGGCGACCTCTGCCGCATCGACGCGGAGGGGTACCTTCACTTCATCGCGCGCCTCGATGAAGTGATCAAGTCGCGCGGAGAGAAGGTCGCTCCCCGCGAGGTGGAGAAGGCCCTGGAGCGCATCGAGGGCGTGCGCGAGTGCGCCGTGATCGCCGTGGCAGACGAGCTGCTCGGTGCGGCCATCAAGGCGTACGTCGTGCTCGAGGAGTCCTGGCGGGGCCGTTACACAGAGCGAGACATCGCGCTGCGGGTGGGGCAGTTCGTGGAGCCCTACATGGTCCCGAAGTTCGTGGAATTCCGCGATTCGCTGCCGAAGACCGACCTCGGGAAGATCCTCAAGAAGGGGCTCGCTGGCTGAGTTGACCGATCGCTGGTCGGCTCACAGCTCCGTTGCATCTTTGTCGTAACCGGTCGCACCGTTCCCTTAGAATCATGACGAGCCGGATGAGCGACACCAGCATCGAAGCGCGCCTGCGCGGGTACATCGTCAGCAACTTCCTCCTCGCGCCCGGCGCCGAGCCGACGCGCGACGCGTCGCTGCTCAACGAAGGGATCATCGACTCGACGGGCTACCTCGAGCTCTTCTCGTGGCTGAAGGGAGAGTTCGGCATCCGCGTGGAGGACGACGAGATGGGCACTGAGAACTTCGAGACGGTCGCGAACATCACCGCGTACATCGAGCGCAAGCTCGCCGCGCAGGGTGATTCGGCGCGGTGAGCGAGACGCTGCGCGACGGCTTCTTCTTCGACGCCAACGGCCAGCGGCTGTACGGCTTCATGCACCCGGCCCGCGCGCCGGCCAGGCCCGTCGCGTGCGCGCTCATCCACCCCTTCATGGAAGAGCGCCAGGACGCCCACGCGGTGCTCCGTACGCTCGCGGTCGCGCTGGCGTCGCGGGGGTTTCCGACGCTCCGCTTCGACCTCTACGGCTGCGGCGACTCCGAGGGCGACTGGGGCGGCGCCTCGCTCGCGCGGTGGTGCGACGACATCGCCGCCGCGACCGACGTCCTGCGCCGCGAGACCGGTGCGCCGGAGGTGGCGCTCATCGGCCTGCGCTTCGGCGCGACGCTGGCGGCCCTCGCCGCGGAGCGCGTGGGGGCGTCGCGGCTCTGCCTCGCGCAGCCGGTGGTGCGCGGGGGCGAGTACGCCGACGAACTCCTCCTCGCCCACCTCGCCGCGGAGATGGTGCTCCACCGCAGGGCGGGCACCACCCGCGAGGCCCTCGCCGCGCGCCTCGCTGCGGGAGACACCATCAACCTCTTCGGCTACCACCTCACCGGCGCGCTCGACCGCGAGATTCGTGGCGTCGACCTCGCGCACACGCTCAGCGACACGGGCGCGCGCACGCTGGTGATCGAGGTCGCGCGCTCGGAGACGGCGCGTGAGTCCGCGGAGGTGAAGGCCCTCGCCGTCGCCCTCGGCGCCCACGCCACCGTGCGCCGTGTCATCGAGCCGCACACCCTCTACGCGGAGGGCAAGCGCCAGGTGACCCGCGCCGACGCGCTGAACCATGAGATCCTGAGCTGGATGGAGGCCTGAGTCGATGGAGACCGCTGCGACCTTCACGAACACGTCCGGCGTGCGCCTCCACGGGGTGCTCCACCGCCCCGACACGATCGCCCCCGGCACGCCTGGACTCATCTGGCTCTCGGCCGGCCAGAAGCCCCGCCAGGGCGCGTGGCGAATGAACGTCCTCCTCGCCCGCCACCTCGCCGCCGCGGGCGTGCCCGTGCTCCGCTTCGACTTCGAGGGCCTCGGCGACTCCGAGGGGGAGCGCTACCACGGCCGTCCCGTGATGGACTTCTACGGTCTCGTGCAGACCGGCGCCTACCGCCAGGATGTCGTCTCCGCGGCCGGCTTCTTCACCGCGGAGGTGGGCGCTCGCCCGCTCGTGCTCGGGGGCCTCTGCGGCGGTGCGGCGTCAGCCCTGTTCGCAGCGCCGATGCTCGGCCGGCGCGTCCGTTCGCTCGCGCTCGTCGACCTGCCCGTGACCGTCTCGTCGGCCGCGCGGCAGCAGTTTCTCGAGCAGCACCCCGAGGCCCTCGTGCGCGCCCGCCCCGACGTCGCCGACACCGTGGTGGCGCTCTACGCCCGCAAGCTGCTCGACGTCGACGCGTGGCGGCGCTTCGCGCGCGGCGAGAGCAACCCGAAGCTCTTCGCCGAGGCCCTGCGCGTGAAGCTCCGTGGAGCGCTCAACGGACACGTCACCCGCGTGCCCGATCGCCTGCGACCGCACGTCGAGGCGCTGCTCGGCCCCGCCGTCGGCGACGCGCCCGCGCCCGCGGGGCCCCCGGAGCCCGCGGCCACGGCGCGCGGCGAGGTGCGCAACGAGCTCCTGGTCCCCATTCTCCGCGAGGCGCTGGCTGCGGGGCAGCGCGTGCGCTTCCTCAACAGCTCGTCGTACCACCCGGTGTTCATGGCCCACCTCGGCGAGCGCGAGCTCGCGGGCGACGAGGCGGCCCTGCGCGCGCGCAACCTCTCGCTGTCCGTGGTGGCCGACACCAACCACATCTTCTCGC
Organism: Polyangiales bacterium; assembly: GCA_044375895.1. GTDB lineage: Bacteria > Myxococcota_A > Polyangia > Polyangiales > CAISKJ01. Next base: position 17,535 of record JBILLV010000155.1, on the reverse strand, counting down.
TCGAACACTCCCAGCGCGCCCTCTTCGAAGCCGTCTCTGCGGCCGTCCGGGACGCGTACGACCTGCCGCGCGCGACGCACCAGCCGCCACCGGGCGCGTGATAGCGTCCCGGGCGCCATGGACGCCCCCCCCAACGCCCCCGATCTCCGCCGCGGCCCAGCGCTCGTCGCGCTCGCGGGGGCGCTCCTCGCCGCCGCCGCGCTCCGCCTGCACCACCTCGGCGCGCTGTCGTTCTACTACGACGAGCTCTACGCCGTGCGCATCCATGGGCTCTCCCTCCGCAACATCGCGGGGGTGATCGCGCGCACCGCCTTCTACGACATCCATCCGCCGCTCTACTACCTCGGGACGCTCGTGTGGACGGCCGCGCTCGGCATCTCCGAGGCCGCCGCGCGCGGGCTCTCCGTCGCGGCCGGCCTCGCCACGCTCCCGGTGGTGTACCTCCTCGGCCGCGACCTCCACGCTCGTCGGACGGGCGTCCTCGCGGCGGCGCTCCTCGCGGTGTACCCCGTCCACGTGTACTACTCGCGCGAGGCGCGGATGTACGCGCTGATGGCCTTCGCGGCCTCGCTCTCGACGTGGCTCCTCGTCCGCCTCGCGCGCGGCGACCGGCAGCGCTGGCTGCTCCCCGCGTGGCTCGCGGCCACCACGGCCACCGCGCTCACGCACTACTTCGGCGTGATGCATGTGATGGCGGAGTTTGTCATCCTCGCGTGGCGCGGCCGGCGTGGGGCGACGTCGCTGCCGGCGTGGCTCGCGCTCTTCGCGGCGCCGGGGGCGGTGTTTGTCCCCTTCGCGCTCTTCGCCCAGTACCAGACGAAGCACAACGAGGTGAGCTACCTCGGACGCGGCCTCGGCGCCTACGCCGACCTCTTCGCGTGGCTCGGCGGCGGGCACCAGCACCTCCCGCTCGCCGCCCTCTGGACGCTCCCGCTGGTGTCGCTCGCGGCCCTCGGCGCCCGCGCCTCGTGGCGGGAGAAGGCCCCCGACTGGACGACCCCCTACGCGCCAGCCCCCGCGGCGTCGACGGGCGAGCGCGCGCTCTGGGTGCTCACGGCGATCGGCGCGATGGTGGCGGCGGCGGGCGTGTTCGCGCTGCGCAACAAGGTCGCCAACCGCATCGCCGACATCGAGATGAACCGCGGCGAGGTCGAGGCGCTCGCGGTCCTCCAGGGTCGCACCGCCGTCGTGGGCTCCTTCCTCGGCGGCCTCGTCGGTGGCTTCGCGGCCCTCGCGCTCGCGGCCCGCGACGGCCTCACCGCGCGCCTCACGAAGCGCTTCCCCGCGGGCGGTGACGATGGATCCGTCGACCCCGCCGGCTCGCTCGTGCGCGTGTCGCTCGCGGTGATCGGCACGCCGCTGGCCATCGCCGTCCTCGCGGGCCTCGCGGGGAGGCCCCTCGTCCTCACGCGCAACTTCCTCTGCGCCACACCCTTCGTCGCGCTCCTCGCGGCCCGCGGTCTCGTCTCGCTGCGCATGCCCGCGCAGGGCGCCGCCGCCGCGGCGGTCGCGCTTGTGGCGCTGCTGGCGGCGTCACGTTTCGGTGCGCTGCCCCCGACGACCCTCGACCAGGGCGCGGTGCGGCCGTGGCTGCTCCACACCTACTACGACTGGCGACGGCTCGAGGGCATCGTGCGGGCCGAGCGCGAGGTGCCGATCCTCGCCGTCCAGCACTACGCGACGGACGCGGCGATGCACTACCGCGGAAACCACCCGGTGGCGCGCGTGCGGCGCAACGCCGAGCGGCAGCTCTACGTCAGCCAGGTGCGCACCGACGACGGCTGGGACTGCGAGTTTCACGTCGGTCAGCGCTTCGACCCGCAGCTCGCGCCGCGCTTCTTCCTGCTCGACCTCGGCGCCCTCGCGCACGATGACGGCGCGTCGCAAGCGCTCCTGGCGGAGGCGCGCGGTCGCCACCGCTGCACCCCCGCCGGAACCATCCCCGGCGGCGTGACGGTGCTCGACTGCCGCGACGAGATCGGCGTCGCCGGACGCTGAGCGCACCCGATGCCCCCGCGCTTTCACCACCACCCGTTCTCGCTGCGCCAGCTCCAGTACGTGGTGGCCGTCGCCGACCTCCAGAGCTTCCGTCGGGCCGCCGAGCGCTGCGCCGTGTCCCAACCTTCGTTGAGCGCTCAGGTCGCCGAGGTCGAGTCCCTCCTCGGCGTCCAGCTCTTCGAACGCGACAAGCGCGGCGTCCGACTCACCGCGGCGGGAGAGGCCATCGTGGGCGACGCCCGCGCCATCCTGCAAGGCGCCGACGCGCTCGGTGAGACCGCGCGGCGCTTCATCGACCCGCTCCAGAGCGTCCTTCGCCTCGGCGTCATCCCCACGATCGCGAGCTACCTCCTGCCGCGCGCGACCCCGGCGCTCCTCGCCGCGCACCCGCGGCTCACGGTGCTCTGGGCCGAGCACCGCACGGCGTCGCTGGTGGAGCGCGTGACGCGCGGTGAGCTCGACGGCGCCGTCGTCGCGCTGGAGGCCGACCTCGGGTCGTTGGAGACCTTCACGCTCGCCGACGACCCCTTCGTCGCCGCGCTCCCGCCCACGCACCCATTGGCGACTTCGACCGACGCGCTCACGCTCGACGCGCTGGAGGGTGAGCGCCTGCTCCTCCTCGACGATGGCCACTGCCTCCGTGAGCAGAGCCTCGCGTGGTGCGGTCGACGGCTCCCCGAGGAGATGGCCTTCCGCGCGACCAGTCTACCGACGCTGGTTCAGATGGTGGCGGCGGGAGCGGGTGTGACGCTGCTCCCCACCATCGCCGTCGCCACCGAGACCGCGCGCTCGCGCATCCACGTGCGCCCGCTCGCGCCGCCGCCGTCACGAACGCTGGTGCTCGCGTGGCGCGCGCGCTCGCCGTTCGCAGCGGCGCTCAGCACGCTGGGCGGGACGCTCGCGCGCTCACTGAGTTCACAGGGCGCGTAGCAATCCCCCAAATGGCGAAAGGCCCTCCTTTTGGGAGGGCCTCTCGTTTTGGTCTGGCTCCGACTGCTGGACTCGAACCAGCGACCCGGCGGTTAACAGCCGCCTGCTCTACCGACTGAGCTAAGTCGGACCGTGTTGAGGTCGCGAAGAATACTCACGGCTGCGATCGTGTCAACCATTTCGTGCGAATACGTCGCGCGATCACCGTCGCTTTTCGAGAACGTCTGTGGCATAAACCGGCCCCCTTTTTCGATCGACCCTTCGCGAGAAGCGCACGGAGACGCAGCATGAGCACCGGTGAGACCACCTCCCCCACGCAGGACGCGAGCACCCCTGAAGAGAGTGCTCCGACGCGCCCCGCCACGGAGGCGGTCGCTCAATCGCCCGCCGACGACGAGGACAACGTCGGCAACCTCCTGGCGCCGGGCGAGCGCGCCCCGCACGCCGTCGTCCCCGAAGAGGAAGTCGAAGACCCGTCGGACAACATCGGCAACTCCATCCACGGCCCCGCGCCCGACGCGCACCTCCAGCCGAAGCCCGACGACAAGGCCGGCGCGGGCAAGCGCAAGCGCAACCGCGGCGACGGTCCTCGCCCCGAGGGCGCCCCCGCGGGTGGCGCGCAGGCGGGCGGCGAGCGCCGCGGGCCGAAGGGTCAGCACCACGCCGCCGAGCAGCACCGCGCCTTCAAGGTCGGTGACAAGGTGCGCGCGAAGATCATCACGGTCGGCCCCGCCGGCGTGATGTGCGACCTCTGGGGCAAGGAGAAGGGCGTCCTCGACCTTCGTGAGCTCACCGTCCCCGAAGGCACCGAGCCCCAGGTGGGCGACCCCGTCGACGTGATCGTGCTGCAGGATGGCTCGCGCGGCGGCGGCAACCTCGTTGTGACCCGCGACGCCCACCGCGCCGAGCACGGCCTCGAGATGGTCGTGTCGGCCTTCGCGGCGGGCGACGCCGTCGAGGCGCTCGTCACGGGCTACAACCGCGGCGGCCTCGAGGTCGACATCGCCGGCGTCCGCGGCTTCTGCCCGAGCTCGCAGATCGACGTGCACATGCCGTCGCAGTCGGAGCTCCAGGCGATGGTGCTGCGCCGCGAGATCTTCAAGATCACCGCGCTCGATCACGGCCGCGAGGCCGTCGTGTCGCGCCGCGCGCTCCGCGAGGCCGACCTCCGCGAGCGGGCCTCCGAAGCCATCGCCAACCTCAAGGTGGGCGACCGGGTGAAGGGCCGCGTGGTGTCCGTCCGCGACCACGGCATCTTCGTCGACCTCGGCGGCGTCGAAGGCCGCATTCAGCTCACCGAGATCTCGCACGACCGCGGCGCGCGCCCGCAGGACGTGGCCAAGGTGGGCGACGAGATCGAAGCGCAGGTGATTCGCATCGACATCCCGTCGGCGACGCCGGAGAAGCCCGCGGAAGAAGTCGCCGCTGCGCCCGCCGAGGAGGCCGCTGCGCCCGCTGAGGAGACCGCCGCGTCGGAGGGAGCCGCCCCCGCCGAGAAGGGCGACAAGGGCGAGAAGGGCGACCGCAAGAAGAAGCAGCCGCATCGCTTCTCGCGCGTTCCCGATGGGGTGCCCCGCGTGGAGCTGTCGCGCCGCGCGGTGGAGCACGACCCGTGGTCCGACGTGCACAAGCGCTACCCCCCGGGGAGCGTGCACAAGGGCAAGGTCGCGCGGATGCAGCCCTTCGGGGCCTTCATCGAGCTGGAGAAGGGCGTCGACGGCCTCCTCCACGTCAGCGAGATCGACCTCGGCGGCAAGCGCATCCAGCACCCCAACGAGGTGCTCAAGGAGGCGCAGGAGGTCACCGTCCGCGTGTCGAAGGTCGACCGCGGTCAGCGCCGCATCGCCCTCGCGATGCTGCCCGAAGGCGTCACCGAGGAGCAGCTCAAGCAGTCGGTCAACCCGCGCCCCGGCATGGTGGTGATGGCGAAGATCGCCGAGCACGAGAGCTACGGCATCTGGGCCCAGATCGAGGGGACCTTCGGCAAGGTGGGCCGCGGCTTCATCGCTCCGCCCGACAGCGCCCAGCCCCGCGGCGCCGACCTCAAGAAGGTGCTCCCCGTGGGCACCGACGTGAAGGTGAAGATCGTCGAGATCGACCGCGGCCGCCTCAAGCTCTCCATCCGCGCCGCCCTCCAGGACGAGGAGCGTCAGGCCTACCGCGCCTACCAGCAGCAGGCCAACGCCACCACGGTGGGCGTCAGCCTCGCCGACAAGCTCCGCAAGCTCAACCTCGGCTCGCGCTGACCCCTCCCAGCGGCCGTGCGACGCCCGCTCCCCCTCGGACTCATCGCCCTCCTCAGCGTCGCGGACTGCCGCGCGCGCCGCACGTCGACCGACGGTGACGTCGCCGCGCGGGACGCGACGCCCGACGCATCCCCTACCGCTGCCACCCCCGACGCCGCCGCACCGCCGGCGCCAGCGCCGCCCCCGCGCGCGTGGTGCTGGCGGCCGCTGCCGCGCGTCGACCTGCGGGGCCTCGACGCGCAGGGCAACGTGTGGACGCTCGCCGGGACGCGCCTCACGGACGAGACCGCGGGGCGCGCGGTGACGTTGGAGACGGAGATTCCGTGCATCCTCCCCGGCGCGTGGGCGATGGATTTCGCGCGCGACGGGAGCGCCTTCCTCCTCGCGGACTCGCGCTTCTACGTGCGCGGCGACGCGGCGATGGGCTTCGCGGTGACGCCCCTCTGCACCGACCTCGGCGGGGCCCCCTGGGCGCGACGCGCGGGCGGTGCGGGCTGGTCGTTCGTGAGCCACCGGAGCCGTTCGGTGGAGCCCACGCTGATGCTCTCGCGCGCACCGAGCGGGGGGACGGGGTGGTACGCGATCACGGGGATGGACAACACCACGCGGTCGGCCGTGCTCGATGGGAGCGAGTCGTACGTCTCGCTCTCCGCGGGCGACCACCTCATCTTCGTCGACCGCGTGAACACCGTCGCGGGCGAGGTGATGGCCGGGCAGAGCGAGCGCTTCGACGGCCTCACGCGCAGCGCCGCCGGGATCACCGCGCACCGCGACGACCCCGACGGCCGCCGGACGATCGTGTACACCGAGGCCGCCGCGGGGCCGTACACCCGCGCTTCGTCCACCCGTCCGCCGGGGCCGCCCGCGCGGCTGGTGGTGCGCGTCGACCTCGCCCGCTTCGTGGCCGTCACCGACTCCGCCGTAGAGCTCTCGGGCGACCGCGGCGCCACCTGGCGACGCGTGTACCAGCGACCCGAGGGCGCGACGCTGGAGCGGCCGCAGGTGGGCTGGGCCCCCGGTCACCACCTCGCCGTGGCCACCCGCGACGGGCTCGCCGTGGACGGCTGCGACGAGGCCGCTCGGCCGTGACGGTGACCGCACGATGGACCTGACCACGCACGACGCGGTGATCCTCGGCGCGGGACCGGCGGGGTGCGTGACGGCGGCGATTCTGGCGCGCGCCGGGGTCGACGTGGTGGTGCTGGAGCGCGAGCGCTTCCCGCGGTTTCACCTGGGCGAGTCACTGGCACCGGCGTCGCTGCGGGTGCTCGAAGCCCACGGTCTCGCCGCCGGCCTCGACGCCCGCTACATCCGGAAGTACGGCGTCCGCTTCATGGACTGCCGCACGGGCCGCGAGCAGCGCTACGACTACACCGACGCGCTCCCCGGCGACGGGGCGTACGCGTGGCAGGTGCCGCGAGCGGACTTCGACGCGTCGCTCGCCGCCCGCGCGCGGGAGGCTGGCGCCGACGTGCGCGAGGGCCGCGCCGTGGAGGACATTCTCTTCGAACAGGGCCGCGCCACGGGCGTGCGGGCGCGCTGCGACGACGGCGGGCGCGAGGGCGTGATGGCGCGCGTGATCGTCGACGCCACGGGCTCCGAAGCGCTGGTGGCGTCGCGGCTCGGGCACCGTCAGCCCGTGGCGGGCGTCGAGTGCACGGCGCTGTCGGCCCACTTCCGTCACGTGACGCGCAACACCGACGACACCGAGGGCGACCTCGACGCCGTCCTCTCGCCCCATGGCTGGGTGTGGAACATCCCCTTCCTCGGCGACGTGAACTCCATCGGAGCGGTGTGCAGCGCCACCTGGGCGCGCTCGCGGGCGCGGGGTGAGACGCCGGAGACGTTCTTCCAGCGCTCGCTCGACGACGCCCCCCTCGCCCGCACGATGCTCGCCCCCGCCACGCGGCTCACCCCGGTGCGGACGAGCGCGGGCTACGCGCATCGCGCCGCCGTGCGAGCGGGCGACGGGTGGTGCCTCGTCGGAGACGCCGGGGGGTTCTTCGACCCGATCTTCTGCGCGGGGACGCACCTCGCCATCGCGGGCGCCGCCGAGCTCGCGGCCGACGTGCTCGACGCCCTCGCGACCCGCGAGCCCTTCACCGCGGCCCACGTCGCCCGCGCCACCACGCGCATCGAGCGCGCGATGGACCTCTACCAGGGGCTCGTCCAGGCCCTCCACGCCGGCGACCTCACCGACGCCCTCTTCGACGCGCGCACGCGCTCGGCGCGCCAGCCCATCGCGGCGGTGCTCGCGGGCGACGTGTTCGGCGACGACCCGCCGTGGCGCGCCGGGCTGCGCAAGCGATTCCCGACGCGCTGAGGGGCGCCGCTCACGGAGCGTCGACGCGGGCCTCGTAGGCGATCGCGGTGACCCGGCGCGTGACCTCCTGGTCCAGGGCGGCCTTCTCCGCCATGAGGCGCGCGAGGGCGGCGTCGATCTCCTCCACCCGGTCTTCCTGCACGGTGAGCTTGCGCACGAGGCGCTCGGCGAGCTGCTGCTGCTCGGCGCCCGCGGTCAGGGTCGCGAGGTTCTGTCGGAGGCGCTCCTGGTCTTGGAAGATCGCGTCGCGCTCCTGCTTGAGGGTGTAGGTCTGCGCGTGGCGCTCGGACGACTGCTGCTGGAGCGCCATCACCTCGCGCACCGCGGCGGCCGTGGCCTCGTCGATGTACCGCGACGCGACGAAGTGGCTCACGTCGTCGCTCCGCACGTTGGTGAGCGACACCGACGCCCACTGCCGTCGGCGCTCGGTCACCGTGAAGGTCACCTCCCCCGGCGTGAGCGCGACGCGGAAGCGGTGGAAGCGCTCGGTCACCTCGGCCGGGGCGACGTCGCCGCGCAGCTCCCAGGCGTCGTCCTTCGGGTGCTCCAGGTAGAGCGTCGCGGGCTTCGTCCCCTTCAGGCGAATCGTGAGGATCGTCCGCCGGATCTGCCACCACTCGGTGGTGAGCTGACCGTGCGCCACCGTCGCGCGATACACCGACCCCGACTCGCCCTTGTCGTCGACCGTGACGAGGCACCCGAGCTCGACCGCGTAGGGGACGAAGCGCCGGTCGCCGGGCTTCATCGTGTCGAGCATCGCCTCGCCGACGTAGAGGTCGCCGTCGGTCACCGTGAGGGGCCCTCCCTCGAGCGTGAGGCCCGAGGTGTTGGTGAGCTCGATGCACGCCATGGGGTTGCGCTCGCGGGTCGCGCGGTTCCAGAGGAGGACGCGCGCGCCGCCCATCGCGCATTGGAGAATCGGGACGAGGGCGCTCTGGTTGCGACGGACGGTGACCGGGCGCTCGATGCGGTACTCGAACAGATCGCCCACGTCCTTGGTGAGCGTGGTGACGGGCGACGAGCTCGCCATCACGTTCGCCCGCTCCGCCGTCGACATCTTCGCCATCGACCGCGGCGCAGGCGGCGGCGCGCCCGGGCCCCCGAAGCCTCCCAGCGCCGCGGGACCCGGGATCGGGGCGGCCATCTGCGGAGGCGGCGGCGGGCCACCGAATCCCTCCTCGGGGATCACCGGGGCGGCGGCGGCCTCCGTCTTCACGCGCACCTCGGGGCGCTGCATGTAGCGCGGCGAGTAGAGGTCGTGGCGAAACGACACCGGCAGGCCCGCCACGAGGGCGAGGTCGACGTCCTCCCAGTCCTCGTCGCCGGTGTTGTCCACCATGGCCCAGCCCTGGAGCGTCGGACCCGCGTCGTCGTGGAGGAGCGCGCGGTAGGTGGTCTTCCACACGGGCGCCTCGATGACGTACGAGACGAAGAGCTCGCGGCGCCCCTCCCCCGTGGCGAACACGCTCACGCGGCGCGCGTCCTTCTTGTGCGACGAGAGCACCGTGGCGAGGAAGTACTCCACGTCGCGCCGCACGGAGGCGTCGAGGAGGGTGAGGTCGCGCAGCTCCATCAGCGGCACCGAGCGCACCGACCCGTCGATGAGGAGCGCCACGAAGGAGCGGGTGACGGCCACCTCGCCCTGGGCCTGCTGGACGTACTCCGTCCCGAGCACGACGCCCTCGATGGACTCGGCGCCGTGCCTCACGCGCACCCGGGCCCCCTTGATCTGCGCGAGGAGCGACGAGACGCTGCCCTCGTCGGGGATGCGCACGGCGGCGTCTTCCAGCAGCTTCTCGATGGGGCGCGTGGAGTCGTACGACACCGCCGACACCGTGCCGCCGTTGAGGTCGAGCACGGTGAGCGACTTGAGCACGTCGTTCATGTCCCGGGACTTGAACTCCAGGTCGACCACGGCCGCCCCGTCGACGGCGCCGCGCCGTTCGAAGTACCCCACGCCGTGCTTGTAGAGCACCACCCGTCTCACCGCGAGCTGCTGCGTCATCTCTGTGCCTCCTCGAAGGCGCGAAGGTACCACCGGACCCAACGCCATCACAGCCAGCGCTTCGAGCGGAACCACCCGATCATGGCTACCGCCACCAGCAGCATCAGGGCGAGCGCGAAGGCGTACCCGTGGCGCCAGTGGAGCTCGGGCATGAACTCGAAGTTCATCCCGTACACGCCGGCGATGAAGGTGAGCGGGAGCATGATGGTGGCGACGAGGGTGAGGGCCTTCATCACCTCGTTCATCCGGTTGGAGACGACGGAGAGGTACGCGTCGAGGACGCCCGTGAGCCCCTCCCGGTACCCCTCGGCCAGGTCGGACACGCGCACGAAGTGATCGTGGATGTCACGGAAGAACGGCAGCGATTTCTCCGGGATGAGTTCGAACTCCCCGCGTGAGACCCGCAGCAGCACCTCGCGCTGGTGCATCGCCACCCGCCGCAGCCGCTGGAGCGAGCGCTTCAGCTTGAATATGCGCTGGAGCAGCTCGTTCTGGGGGTTGTCCACCACGGCCGACTCGATCTGGTCGATCTCGTGGTCGAAGGCCTCGATCACGGGGAAGTAGCAGTCGACGGCGTGGTCCATGATGGCGTGGGCGATGAAGCCCGGCCCCTTGTCGAAGAGGCGTAGGTTGCGCTGGCACTCGTCGATCACCTCGCCGATCGCCGCCAGGCCGTGGGGGTGGTGCGAGATCACCCAGTGGGAGGAGAGCACCAGGTCGATCTCGACGGTTCGAAGGTCGTCCGGGACGTCGTGCTCCAGCGCGATCCCGTGCAGGACGATGTAGAGGTAGTCGCCATAATCCTCCACCTTGGGGTTGAGGCGCTCCTGGAAGATGTCCTCCACGGCGAGGTGGTGGAGCCCGAGGGCGGTCGTGAGCGCCTCACGGAGCTCCGGGGAGTCCTCGTCGATGTCGAGCCAGAAGGGGGTCTTCTCCGCGAGGAGCCGGGGGAGGGAGTCGAGGGTGTCGGTGGTCTCGAGGCCCCGGAGGCCCCGGGTGTAGATCGTGACGGTCATCAGGCCGCCGAGCGTACACTCCCACTGGACGTGTACGGAGAGCGTGTTGACGGACGGCCGGTGGGTGTAGTGTAGCGGCCGCTCGATGCCGGACGAACGCCCTCCCCCGAAGCCTCCCTCGCTCGACCCACCGGCCGCACCTCGCCGGGTCGCGGCCCCCGAGTCGCTCCGCACGCTGCCGCTCGACGACGGCGTCCAGGTGCGCGACGAGCTCACCTCCGCGCTCAAGGAGGTGCGCCGCCCGGCCGTTGTGGTGATGTCAGGCAACGAAGTGGGCACGCGCAAGCGAGTGAGCGGCATCGCCACCATCGGCCGAGACCCGACCAACGAGCTGGTCCTCTCGGACGCCGGGATTTCATGGCGTCACGCGCGCATCGAAGACCGCGGCGACGCCTGGGCCCTGGTCGACCTCGGGAGCACCAACGGGAGCGTGGTCAACGGCGAGAAGCGCGCGGAGACGCTCCTCGCGCACGGCGACAAGATCGTCCTCGGCCGCACGGTGCTGCGCTTCGAACTCATGGATCGCCTGGAGCAGCAGTACGACGACGAACTCCAGCGCCTCCTGCACATCGACGACCTCTCCGGGCTCTACGTCCGCCGCCGCTTCGACCGGGAGCTCGCCCGGCTCGTCGAGGGAGGCCGCACATCGGGGACTTCGGTCGCGTTGCTCGTGATGGACATGGACGGGATCAAGGCCATCAACGACCGCCACGGGCACCTCTTCGGCGCGTACACCATCGGCGAGACGGGCAAGCTCATCGGGCGGGTGGTGGGCGATCGGGGCATCGGATCGCGCTTCGGCGGCGACGAGTTCTGCGCGGCGCTGCCCGGGCTCGACACGGCCGCCGGGGTGCTGGTCGCGGAGGAGATCCGGGCCGCGGTGGGGCGCTTTCCGTATGAGCGTGAGGGCGTCGTGCTGAAGCCCGGCATCTCCATCGGGGTGGCCTCGTCCCCGGCGGACGCGCGCGACGCCGAGGCGCTCTTCCAGCGCGGCGACGAGGCGCTCTACCGCGCCAAACAGACTGGGAAGAACCGTGTGTGCGTGTGATGTCCCCGGCGTGACGGGCCGACAGCCAAGGACGGAGTGAGATGTTCGAGGTTCGCTGCGAACAGTGCCAGAGCCCCTTCGACGTGGATGAGCGGCGCGTCCCCCGCGGCGGGATGCAGATGCGCTGCCCGAAGTGCAACGCGTCGCTGCTCGTGAAGCGCCCCGTGGCCGCGCCCCCCCCGACGCCGCCGTCGACCAACCCCCGCGGCACGCTCGCGTTCAGCGGCGTCGACACGCCCCTGCCGACGCCGGCTCGTCCGGGCGCGCGTCCGCCGCCGCCGCCGCGCGGTGACGTCGGTCTCCCCGCGCTCAAGGGGACGCCCGCGGCGGGTCTCCCGGCGCGTATGGGCGATCACGCGGCGCTGCCCGCGCTCATGGACGACATCGGGCTCCCGCTCCCGATGGACGACAACGCCGCGCTCCCGCTCCCGATGGACGACAACGCCGCGCTCCCGCTCCCGAAGGAGTTCGCTCCGCCGGCGGCGCCGAAGCCCGTGGGCGACCTGCCGATGCCCTTCACGGGACGCGCTGACCTGCCGCAGGTGATGGACGCCTCCGTCGGGCTGCCCATGTCGCTCGATTTCGACGCCGCGCTCCCGAACCCGATGGAGTCCAGCGCGGCGCTCCCCTCCCCGATGGGTGGCGGCGCCGACCTCCCGGTGGTGCGTGACTTCGATTTCGACCTGCCGTCGCTGACCGCGCCGCTGCCTGCGCCCTCGGGCACCAACCTCCCGACGCCGTCGGCCGCGCTGCCGACGCCCCGCGAGGTCGCGCCGACTCAACGCCCCATCACGCCGGCTCCGTCGCAGGGCCTCGCTGCGTCCCGTCCGCAGGGTGCGCCGCAGCCGACCATCGCGGTCGTTGGCGCGCCGCGCCCGGCGCCCCCGATGGAGTTCGATCTGCCGGGTGAGCCGATTCTCTTCGACGCCGACGAGGCCGACCTCCCGCTCGCGGCCGACAACCTCCCGATGTCGGTCGACTTCCCCGTCCTCGCGGAGAACCTCCCCACCTCGGTCGACCTCCCGCAGAGCACCGAGGCGCTGCCGTCCGCCTCCGACCCGACGCATTTCGGACCGGAGATTCCGGGCCTGGAGCCCGACCCCCTCCCGCCGATCGTGACCTCGCCCACGATGCAGGCGAAGGAGGGCGCGAAGCTCGGGCGCATCGGGCTCGAGCGCAAGGCCTTCACCGTCAACGACGACCTCCCGGCGGTGTCTCCCGGCGCCGCGCTCCCCGCCCCCTCGACCCGCGGCCGCCGTCGGATCGAGGAGGAGGTGAAGCCCGCCGCGCGCCGCAACCCCGCGGCGTCTCCCTACGTCATCGACAGCGTGCCGCCGCCCGAAGAGGTGCGCGAGGTGCGTCCAGCGCCCGCACCGTTCGCGGCGACCGCGGCGGCACCGCAGGGGGGTGGCTTCGGCGACCTCGACCTCGGCCCGATGTCCCTCGACTCGGCGCCGCCCTCGTTCGGGTACGCGCAGCCCTCGGCCCCGCCGATGCCGCCGGGCCTGATGGCGCCGCCTTCGCCGCAGTTCATCAGCGGGCCGCCGGTGGCCCCGTCGCTGCCGCCGCTCGACAACCCCTTCGACCCCGGCATCCAGAGCATCGCGCCGCCGCCGGGTGGGTCGATGCAGCCCGCGCCGATCGTCGACGACATCCTCGGCTCGTTCGACAGCGGCGCGTCGATGCCCCCGATGTCGTCGCCCGAGTTCGAACCGCCGATGAAGGCGCCCGAACCGGTGGAGAAATCCGGCGGGCGCTTCGGCAAGAAGACCGGGCTCGACCTCGGCGTCGCCGTGGACAACCCCGCGCGCCGCAAGCGGATGATGTTCGCGCTCTACGGCGCGCTCGGCGTTCTCGGGGTCGCGATCATCGGCGGCGCGGCCCTCGCCCTCACCCCCTACGGCGCCTTCGGCAAGAACTGGATCGACGACGCGCTCCACGGCGACGAGCGCCTCGCCGCGGCCAACCGGGTCATCCAGGAGGTGGAGCGCATCCTCGAGCAGGACACCTACGAGCGCGCCGTCGCGGGTCTCCGGCGGCTCGATCAGGCAGTCGTGCGTGTGCCTCAGGTGAAGGACCTCCAGGCCTACGTCGTGTACGCCAACAACCTCGTGGCCGCGCGCTTCGGCCCCGAGCCCGCGCGCATCGGCCGCGCTCGCCAGGTGCTCGCGACGCTGACCGAAGCCCCGCCCGGCACGCGCTACCTCAACCTCGCTCGCGCCTCCGACGCGCTCCTCCGCGGCAACGCGCGGGAGGCGCTGCGCATGGCGAAGCTCGACCCCGCGGGCCGCGACCTCGCGACCCTCGCCGCCGAGCGCGTCGGCGATCAGGAGCAGCTGCTTCGGCTCGCGCGGGAGGGCCGTCAGCGCCACCCGTCGCCGCGCTCGCGCTACCTGCTCGCCCGCGCCGCGGCCGCCAAGACCGACCACGAGACCGCCCGTCAGGAGGCCGAGGCCGTGCTCCGCGCCGAGCCTCGTCACGCGGGCGCGCGGGTGCTCCTCGCCCGCCTGCTCACCCGTCAGGACTCCGAGCGCGACCGGGCCGTCGAGCTGCTCCGCGACCTCGTCGGCGGGGGACGGGGCGGTCAGGGGGCCAACCCGACGGGAGCCTCGGTCTCCGAGCGCGCGGAGGCCTGCGTGGTGTCGGGGCAGGTGGAGTTTCTCCGCGACCACGTCACCGCCGCACAGGCGCGCTTCCAGCGGGCCCTCGAGCTCGACCCGCGCTCGGCGTCGGCGCTCGTCGGCATCGGCCAGATCCTCTCGCGGCAGGGCAACTTCTCCGACGCCGTGGCGCGCTTCCGCAACGCCCTCAGCGCCGACCGCAACAACCTCGACGCGGTCATCGGCATCGCGCAGGCGAGCCTCGCGCTCGGCCAGGCCGGCGACGCCCGGCAGGCGATCGAGCCCGCCATCCGCGACAACCCCACGGACGGGCGGCTTCACTACTGGCTCGGTCGATCGCTCGCCGCCACCAGCGACCAGCGCACGGTGGCGCAGCAGTCGTTCCGCGAGGCGATTCGCCTGCAGCCCGCGAGCCTCGACGCGTACGTGGCCCTGTCCGAGATGCTCCTCTCGATGCAGCGCGCCGACCAGGCCGACCAGGTGCTGATGGAGGCGCGCGCCCGCGTCCCCGAGTCGTCGGCGATTCACCGCGCCCTGGCCCACAGCCGGCTCGTGCGCGGCGACCTCGCAGGCGCGGAGGGCGAGCTCCGCGTGGCGCTCCAGCGCGACGCGCGCGACATCCGCGCCCACTTCGCCCTCGGCGACGTGCTGCGGCGCATGCAGCGCCTCGACGACGCCCAGCACGAGTTCGAAGCCGTGGCCGAGATGGACGCTTCGTACCCCGGCCTCGCGATGGCGCGGGGTCAGCTCGCCGAGGCCCGCGGCGAGCTCCCGCAGGCGCTCCAGACCTTCCGCGAGGCCCTCGCCCGCGACCCGACCAACGTCGAGCTCATCGTCCGCGTGGCCACCACCCTCGTGTCGCTGGGCAACTTCGGCGACGCCGACCAGATGCTCCGCTCCGTGGTCGTCGACCACTCGAGCAACGCCGACGCGCAGTACACCATGGGCCGCGCGCGGCTCGGCGAGGACAACTACGTCGACGCGGTCCACTACCTCGACCGCGCGATCGAGCTCAACCCCTCGAAGGCGGACTACAAGGCCTACGCGGCGGAGGCCCACCGCCGCGCGGGCGACATCCAGCGGGCGCTCCAGCTCGCCGAGCAGTCGATCGAGCTCGACCCCAGCTTCCCCCGCGGCTACTGGGTGCGCGCGGAGATCCGCCTGCACCGCGGCGACGCCTCCGACGCGCTCGGGGACATCAACCGGGCGACGCAGCTCGACCCGCGCTTCTGGGCCGCCTTCGCGACCTGGGCCGACATCGACGACGCGCTCGGCCGCCGCGCGGAGGCCATCCGGCTCTACCGCTTCGCGATCGAGCGCGACAACCGGCACGGCGACTGGCACTACAACCTCGGGCGGCTGCTGGCCGATTCGGGCGACGAGGGGGCGGCGCGCGCGGCCTTCCTCCAGGCCCGGGCGATCGGCAACGGGGTCGCGCCGGTGCCCTCGTGGTTCGTGCAGGCGACTCGGGCGCTGGCCGACATCGAGCGCGAGCGCCACAACCGCGGGGAGGCCCAGCGGCTCTACACCGAGTACCTCCGCTTCGTCCCCTCGGGCTCCGCGGCGTACAACTCCGCCGCCCTCGCCCTCTCCGACATGCTCCACGAGTAGCGCCCGTGCGCGCGCTCGCGGCGCGGATGCTCCTCTCCCTCCTGGCGGTGGTCGGCCTCACCGCCGTGGCCCTCCTCCGCCTCGCCCGGGTGCCCCGCCCTGTGGCCGTGGTGGTGGGGCGCTACGCGGACGGGCGACTGCTCGTCGAGCGCGTCACCCTCGGGCGGCGACGTTTGGGCCACACGGTCCGCTGCGACGGGTCGGAGCTCCTCTCGCGCTTTGGAGAAGGGGAGCCGCGGGTGCGGGAGGCGTCGACCGAGGCGGGCGGAGTCTGGGAGATTTCCGAGGGTCTGTGCCGCGTGACGGTGACCCTGGCGACGTGCCGGGGGGTGCGCTCGGCGGGCTGTGGGGGGTCTCGGCGGACGGGGCGGTGAAATCGGGGCGCTTCCCGCGTGGCACGTCTCTTGACGCTGTGAAACGGGTGGCTAGGTTGCGCCGCGTCCAGGCAACGGCTGGAAGACGCGCAAGACCACTACGCTACGAGAGGAGAATACAGTCATGGGGAAGGTGATCGGCATTGACCTCGGCACGACCAACAGCGTCGTGGCGGTGATGCAGGGCAAGGAGCCCGAGGTGATCGTGAACGAGGACGGCTCGCGGATCACGCCGTCGATCGTCGCGTGGGACGACAAGGGGGAGATCCTGGTCGGCAACGTCGCGAAGCGGCAGTCGATCACGAACCCCGAGCACACGGTGTACTCCGCCAAGCGCTTCATCGGTCGCAAGGAGACCGAGGTGCGGGAGGAGGCCAAGCGCGTCCCCTACAAGGTCGTGAGCTCGAGCAACGGCGACGCGGCCTTCGACGTGCGCGGCCGGACGCTGGCGCCGCCCGAGGTGAGCGCCCACGTGCTCCGCAAGCTGAAGCAGGCGGCGGAGAGCTTCCTCGGCGAGACGGTGACCGACGCGGTGATCACCGTCCCGGCGTACTTCAACGACTCGCAGCGCCAGGCCACCAAGGACGCGGGCAAGATCGCGGGGCTCAACGTCCGGCGCATCATCAACGAGCCCACGGCGGCGGCGCTCGCGTACGGCCTCGACAAGAAGAAGGACGAGCTCATCGCCGTCTACGACTTCGGCGGCGGCACCTTCGACATCTCGATCCTCGAGGTGAGCGAGAACCTCGTCGAGGTGAAGAGCACCAACGGCGACACGCACCTCGGCGGCGACGACGTCGACCAGGCCATCATGGAGCACCTGATGGTGGAGTTCCGCAAGGAGCACGGGGTCGACCTGACGAAGGACAAGATGGCGCTCCAGCGCATCCGCGACGCGTCGGAGAAGGCCAAGATCGAGCTCTCCTCGATGCAGGAGACCACGGTCAACCTCCCGTACATCACGGCCGCGGGCGCGACGCCCCTCCACATGAACATCCGCCTCACGCGGGCGAAGCTCGAGCAGATGATCGAGCCCATGGTGGAGCGCTCGATCGAGGCCTGCCGCCGCGCCCTGTCGGACTCGCAGAAGCGCCAGGCGGACATCAACGAGGTGGTGCTCGTCGGCGGCTCGACGCGCATCCCGCTCGTCCAGAAGCGGGTGAAGGAGTTCTTCGGGCGCGAGCCCAACCGCACGGTGAACCCCGACGAGGTGGTGGCCGTCGGCGCCGCGGTGCAGGGCGCGATCCTCACCGGCGAGGTGAAGGACATGCTCCTCCTCGACGTGACCCCGCTCTCGCTGGGCGTCGAGACCAAGGGCGGCATCTCCACCCCGCTCATCCCGCGCAACACCACCATCCCCACG
>JBILLV010000478.1:0-5500 GCA_044375895.1 Polyangiales bacterium | reverse complement strand
GACCGCGCGGGATGCGGGGGTGGCGGGCAACCTCGCCGACGGGGCGGTGCTCACCTGGCAGGGTGCCCCCGCGGGCTTCGCGCCGACCGCCACCGCGATGGCCGCGCCCGGCGACAGCTCGCACGTGCTCGTCGTCGGCGCCGACCTGGAGACGATCGAAGAACTTCGCACGCGCACCGCCCTCTGGTGGAAGGAGCGACGGCAGGGCGGCAACCGCGCCGACTGGCACGGCTGGCTCGAAGAGGTGGAGGGGGTGGGCGACGGCTTCGTGTGGCCGCGGGCGTGGCTCGATGGGGGCGTGGTGTTTCGCGCCGCGCTGCCGGGGGTGATGGTGACCGCCGTGCTCGCGCCGCCACCGCCCGCGGGGAGCTACACGCAGCAGAGCGATGGGAGCCTCGGCCTCGGGCTGGCGCCGTCGTACTCCCGCGTCGCGTCGCCCGAGCTGCGCGAGCGCGTGCGGCGGTACATCGAAGGGACGCATGATCGGGCGGGGGTTCCGCTGCCGACGGCGCTGCAACGGCAGCGGCGGCCCTCGGGGATCGCCGCACAGAACTGGCTCTGCGCCGAGCCCGTGACGATGGGGGTCGACCTCACCGTCGCCATCGACGCCGACCCCGCTGTCGCGCCGTGGCCCTGGGGCCTCGCCGACTCGCCCGTGCGGGTGGTGACGGCGGCGACCGCGTCGGTGCTCACCCTCGACAGCGCCGTGGGCATCCCCGCGGGGTCGCGCGTGGCGGTGCAGGTGGGGACGGGCGTGATTCGTGGGGGCTTCTGGCTCGCGCGCATCGTCGGGGCGCCCGTCGGCAACGTGGTGACGCTGGCGTCGCCGCTGCCGGTGGTTCCGGTGGCGGGCGCGCAGGTGCGGCCCGATGGGGGGCTCTGGGGAGACGTGCGGGCGCGGGTGCTGGGCGTGGTGGATCACCTCGGCCCGGGCGACGATGCGAGCATCGAGTCGCAGCGCTACCCGCGGCCCGCCGACCACGCGCCGGAGCTGCTCTACGCCTCGCGGCTCATCGCCGCCGTGCAGGAGCTCGCGGGGGTCACGGGCGTCACCGTCACGCTGCCGCTCGATGCGGTGGTGCCGGTGGTCGCCGATCGGGCGCCGCTCAAGCTCGTGGTGCCGGGGTTGGTGCGCGTGGTGCCGGGCTGACCGTCACTCGCAGGAGGAGCGGTCGAGCGTCGCGCGGCAGTAGCCGTTCATGGGGTTGCAGCACCAGGCCGTGCCCGTCGCCGTCGGAAGGCAGATCGCGCAGTCGGCGTGCGTGCGACACCGGGGCTCGAGCGTCGAGCAGTTGTAGCGGTCGGGCGCCACGTCGGTGGGCGCGTCGGCAGAGGGCGCGTCGGGGACTGCAACGGAGGCGTCGGGAGGCGACGGTGCGTCGGGGACGAGCGGGGCGTCGGGCGCGGCGTCGGCGACTGCAACGGCGTCGGTTGGTGCGTCAGGCGTCGCGGCGTCGGGTGTCGGGCAGCCTTCGCAGATGACCACTCCCGAGCGGCACACGAGGCGACCGAAGGCGAAAGCTCCGCTGCACGCACACTCGCGACCCGCGGCGGCGCAGAGGTCGGGTGCATCGGGGCCAGCGTCGGGCCCTGGAGGATCGATGGGGGGTTGTGCAGAGCACGCAATCAGGAGGGCGGCGAGGACGAAGGGGCGCATGGCCCACGACGTACGAGCGCCCTCCGCAGAAGTCACCGCGGGAGCCACACGATGAGCACGCAGACGATCGCCTCCGAGAACGCCGCCCTCACCGTCGAAGTGGAGGCGCTGCGGCTGAAGGCGCTGAAGGTTCTCTACGAGAAGGTGATCGAGCTCGCGGCGACGGCGACGGACCTGAAGGTGGTGGCCGAGTCGATGAGCGTCACGGCGTGGGCGGGGCAGCCGGGCCGGCAGGAGCGGCCGGGGCCCTGAGCATCTCCCGCACGTCCTTCACCACTGCGATCTGCGGCGCGGGACGCTCGCCCTTCTTCGCGGTGTGCGCGGCGAGGGCGATGGCCGCGCGCTCGGCGGGGGTGGTCTCGGCGAGGATCATGGTTCCTTCGAGGCGCCCCCCGCCGAGGGCCTCCACGTAGGCGAGCAGGTAGGCGCGGTACACGCGCTCGGCGTCGATCTCCATGAGGGGCCGAGACGCCCCCGCGCGCGCGCAGGTTGCTACGCCCGAGCTCACCAATTTCGGCGCCGCCACCCGCGCGGCCGACCGTGACCGCAACGCCATGAACCTCCTCCTCGCGCTACCAACACGGCCGGGCTCCGCAGGCGACGTCGCCCGCCGACTCGCACGCTGGATCGGCCCCGCGCTCAGTGCCCGTGATGGCTCCATCGCGGCGGCGCACCTGCTCGCGCTCGGGGCGACGATCGCGACGACGCGGGCCTTCACCGCCCGCTCGCTGCAGGAGTGCTTCCCGCACACCGCCGTCGACACCCTCGGGCCGTGGGAGCGCTCGCTCGGGATGCTCTCGGGCGAAGGGGCGCCCGTCGCCGATCGGCAGCGCGATGTGACCGCCCGGTGGCGCGCCGTCCACGCAGGGCCGTCGCTCGCGGAGGTGACGGCCACCGTGCGGAGCTACGTGGCGGCGGCGACGGTGCTCGAGCTCGCGATGGCGGACGTGATCGCGACGTCGCCGATGGCCACGCAGCGCCTGGTGGTGCTGCTGCCGGATGCGTCCGGGGCGATGGCGGATGCGGCGCTGCGGGCGCGACTCGCGGGGTCGCTCGCCGTGCAGCTCCCGGGGCACGTCACCTGGACGCTCGCCCGTGGCGACGGCCCTGACCTCGACGCCTTCCTCTGCGACGACGACGGCTCGCGCGCCGACCTCGACGCCCTGTCGGTCTGATGATTCGCGCTGGGGCGGGGCAGAGCCCACGCCCCTACGACACTTCACGGAGCCCACGCCATGCCTGACACCAGCTACCTCCCGATGGCGCGCGTCGCCTTCGGGGATGTCCCTCTGAGGGACGGCCCCGCGGCCAACGTCGTCATCGAGCGCGTGGCCAGCGACGACCACGCCTACCTGCGCGACGCCACCCTCACCACCCTCGACTGGAGCGGCGACCTGAGCGTCGACCCGCTCGGCACGGCGGGGGCCTTCCTCGTGCGCGTTGGGGCGATCAGCGCCGTCACCCTGCGCGACGCCGCGGGGGCGTACTTCCACGTCCGCGCGTACGGGGGTGGCACCGTAGGGCCCGCGAAGACCGAAGGGGGCGGCGGCACCCTCGGCGCCGTCGCACGGTGGTGGTGCGTCTACGCCTTCCTCAACGGGGCGGGGTTGTTGGACTTCGAGCTCTCCACGGTGCCGCCCAACGGGTCGCGGCGGCTGAAGTCCACCGACCCAACGCGGCGCTACCTCGGGTGCTTCTCCACCGACGCCAACGGTGCGCCGCTGCCCGTCGATGGAACCCACGGCCGCTACCTCTACCGGTCGAGCGCGTGCAACGGCGCGGACTTCGTCGTCGGCTCGGGGGCGGGGACGTCGGCGCGTCCGGCGCCGGGGGTGTGGACGGGGGCGTCGTTGGCGGGGCTGGTTCCGCCGTGGGCGCGGAAGGTGCGGCTGTGGTGCTTCGTGCGGCGCGCGGCGGCCGATGGCGCCGCGGTGCTGCTCGACCTGCGCACGCCGGGGGATGCGGGGTTGAGGACGGCCGCGGTGGCGACCTACAGCGCCGCGATGGACACGCTCGGCGTCGCCGAGGTGGCGATGGTGGTGCCCGCGCAGGTGGTGGAATACGCGCTGTCGGCGGCGGTCACGGCGGTGGATCCGTACGGCGCGCGACTCGCGGTTGCGGGGTGGGACGAATGAAGCGCCACGAGACGATGGCCCGCGGCTCGCTCGTCGCCGCCGTGCTGCTCAACGCGATGCAGGACCAAGCCGTCGGGCTGCGGCGCGCCACCGGCGCAGCAGCCGGTGCCCGCTCGCTCACCGGCGCCGATGGGCTCTACTGGACCACCGCCGACGTGGGCCTCGCCGACGGCGCCGTCGCGGTGGTGGATGCGTCGGTCGACTGGCGCCAGCGCGCGGTGTGGGGGCGCTTCACGCGGCTGGAGACGGCGGCGCAGCGCAGCCACGGGGCCGAGGCGTGGCAGGTGAACGATCCCGCGCGGGGTTTGGTGCGGAGGGACTTCGAGGCCGTGAGCGCCGTCGTGAGCGCGGGGACGCCGCCCGTCGTCGCCGCCGGGAGCTTCGCCGTCGTGCTCGACGAGCGCGCGACCTCGGCGCAGCGGGTGTGGCTCTACGCGCGGCCCACCGACGGCGTGCTCGGCGTGTACAACGCGAGCGGCGCCACGCTGCACGCGGAGCTACTGCTCTGGGGAGCGTCGGCCGTCGCGGCGGGGCCGGCGATGGGGCCGGGGGTTCCGTGGCGGCTGGCGAGCGCGGAGGGCTTCGGCACCGTCGACGACGTGTGGACGACGGCCGTCACGATGACGCCCGCCGCCGTGAGCATGAACACCCTCCAGGTGAGCGTCGCGGCCGTGCGCAGCGATGGGGCGCGCGGCGGGGGGTGGATGGGGGCGGCGACGTTCCGTGGGGGCGCGCCGCCGGTGCAGGTGGGGCCGACGGTGTGGAGCCTCGCCGAGAGCGATGACCCCTGGGCCGTGCGCGTGGTGGTGCTCGGCGGCGACGTCGTCGTGCAGGTGCGGGGCGGGGCGGCCACCAACGTGAAGTGGTTCGTCGAGGTGATGGTCACGCAGGTGCGGGGGTAGCCATGGGCGACAGGTACGTAGCGACCAGCGCGACGCCGGGGACGGACGTCGACGGGAGCAGTGGCGGTGGCGGCGGTGGCGGTGGGGGCGGGGGTGGTGCGGATCCGGGGATGCCCACGGCGGGCCTCGTGGCCGACTGGCGCGCGGATGCCCTCAGCGGCTTCGTCGATGGCGACCCCGTCACGGTGTGGGCGCCGTCGGTGGGGGTGGGAGCGCTCACAGGCGCCGCGGTCTTCCGCGCGGCGGCGTCGCCGCTCGGTGGCCCGGCGGTGGAGTTCGATGGCGCGACCCATCAACTCACGCGGGCCTCGACCGCCGGACTTCCCATCGGCGCGGCGGCGGGGACGGTCGTCGCCATCGTCTGCCGCGCGCGCCCCGTGGGAGGCGCGGGCATCCAACACATCGTTCACTACGGGTACGCGGACGACCGTCGCACGCGGGGCCTCGCCCTCACCTCCGTCGGCCTGATTCGCACGCACGAGTGGTCCAGTGGGCTCTTCGCCACCGCTGCGCCCACGGGATGGGGCGTGCGCGTGCTGGGCCACGGCTACGACGGCTCGGTCGTCACGTTGCTCGTCGATGGCGTCGACTGCGTCTCGGGCGAAGCCGCCCTCGACACCGGCAGCGTCGAGCTCGCCTTCGGGAGCCGCATCGCCGGGCCCGCGGAGCGTGGGGCCTGCCGCGTCCTCCGGGTGTCGTTCTACGACCGGGTGCTCGTGCGGGCCGACTGGGCGCAGGTGATGACACACGCGCGCCTCGCCTACGGAGCCCTCGGGGGATGACCCGCGCCGTGCGCTTCGCCCTCC
>JBILLV010000154.1:0-21415 GCA_044375895.1 Polyangiales bacterium | reverse complement strand
CCGGAACGCGGATGACGGACCGTACGCGCGGAAGCGCTCGGACCCCGAACGTACGCCGCCTGGTGGCTCCGGCTCGGCCTCGGAGCGCGGCGAGCCAACCGGGGGAGATGGCGACGTCCGTTCGGTTCCCGAGCGCTTCCGCGCGTACGGTCCGTCATCCGCGTTCCGCCGGCCGTAGGGAGCCCCAACGTGGCGACGAAGCGACGGCCCCGCGAGCCCCCCCGCGCGACACCCTCTCCCCTCCCCACCACCCCCTGGTGTAGAACCCCGCGCCATGAGTGAAGCCTCCGACAAGGTCGCCGTCATCGGCGCGGGCACCATGGGCAACGGGATCGCGCAGGTGTGCGCCACGGCCGGCTACGCGGTGGCCGTCAGCGACGTGAGCGCCGCCTCCATCGAGCGCGCCCGCAAGGCCGTCGCCGGCTCGCTGGAGCGCGTCGTCGCCAAGGGCAAGCTCACCGCCGAGCAGCGCGACGCCGCCCTCGCGCGCATCACCTGGGGCGCTCCCCTCGCCGAGGCCGCCGCGGGCGCCGCCATCGTCGTCGAGGCCGTCCCCGAGCGCGTCGAGCTCAAGCTGGAGACCTTCCGCGCCATCGACGCCGCCGCCCCGAAGGACGCGCTCCTCGGCAGCAACACCTCCTCGCTCTCCATCACCGAGATCGCGGGCGTCCTCGCCGACCCGACGCGCCTCGTCGGCATGCACTTCTTCAACCCCGTCCCCGTCATGGAACTCCTGGAGATCGTCCGCGGCCTCCGCACCGGCGACGCCGCCGTCGACCGCGCCCGCGCCTTCGCGCAGCGCATCGGCAAGACCGCCATCGTCGTGAAGGACTTCCCCGGCTTCGCCACCAGCCGCCTCGGCGTCGCGCTCGGCGCCGAGGCCATGCGCATGCTGGAGCAGGGCGTCGCCTCCGCCGAGGACATCGACCGCGCCATGGAGCTGGGGTACCGCCACCCGATGGGCCCGCTCAAGCTCACCGACCTCGTGGGGCTCGACGTGCGCCTCGCGATCCTCGACCACCTGCACCGCGAGCTCGGCGAACAGTTTCGCCCCCCGGCGCTCCTCCGCCAGATGGTGCGGGCGGGCAAGCTCGGGAAGAAGTCCGGCGAGGGCTTCTACGTCTGGCCCGAAGAGCGGCGCTAGATGACCGCGCTGCGCCGCCTCGCCGCCCTCGCCGGCGTCGCCCTCGGGTGCGCCGACGACACCGCCGCGGTCACTGCGGACGCGTTTCCCAACGCCTACTACACGACCCTGTGCGCGTCGATCTTTCGGTGCCCGCAGGGGCCGTGGACGCGCCACAACGTCGGCTACCTCGAAGACCCCACCACCTGCGTAGACCGCGTGTCGCGCTACGCGTGGCCCGACCTCGACGACCTCCTGCGCCACGTCCGCGCGGGGAGCGTCCGCTTCGACGCCGCCGCCGCGCGCGCCTGCCTCGATCGCGTCGCCGCGACCTGCGTGCAGGACGATGACGAGATGGTGCGCGTCTGCCGCCCGGCGTTCGTCGGCACGTTGCCCGAGGGGGGCGCGTGCTGGCGCACCGAGCAGTGCGCCTTCGGCCTGTGGTGCGACCACGGCGCGAAGCAGCCGCGACGATGCCCGGGCGTCTGCGCGCCGGGGATCCTGCCCGCGGGCCTCGGCGTCCCGCCGTCGCGGTGCACGTCGTCCCCGCAGTGCGTCGGGTGGCAGCGCGGGACGGCCCAGTGCGGCCCGGGAGCGTGCGTGGGAATCCAGCTCGGCCCGCCCGGCCTCGAAGGGCAGAGCTGCGAGGAGCGCATCGTCAACGGCTTCTACCTCCGAACGCAATGCGCCGCCGGGCTCGCCTGCCACTACAACGTCTGCCGACGCGCGCTGCCTGCCGGCGCGGCCTGCCAGACGACGGAGAACCCTTGCGCGGCCGGCCTCTGGTGTGGGCAGGCGCCGGGCGCGATGGGCTCCACCTGCACGCCCGTCGCCCGCTTCGTCGCGAGCACGCCGGGCGTCGCCTGCGACCCGAGCGGAACACCCGTCGCCTGCAACCCGCTCGCGCGCCTCACCTGCAACATCCGCTCGGTGTGCGAGCCGCTCGGGGATGGGACGGCGGGCGCCCGCTGCGATCCGAGCGGCTTCCTCACGACCTGCAACGACGGGCTGCGCTGCGACATCCCGACCCGCACCTGCGTCGTCCTCGCCCCCACGGGCGGGTCGTGTCAGCGCGACCTGGAGTGCCTCTCGGGCGCGTGCGTCGGCGGCGTCTGCCTCGACCGCCGCTGCGAATAGCCTCGCTGGACACCGCCGCCCGCACCGTCGTAGACCGTGCGCCCATGAAGACCTTCACCTCCCTCACAGCGACCCTCCTCGTCGCCGCCCTCGGCTGCTCCGACACCACCACGGGCGGCGGCGGCGGCGGCGGCGCCCTCACCATCGACGGCTTCGCCTCGGCGTACTACGGGGCGCTGTGCGCGTCGCTGTTCCAGTGTCCGGCGGCGGGGGACAACGGGTCGACGGCGGCCCTCTTTGAAAACCCCACGCTCTGCGCCGAGCGCGCGGCCCGCTTCGCCTACCCCAGCGTCAACGACCTCGTGGGCTTCGTCCGCGCCGGGAGCATCCGCTTCGACGGCGCCGCCGCCCGCACCTGCCTCGACCAGGTGACCGCGGCGTGCGTCACCACCGACACCGACCTCCAGCGCGTCTGCCGCCGGGCCTTCACCGGCACGGTCGCCGTGGGCGGCGGCTGCTGGCGCTCGGAGCAGTGCGCCCCCGGCAACTTCTGCGACCACACGGCCACGACGGCGCGCGCCTGCCCCGGCGCCTGCCGCGCGCAGGTGGGCGTCGGCGCGATGTGCAACACCGACCGTCAGTGCCTCGGCTGGAGCGACGGCACCGCCGCCTGCACCAGCGGCCGCTGCGCCACCCTGCGCACCGGCACCCCCGCCGCCGAGGGCCAGCGCTGCGGCGACATCGAGAATGCCGACATGACCGTCACCCGCACCGCCTGTGCGGCCAACCTCGGGTGCCGCAGCGGGATGTGCCGCCGCATCGTCGCCGCGGGCGCTCCCTGCGTCGCGGCGATGGACGTGTGCGCCGCGGGGACCTTCTGCGCCCAGCGCCCCGGCACCACCGGGACCACCTGCACCCCCGGCGCGGATCTCATCCGCAGCACCCCGGGCGGCACGTGCAACCCGACGCCCGGCCGCCCGGTGATCTGCAACCCCACCGCGCGGCTCACGTGCAACGCGATGATGACCTGCGAGTCGCTCGGCAACGGGGCGATGGGCTCGCGCTGCACGCCGGGCGGCGACCTCAACGCGACCACCTGCAACGAGGGGCTCCGCTGCGACCCGACGAGCAGCACCTGCGTCGCGCGCTTCGCCACCGGCGCGATGTGCCAGCGCGACGCGGACTGCCTCTCGGGCGAGTGCGAAGACAGCCGCTGCCTGGAGCACGTCTGCGAGTAGGGCCGCCGCCGCCCTTGACAGCGGGCGCCTCGCACCGCTAACCCACGCGCGCCGTGAAGCTCCCAGCGTGCGCGATCGTCGCCTCCCTCCTCGTCGCACCCATGCTCGCCTCCGCCCAGCGGGCCGCGCCCCCCGAGAGCCGGGTGTACGTCGTCCTGCCCGGTGACACGCTCCTCCGCGTGGCCAACCGGCTCGGCGTGCCCCCCCGCGAGCTGGCCGCGCGCAACAGCCTCCCGCGGCCCTACACCCTCCGCGTCGGCCAGCGGCTGCGGATGCCCGTCGGCGTGCGGGCCGAGGTGCTCCAGGGGCTCCCGACGCGCGAGGAGGCCAGCAACAGCTCGTCGCCGCAGGGCTCGCACCGCCTCGGCGTGGTGAGCATGGTGCGCGTCCGCGACCAGGGGGAGCTCACCACCAACTTCGCCGCCGCCGCCCCCGGGCTCCGCGTGCGGGTCGAGCGCTTCCTCCGGGCCCGCGACGACCGGCAGCACATCGTCCACCCGCGCATGCTGCGGGTGCTCCAGCAGATGGCCGATCGCTTCGGCGGGCGGCGCATTCTCATCCTCTCGGGGTACCGCCCGGCCCGCGCGGGCGAGTCGGTGTCGCGCCACAGCCTCGGGCAGGCCATCGACGCCCGCGTGGAGGGCATCCCCCTGCGCGACCTCTGGACCTGGTGCCAGACGCTCCCCAACATGGGCTGCGGGCTCTTCGCGCGGCACAACTTCGTGCACATCGACGTGCGCACCGCCGGCGAGCAGTGGGACGCCGAGACGCGCCGGCGCCGCCGCGACCCCAGCGAGACGCGCCTGCTCGACCCCGACCCCGACGAGGACCCCGCCACTGTCGCCGCCGACGCCGCCCCGCTGGAGGGCCGCCGCCCGGAGTGACGCCTTGTGCGAGGCCCCGCGGACGTGCGACGTTTCGCGCCGTGGAGCCTCGGGAGCCTGGACGTCTTCTCCTTGCGGTGTGCGCGCTCGTGGTCGCGCTGCTGGGGGGATGCCTCGACGCGCTGCCGCCGCCCGCCACGCCCGACCGCACGCCCCTCGCGGTGAGCGCCTCGCGCGAGGTCGACCTGCGCTACTTGCGCTTCGACGTCGTCAACTTCCAGAAGACCCTCACCCGCGCCGACATCCTCGCCCTCCCGCAGGCGACGCGCGAGCGCCTCTGGCTCCTCGACCTCGACCTGCGCAACAGCGCGCGGGCCCCGCGGCTGCTCGACAACGCGCTCGCCGCCATCCGCGCCGCCGACCCGGCGGGCCTCACCCCCGCGGCGCGCAACCTCCAGCGCCTCCTCGCGATGACGCCCGACACGGCCGACCTCCAGGGCACGTCGTTGAGCCAGCTCATCGCGCTCGCGCCGCTGCTCGGCATCGCGTCGGGCCAGGTGCTCGGCGACATGATGAGCATCCCGGTGGATCGGGAGTTCATCACGCCGGACATCATCGCGCAGGCGATCTTGGAGGACGTCATCGCGACGCACCCCAACGCCCAACTGCGGCAGGGCCCCGTCACGCGCGACAACCCGCGGGGGCTGTACCCCGTGGCGCCGGGGTCGATCCCGGTGACGCTGGAGGACGCGGCGAGTGATTTCAGCACGCTGACGCGGCGCTTCGGGGCGGTGTCGGCGGAGGGGCAGTACCACCCGGGCTTTCTCACGGGGACGGCCCGGGCGCGGGTGCTCACCGACCGCTTCCAGATGACGGTGCGGGCCAACGCCAACGCGCTCCCCTACCGCGGCGTCGACCTCACCGACGTGAGCGACGCGGCGGTAAACCCCATCACCAGCCAGGCCCGCACGCTCTTCGACTTCAGCGACCCCAACTGGCTGCGCATCGAGGGCCTCGTGACGGGCGAGTGCCGCATCGACGTGATGACCTTCCGCGTCACCGAGTGGAACGGCTTCGTCCGCGGCGGCCGCTCGCCCTTCCCCACGGGGCGCGGTGACAGCGCGGCGTGGACGCTCCCGCGCTGGACGCTGGAGCGCGTGCTGATGACGGCGGGGCAGCGGGCCTTCGCGTCGTCCAACACCACGCTGGCGTACCGGGCGCCCGGCCGCACCGACCCGTTGTTTCGCGCGCGGGTCGCGAATGGCTGGCAGGAGATCTTCGTCGAGGGCGGCCTCGGCTCACCGCCGCCGCCGTCGTACCTCTGGGACATTCTCCTGGAGGTGGCGCAGGTGCGTCAGCACGACGGGATGATCCCCGAGGGGATGGGCGACGTGGAGGTGACGCTCCGCGACGTGGCGACGGGGCTCACCGAAGCCGACATCGAGCGCCGCATCCGGCAGAACCTCCAGGCCGACCCGACCACCCTCGCCGAGCTCGCGTCGAGCCTCATCGACAACGGCGCGGGGGCGGCGGACTTCTACTACTACCGCCCGCGGGGATCGACCTCGCCCGACGACGACTACCTCTTCTTCGTCGTCGAGAGCGACATCCCGCGGGGCCGCGACGGGATGCCGGTGCGTCCGTACCGATACAGCACGCCGGGCTTCTTCCGCGACGCCGCGCTCACGATGCGGGCGGGCACGCGCGACGCGGTCGACGGCGACACCGAGCACGAGAAGGTTCGGCTGCGCACGCGGGACGTGCTGTACGTGGGCGACGACGCGGGGCGGGTGTACCGCATCGACGTGGGGGCGAAGCCGAGCCTCAACCACCGCCGGCTCACCGTGACGAGGGTGCGTTGAGGTTCGCCTCCCTGGTGGGCCTCGCGGCGCTCCTCGCGGCGCCCGCGGCGTGGTCGCAGGCGCTCACCGCGCCGAGCGTGGGGACGGGGCTCTCCGGCGTCGCCACCGCCGACGCCGCCGCCGTCTACTGGAACCCCGCGCTCCTCGGGTACCTCGAGCGCCCGACGATCCTGGTGGGCGGGAGCCTCATCGTCGGCGACGTCTCCTACGAGCGTCAGCGCCGCGCGACCTACCAGCGCACCGACGCGCTCGGCTTCGCGCTCCCGGTCGCCCCCGAGAACATCGACCCGTCGCGCACGGGCACGGCGGCGGCGGTGACGGCCAACCCCGTCGGCGTCGCCCCCACGCTCTTCGCCGCGCTCCCCATCGAGATCCCCGGACCCACGCGGCTCGTCGCGGCGGTGGGGCTGTACGCGCCCTACGCGGCGATCCTCGCGTTCGACCCCGACGGGCCGCAGCGCTGGCAGTTGCAATCCGCGACGATCGCGACGGTGTTCGCGACGGCCTCGCTCGCGTGGCGGTTGAACGAGAAGTTCAGCATCGGGGCCGGGGCTTCGTACGTGTTCGGCTTCGCGGAGCTCGCGCGGGTGCAGGACTTCGCGGCGCTCGGCGACGTGGGGGCGGCCCTCGCGCGCCCGCCCATCAGCCAGCGCAACGACTTCGGCCCCAACGCCCCGCCCGGCGTTCGCGAGCTCGACGTGCTGGCGCGGCCCATCCGCTTGCGCCGCATGATCGCGCACGGCTTCACCTTCAACGCGGGCCTCGCGGTGCGGCCGGTGCGGGGGCTCCAGATCGGCCTGAGCTACCAGCACATGACCGACCTCACCTTCGCGGGTCGCTTCGAACTCGACCTCGACGACCCCTTCTTCACGCGCGACCTCGCGAGCCAGGGCTTGCAGTTTGCGCCGCGGGTGGAGGGCGACGCGACGCTGAGCTTCCCGCTGCCCCGCGCGGTGCGGCTAGGCGTGGCCTACGACCTGACGGCGCGGCTCGGTGTAACGGTGGTGGGCGAGTACGTGACGTGGTCGCAGGTAGAGCGCTTCGACGCGCGGGTGCGCTCGCCGCAGCTCGCACAGCCGATGCTGGGGCTGCCCGACACGACGTCGCTCTCGCTGCCGCGGCGGTGGCGCGACACCTTCGCGGTGGAGGGGACGGCACGCTTCGCGGCGAGCGAGCGGCTGCTGCTGTGGGTGACGGGGGGCTACCGCTCCGGCGCGTCGCCCGACGAGACCTTGGACGTGGCCTCGCCCGACGGCGACCGCATCGTGGCCGGGGCGGGGCTGCGCGTGGCGGTCAACGACGCGTGGTGGCTGTACGGGGACGTCGAGGTGCAGACGATCCTGCCGCGCACGGTGGTGGGGAGCGACCTCGACCTGGGCAACGGCACGTACCGGTTGACGCTGGTGAACCTCGGCGCGCACGTGCAGCGGCGGTTTTGAGGGTCGACCCCCCGAACCCCGATCCACCCCATAGACACCCCACGCACCTCCCGCGCTACCATCGCGCCCGTGAGGACCCCTCCGCCGACCTTCCTTCCGCGCGCGCTCGCGCTCGCCGCCCTCTTCACCGCGGGCTGCTTCTCCGACCCGAAGCCCTTCGAGCCCGACGCCGCCCCCGACGCCCCGCGCGCGGACGTCACCCCCGACACCCCGCCCCCGCCGCCCGACGTCACCCCCGACGACGTCGCCCCGAAGGACGCCCCTCCCCCCGACGACGTCCCCCCGCCCGACGCCCCCGACGACGCCGACGACGCCGCCATGGACGCCCTCCCCGACGCGCCCCCCGACGCGCCCGCGTGCACCATGGACCGCGACTGCACCGACCCGTCGGCGCCGCGCTGCGACGTCATGTCGGGCCGCTGCGTCGTGTGCCTCGGCGCGATGGACTGCCCGCGCGCGCAGCACTGCGAGGTGGCCCGCGGCGCGTGTGAAGCGGGCTGCCGCGCCGACGACGACTGCCGCCGCGGGGCCGAGGACGGCGGCGTGAGCGCGCGCTGCGACACCGCGCGCGGCGTCTGCGTCGAGTGCATGACCGACGACGAGTGCCCGCTCCGCACCATCTGCACCGAGGGCATGTGCGTCCCCGGGTGCAACGAGCGCCGCGGCTGCGCGGCGGGCGAGTCGTGCTGCAGCAGCGTGTGCGTCGACCTCCAGCGCGACGTCGCCCACTGCGGGATGTGCGGGGCGCGCTGCCAGGCGCCCAACGGCGTGCCGGCGTGCGCGGCCGGGCGCTGCGCCATCGACACGTGCACCGCGGGCTTCGCCAACTGCAACGGCAACGTCGCCGACGGCTGCGAGGCCAACCTCTCCACCGACGGGACCAACTGCGGCCGCTGCGGCACCGCCTGCGAGGACGTCCCCAACGCCGCGGTGGCGTGCGTGGGGGCGCGCTGCGGGTTCTCGTGCCGCGCGGGCTACGCGGACTGTGACGGGATGGGGGCCAACGGCTGCGAGCGCATCACCAGCGCCGACCCCGCCCACTGCGGCCGGTGCAACAACGTGTGCCCCACGCCGCCCGGCGCCACCGCGCCCCTGTGCGGGATGGGCTCGTGCGCGTTCTCGTGCGCGCCCGGGCGCGGCAACTGCGACGGCGACCCGGCCAACGGGTGCGAGGTCGACACGCAGCGCGACGTCGCCCACTGCGGCGCGTGCAGCAACGCCTGCCTCGACCGCCCGCGCGCCACCAACGTGTGCGACACCGGCCGCTGCCTCCTCCGCTGCGAGGCGGGCTGGGGCGACTGCAACAACGACCCCTCCGACGGCTGCGAGACCGACGTCACCACCTCCCTCGACCACTGCGGCCGCTGCATGAACCGCTGCGCCGTCCCCGGCGGCGCCGCCGCGTGCGTGATGGGCGCGTGCCGGGTGGCCTCGTGCGGGAGCGACTTCTCCGACTGCGACCGCGTCGCCGCCAACGGCTGCGAGGCCGACCTCCGCGCCGACGCGGCCCACTGCGGCGCCTGCGGCAACGCCTGCCCGCCGCGCGCCAACGCCTCCCCCGCGTGCGCGGCCCGGGCGTGCACGTTCCGCTGCGCCGCGGGCTTCGCCGACTGCGACGGCAACGAGGCTAACGGCTGCGAGGTCGACACCCGCACCACCGTCAACCGCTGCGGCTCCTGCACCCGCGTGTGCGCCACCACCAACGGGACGCCGGGCTGCGCGGGCGGGGCGTGCACGGTGGCGTCGTGCAACCGCGGCTTCGGCAACTGCGACGGCGACCCGTCCAACGGCTGCGAGACCAACCTCGCCACCTCGCCCGCCCACTGCGGCGCCTGCGGGGTGCGCGGCGTGGAGGTGTGCGACGGGGTCGACAACACCTGCGACGGACGCGTCGACGAGGGCTGCCCCACGGGCCTGGCGGGCCTCGACACCATCGACTTCACCAGCCCCACCTACGGCTCCGGCAGCGGCACGGCGTACGACGTGTCGTGCCCGGCGGGGACCTTCATCACAGGCGTCACGGGGCGGCTCTACAGCGGGTACTACCAGAGCCAGTGGCTCTTCCGCTGCGCCCGCCCGCGCCTCGTCGAAGACCGCGCGCGGACGCCCTTCGCCTACAGCATCGCCTGGGACGCCGCGGGAACCGCCGGCCCCGGCGGCTCGCCGGCCACGTACCCCCAGTACGTCTTCGACTGCCCCGCGGGCTCGGTCCTCCACCGCGTGGCCCCCTACTTCTCGGGGACGTACATGGCGCAGACCACCTTCGAGTGCGTGGCGTGGTCGGTGACGGGCTCTCCCGCGGCCGGATGGCGCCTGGGGCGCTCGATCACGCGGACCGCGCCCTACGGGCAGGTGACCGGGTCTCTCTCCAACTACGCCTGCCCCGACGAGGCGGGGAGCGCCGGGGCCATGCGCGCGTTCTTCGGGCGCTACGCGACGATCCGGTTCTTCTCGTTCATCTCGTCGGCGGCCTTCCGCTGCACGGCGCCGTCGGTGACGGTGCGGTAGCGCCCGTCAGACGTGGCTGACCACCCACCACGCGCCGCACAGCACCGAGGCCACGCCCACCGGCACCCGCAGACCCCGCTCCCACCGGACGGCGGCTTCGGTGGCCCGCTGCGCGAACCACCCCACCGCCATCATCGAGAGCACCACCCCGAGCCCGAAGAGCCACACGCCCGCGGTGAGCATCACGGCACGCTCCCGACCCATGAGCGGCATCAGCATCAACAGCCCGCGGATGCCCGAGAGCCCGAACACCGCCCCCATCAGCGCGGCGAAGCCTCCCCCCGTGGGCGGCGCCACCTCCACCTCCACGCCCTCGTGCGAGTGGGCCCGGCCGTCGTGCGCGTGCACCACCCCGCCGTGCGCGTGCGGCACCGACCCCTGCCGCGAGAGCAGCGTCCAGCACCCGAGCGAGAGCAGCGACACGCCCCCGAGCACCTCCAGCGCCGACTCCCACCGCGCCGGAATCACCACGCCCGCCGCCCCAAGGAGCACCGCCCCCGCGGCGAGCACCACGGTGTGCCCCACCCCGAAGCGAACGCTCACCCCGACCGCCCGGCGCAGCCCGCCCCCCGCGGCCGCCAGCGTGCCGATCGCGAGGCAGTGATCAGGGCCGAGACCGTGGAGGAGCCCCTGGCCGAACATGGAGAGGAGTGACGACAACATCGGCGGCGGTGATACCCGTAACACGATGTGGCCATCGGGTGCTACCCGGTAGCTTTTTCGGTGATTCAGGGGTGCGCCGGGGGGGTGGACGGAAGGGGTTGACGGGGCTCCGTGAGCTGTGACAGACCGCGCCGCGCATGCACACCCGACCCATCACGCAGGACGATTACCAGCAGCTCGTGTCGGTGATCGACCATTGGTGGGCGGGGCCCACGTCGGCGCTGGCGCACCCGCTGTTCTTCTACGAGCTCGGGCGCCACGCGATCATCGCGGAGGACGGGGGGCGGATGGTGGGCTTCCTCCTGGGGTTCATGTCCGACACGGAGCCGAAGGTGGGGTACATCCACCTGGTGGGCATCGACCCCGAATTTCGGCGTCGCGGGGTGGGGAAGCTGCTCTACGCGGAGTTCGAGCGGCAGGCGCGGGCGGCGCACGCCACGGCCCTCAAGGCGATCACGACCCCGGGCAACCAGGGCAGCGTGGAGTTTCACCGGGCGCTCGGGTACACGGTGACGCTGGAGGCCGACTACGCCGGCAGCGGGCGCGCCCGCCATGTCTTCCGACGAGACCTCTGACACAGACGCGTTGATCCCGCGGCGGCGGTCGCTGTAGGCTCCGCCGCAGCGCCCGGACGCAATGGAACCCGACGCGCACCATCTCGTCCGC
Organism: Polyangiales bacterium; assembly: GCA_044375895.1. GTDB lineage: Bacteria > Myxococcota_A > Polyangia > Polyangiales > CAISKJ01. The sequence goes on along the minus strand of JBILLV010000154.1, from coordinate 10,015 downwards.
GCCGCGTCATTTTGAGGAAGAGTCCAATGACCACGAGTCCGATCGCAGCGACCGCCAGCAACGCCCGCCAGCGCCTCGCCTCCTCGCTGGCCTCGCTCCAGCAGGACCCCAACCTCCCGGCCTCGATCCTCGACGTCGTGTCGGGGCTCGCGCGCGCCATGGGGCCCCTCTTCCAGGTCGAGCGCGGCACGGGCGACCCGTCGCTGCTGTTCACCGCCCGCGCGGTGCTCCAGGAGACGCTCGGCCGGATGCAGACCGTCGACCAGAACTACCCCGGGGTGGGCGACGCGACGGCCGCCATCGCCCAGTCGCTCGGGATGATCTTCGCCACCATCCGCGACCACCGCATCGAGGAGGCCGTGTCGGTCCCCGCGCCAGCGCTCGTGTCGATCACGCCCTCGGCCCCCCCGTCGGCCCCGTCAGCGCCGGTCGCTCCGCAGGCGCCGGTCGCGCAGCCGCCGACGCCCGCCGTGGTGTACACGCCCCCGCCGTCGCCCCCGCCGCCCGCGCCCGTCGCGGCGCCCATCACCGCGCCCGTGCCGCTGGTGCAGCCTGTCGCCGCGCCCGTGCCGCTGGTGCAGCCCGTCGCCGCGCCCGTTCTTCTGGTGCAGCCCGCGGCGGCGCCCGTGCTCCTGGTGAAGACCGCCGTCCCCGCGGCGGGTCCCTCCATGGTGAGCGGCGGCTCGGAGACGGCCTCGCGCGACCCGGTGATGAACTCGCTGCTCCCCGAGACGGCGGCGAAGGTTCCCATCGGCCCCAACGGCGTGCCGCGCCTCGAGGCCGAGCTCGACGTCCACTCCGACTCCAACTTCTTCACCAACTTCCTCGGCGACATCCGCGACCACGGCGGGATCTTCGTCGCCACCTTCGGCGCCCTCTCGGTCAACACCCAGTGCGAGGTGCTCATCTCCTTCCCCGGGGCCCTCACCGCGGAGGTGCGGGGCGTCGTGCGGTGGCGCCGCAGCAACACCGACAACGGCCAGATCCCCGGCCTCGGCGTCGAGATCACGCACGGCGCCCCCGACGCGTGGAAGCTCATCGATCGGTTCATCAAGAACCGCGAGCCCATCATCCACGAGGTGTGATGCACCCGCGGCGGAAGCGCCTACCGCGCCCGTCTACGCGCGGCCGCGCGCTTCGCGGTCTTCGTGTCCCCCCTGACCTTGCCACCGACCTTGCGCGCCTTCGGCCTCGCCCCCTTCGACGTGCTGGGGCGCTCGGTGCCGATCACACCCACGTCCTCGGCGCCCGTCGGCGGCGGGTAGGCGGCGCGCGCGGCGGCGACGTCTTCCTCGGTCAGGTCACGACCGTCCTCCCGAAGGATCACCACCTGCACGCGCAGGTGCGCCGGGAGGTTCGACGTGGCCAGGACCGGGGTCGTGTATGCGGATGCCATCGGAGTCTCCTCTCAGAGTCAGTAGCGGCGTTGCACCGCGCGACGGACGCGGCCGATCATGGCACGAACGGGGGCCGGGGCGACACCCCGGCCGCGAAGCATCCGCGCGAAGCAGGGGAGGTCCTGCGCGCCCTTCGAACCGTTGCAGCCCTCGCAGGCCGTGACCAGGTTGGTCGGGTCGTTGACGGCGGGCCGCGGGGCCGTTGCTGAGAAGTGCGCGCAAGGGCGCACGTGGTCGATGCGCAGCACCACGCCAGCGCCCGCGGCGCCGCAGTAGACGCACGCGAACCCGTCGCGGGTCATCACGCGGAAGAGCAGGGCCGGCGGCACGCGCGCCTCGCTGGGGTCGGGGATTGTGAAGTAGGGCGCCACGGTCGTCACCTCGTCTCCTTCCTGCGTCGCGGGTACTCCTTCACCGCGTCGTTGTTGACCTCGCTCTGCTCCGCGCGTGAGCGTCAGCGCGCGTCGAAGCAGACCTCGACGCGGTTGACCACCAGCGAGCCTGACGGCGGCCCCGGCGTGATGCGCAGGAGCACGCCGTTGTCGCCCGGCACGAAGGCCGCGGTCGCGTCCGCCCGGTACCAGCGGTACGGCGCGCTGTTGGCCACGAGGCCGCTCGGCGCCGCCCCCATCCCCGAGAACGTGCGCCACGCGAACGACCCGCTCGCCGTGGTGTTGTAGCTCCGCCCATACACCGCGAGGGTGACGTTGGAGATGGCCCCGAGGCCCGCGGTGCTGAGCTCGACGTCGATGAAGACCGTCCCCGAGAGGTCGAGGCCGCCCTCGCCGAGGAAGGGGTCGCCCCAGACGGGCGTGTACCCGATGGAGCGGCTGTTGGCCGTGACCCGCCAGCGCGCGCGGTCGGGGAGGGTGTTGGCCTCGTAGCTCACCGACGCGCGCGACCCTGAGGTGCTCCCCGTCCAGCGGAAGCGCGCGACGTGGGTGCCGACCGCCCCCGAGATGCACCCGCCCGTGACGGGGGCGTCGACGCCCGCCTCGCGCACATCCACGGCGGCGTCGCGGATGTCGGCAGGCGCGTCAACGAGGTCGGGCCCCGCGTCGCGCGCATCGAGGGGCGCATCCGGCGCAACATCGGGCGCGGCATCGGGCGGCGCGTCGAAGGCGTCGGGCCCCGCGTCGCGCACGTCGGCAGGCGCATCCGGTCCCACATCGGGCGCGGTCGGCTCGCTCGCGACGTCGGCGGGCGCATCCTGTCCCACGTCGGGCGCAGGGGGCTCGCTCGCGACGTCCAGCGCGACGTCGGCGTCGGGCGCCTTCGCGTCCGCGACGTCGTCCGCGCGGTCGACGAGGTCCGCGTCGAAGCACCCATCGCCGGTGCAACTGTCGCCCGGCGGACGCTCCGCGCAAGCGGCCAGCACCACGACCCACACACCGAGAGCGGCTCTTCTCACGGACCGCGGTGTAGGACGAAGGCGCGCCGCTCGGCAACCTTCGGGCACCGCTTCACTCCGCCAGCACCGCGCTCCCCCACGCGGGGAGGGTCACCGTGAGCGCGTTCGAGCGCACGGTCACCGACGCGCCGCCGAGCCGGTCGCGCAGCGTCGCCCCGTCGGCCACCGGGAAGCCCCCCGGCAGGCGCACCGTGATCGTCCGCGGCGCGCTCGCCCGCGACAGCGCCACGACGGCCGCGCGTGTGCCCGTGCGGCGCGCGAACACCAGGGTCTCCTCGGTGGCGTCGAGGGAGACGTACTCCCCGCGGCGCAGCGCCTCCAGCTCGCGGCGCGCCGACCCGAGCGCGCGGACGTGGGCGAGCGTCGCGGTCTCGTCGGCGTTGAGCGAAGCGGGGTCGCGCCACAGGCGGCGGTTGTTCGGGTCGGCCCCGCCCCACTCGCCGTACTCGTCGCCGTAGTACAGCAGCGGCGCCCCGGGGATGGTGAGCACCCAGCTCATGGCGAGGCGGTGGCGCGCGTACGCGTCGGGCGTGCGCGGGGCCTCGGCGATGGCGTCCCACTGGTTGTTGGGGACGCCAGGATCGAGCCCGGGCCCCTGGCCCCGATAGCTCGCGAGCGTGGTGAAGCGCGGGGTGTCGTGGCTCCCGACGTAGGGCGTCATCACGGCCCCCGCGGGGTACATGCGCTGGCTCTGCAGCGTCCAGTAGTCCAGGTGCAGCATGCCCCGCTGATCGGAGGAGAACACCCGGTACGGCACGGCGTGGTAGAGGACGAAGTCGGCCTGGCCGTCGAGCGCGAGGGGGCCGAGGTAGCGCGAGATGGTGGCGTACTCGTTGCGGTTGCAGTCGAGCCCGCAGTCGCTCCACCCCATCGCCGTCTCGCCCGTGAGAAACACCCGCAGCCCGGTGGCTTCGAAGCCGTCGGCGAGGCGCGCGCGGAGGTTGTACACGGCGATGTCCTCGACGTGCTTCACCGCGTCGACGCGGAGCCCGTCGAGGTCGAAGCGGTCGACCCAGAAGGCCGCGTCGTCGGCGAACTGCGCCACCGCCTCGGGCACCGACCAGTTGACGTCCGGGAGGTAGTCGGTGAAGAGGCAGTCGAGGCGGCGCCCGGTCCAGTCGCACCCGCCCGTCCCGCAGACGCAGCCCGTTCGAAACCACTCGGGGTGCGCGCGGAAGTACTCGTGCTCGCGGTGGACGTGGTTCACCACGAAGTCCTGCAGCACGCGGATGCCGTGCGCGTGGGCCTCGGCGACGAGCGCGCGGAGCCCTGCCTCGCCGCCCAGCCGCGGGTCGACCTCACGGGCGCGGACGGGCCAGTACCCGTGGTAGCCCATCACCCGGTTGCGCCCGTTGGCCGCGAGCCACGCGGTGTCGGGGTTGCGGTTCACCGGGGCGATCCAGAGGGCGCGGACGCCGAGGCGGTCGAGGGTGCCGTCGGCGATGCGCGCGCGGAGGCCCTGGAAGTCGCCGCCCTGGTAGTCCGCGCGCAAGTCGACGCCCTCCGTCGGGCGCGCGTCGTTGGTGCGGTCGCCGTTGGCGAAGCGATCGACCATGGCCATGTAGATGGGCGCCCCCTGCCAGTCGAAGCGCTCGGCCTCCACCCAGAACACCACCCGCAGCGGCGCCGCGGCGCGTCCCCCGCGGTCGCTCGCCTCGACGAGCACGGTGTACTTCCCGTCCGCGAGGGACGCGACGTCGAGGCGCGCGCGGCCCGTCATCGCGTCGAGCGTCGGCGCCGGGAGCGCGCGGTCGACGCCGTCACGACGCAGCGTGGCGCGCAGCGTGGCGGGGTCGAGCGCGTCGCGGGTGAGGCCCGGCGCGAAGCTCACCTCGGCGCGGAGCGTCCCGGCCCCCGCGGCGGCGCGCGCGACGGTGTGGGAGACGAGCGAGAGGCGCGGCAGGCGGCAGTCGTCCACGAGGAGGGCGGGGTTCTCGACGCCGCCGACGTACTTGCGGCGGCGCGCGGCGTCGTCGGAGACCCACGTGCCGTCGACGAGAAACTTGTACCCCAGCAGGCCCGGCGGGAGATCGGTCGCCACCGTCCACGCGCCGTCGGCCCCCGCCCGCATCGCGATGCCCGGGTTGCTCCAGGAGGTCCACTCGCCCGTCACCTCGACGCGCGACGGCGGACGCGCCCCCACCGCCGGCGCAAAGCGGAACGTCGTCGGACACCGCACCCCCGCGTCTTCACCAGACACATCGGGGGCGACGTCAACGCTCGCCTCGGCGCTCGCGTCGGCGCTCGCGTCCGGCGTCGAAGCGTCGGGCGCGCCGACCTCCGGCGACGCGTCGGGCGCGGCGACCTCCGCGACGTCGAGGGCCACCGCGTCGACGTCGTCCGCGTCGTCGCGCGCGTCCTTCGAGGGCGGCGGTGCGCTGCTGGCGGTGCACGCGAGGAGGAAGACGAAGGGGAGGAGGGGACGGACGCGCATGGCGCCCGCGAGTCTGCCACAAGCCCGCGGGCTTCAGGGGAGCGCGCGGAGGCGATCGAGCGCGAGGAGGGCGACGTAGTTGCGCATGTTGTAGCCAAACTGAAGGGCCGCGGGCGTGATGACGCCGGTCGCGAAATCGCCGCTGGTGAAGTACGCCGAGGGGTGGATCCCGTCGGTGTCGACGCCGCGACGGGGCAGCGGCTGGAGGGCGCGCCAATAGTCCATGAGGGGGATGTGCCGGGCCGCCGCGAGGGCGCGGATCGCGTCGTTGAAGCCGGGGACGCGGGCCATGGTCTCGGGCCGATCGAGCCTGTCGGGGATGGTGCTGATCACCGGGACCGTCCCGTTGCCCTCGATGATCTCCAGGATGCGGCTCATGTCGCGGGTGAAGTCCGCGGGGGTGATGCGGTCGAGATCGTTGGTGCCGTACATCACCAGCGCGTACCCGGGGCGCGTGTACGCGAGCTCGGCGCGGAGCGGGCTCATCGGGTCCATCGAGAGCGCGTAGGCCGCCACCCAGCCGCTCACGGCGCACTCGCTCGCACGGGTGAAGGAGTTGCTGCTGTTGGGGAAGCGCGTCGCGCGGAAGTACGTGATCGTCGGCTCGAGCGCGCCGTAGGGCCCCAGCACGTACCACCCCTGCCCGATGTCGTTGAGGAAGCTGTTCGACTCCGTGATCGAGTCGCCGATCTTCGCGAACACCTGCGGACGAACGCCCATCGTCACGCCGAGCGCCCGGATCTCGCGGATGCGAGCCACCGTGGCCGCGTCGAACAGCGGCACCGCCAGCAGCGGATCGATCACCGCGCCCCCATCCGGCGGCGGCGTGATGTCGGGCGGCGGCGCAGCGTCGGGCGGCGGCATGACGTCCATGCGGGCGACGTCGGGCGGCGGTGCAGCGTCGGGCGGAGACGCGACGTCCATGCGGGCGACGTCGGGCGGCGGTGCAGCATCGGGCGGCGGCGGCGCAGCGTCGGGCGGCGGCGCGACGTCAGCCCGCGCGTCGGGTGCGGCGGGCCCATCCGTCGCAGCGGCATCGGGCGCTTCGGCGTCGACAGAAGGGCGGTCGGGCGCGGGTCCCACGGGGATCCCAGCCTCCTCCAGCCGACCGGAATCGAGCTCGTTCGGCGGAATGAACGGGATGTTGGGGTTGCATCCCGCTGCCGTCGCAACGAAGGTGATCACGCTAGCGATCCTCACCAGGCGTTCGCGATCCATATCTCTTCCATATACCATCCGTGCAGATGCCTGCGAAAACCCCTGCAAGCGTTCTCCGCGCCCCGCGTCGGCGACCGGGACCGTTGCTCCTCGGCGCCCTCCTCGGCGCCGCGTGTCTCACGCCGTCTACCGCCGCCGCGATCCCCTTCGCCCAGCGCCTCTCCCTGCGCGGCGAGGCGATGCTCAGCCACGTCGCGGGCGAGCCCAACTCGCGGTATTTCGGCTTCGGCTTCTTCGGTTCGGGGCGCCTCGGCCTCACGCTCGTGGGCCCGCTCAGCCTGCAGGTCGCCGCGTCCGTGGGGGTGTTTCCGCCCGCGGGTCCGCTCGCGCTCGGCACCAGCGTCACCGCGACGTACACCGGCGGCCTGCGCTTCGAGCCGCGCACCGTGCGCCCCGAGGGGAGGCTCTTCATCGAGGCCAACGCGGGCGTGGCCGCCACGGGGGCGGACTTCTACCGCTTCGCTTTTGATGTGGGCGTGGGCTGGGAGCTCCAGGTGTCGCGGTACCTCTACCTCGGCCCGGTGTTTCGCTACTGGCACATCTACCAGCCCGACGAGCTCGCCCGCACCCCCGACGGCCAGGCCGACGCGCACTATTTCTCCCTCGGCCTCTCGATGCACATCCGCCCGTCGCCGCCGCCCCGCACGCGCGCCGGCACGCTCCTCGCCATCAACGCCGCCGACGCGCCCGACGGCGACCACGACGGCGTCCCCGACGTGGTCGACGACTGCCCCGAGGTGGTGGAAGACCACGACGGCTGGCGGGACGACGACGGCTGCCCCGACCTCGACGACGACGAGGACAACTTCCCCGACTCGGAAGACCGCTGCCCCCGCCAGTCGGAGACGCCCAACAGCTTCGAAGACGAGGACGGCTGCCCCGACACGCTCCCCGCGACGCTCGAGACCGTCACCCGCGCCGAGGGCCAGCTCCGCACGTTGCAGCGGGTGTACTTCCCCGTGAGCCGCGCGCAGATCCAGCCCTACGTGATGAACTCCCTCATCGCCGTCGCCCGCTACCTCATCGAGCACCCGGAGGTGCGGCGCGTCCGCGTCGAGGGCCACGCCGACGACCGGGGCACGCGCCGCGCGGGCTTCGAGCTCTCCCTCCGCCGCGCCGTCGCGGTGGTGAACTTCCTCACCGAGCAGGGCGTCGAGCGCGGTCGCCTGGTGCCCATCGGCGTCGGCGACCTCGCCCCGTTGGAGCCGCCCCACGACGAGGTCACCCGCGCCCGCAACCGCCGCATCGAGTTCGCCATCGAGGGCGAGGCGCGGCCCCTTCCTGAGGGCCACTGGACGCTCGCCGCGCACCCGCTCTCCGACCTGCCTGGAGCACGATGATCGGACTGCTGGTCAACCCCAACTCACGCAAGAACCGCCACCGCCCCTCGCGCGTCCGGCGGTACGAGAAGATCCTCGGTCGCCACGGGTGCGTGGTGGAGACGCCGAGCGTCGACTCGATCGTCCCTGCGCTCCGCCGCTTCGCCGCCGAGGGTCGGCGCTACTGGGTGGCCGACGGCGGCGACGGCGCGCTCCACTGGATGATCAACGAGGCCGTGCGCCACTTCGGGCTCCAGCGCGCGGCCGAGATGGCGGTGTACGTGCCCACGGGCAACGGCACCATCGACTTCGTGGCCCGCGTCATCGGCCTCCGCGGCACACCCCAGGAAGTGCTCGCGCGCCTCGTCACCGCCGTCCGCGAGGGCCGCGAGGTGACGGCGATGTCCGTCCCGCCGGTGTCGTGCACGGGCCAGCAGGTGGTGTACGGCGACGAGGTGGCGCCGTGGCGTCGCGTGGGCTTCGGCTGCGCGTTCGCGGGCTACGGGGCCAACTTCTTCGGCCCGCTCTACCGCGGCAACAAGGAGTACGGCGCGCCGCGCATCGTCAAGCTCCTCGGGGCGGCCATCGGCGCGGGCGTGGTGCGCGCCGCGATGCCGGGCATGCTCGAGCGGCTCAAGCCGGCGTCCGTCGCGCAGGCCGAGCGGGACTTCCTCCGCCCGCTGCACGCCGAGGTGCGCGTCGACGGCGCCCCCTTGTGCGGCGAGGACGGCCGCCCCCTGCGCCTCCACACCATGCTCCACGCCGCGTCGGTGCCCGTGAACCTCGCCAACGTCCTGCGCGTCTTCCCCGACGCGGGCGGCGGCAAGATGCACATCCACGCGGGCGACGTCACCGTCGCCGAGGTGATCCGCGCGCTCCCCCACGTCATGGCCGGCCGCTCGGTGAACCACCTCCTGCGCGACGCCTACGACGGCGTGGCCACGGAGCTGGAGATCACCTGCGACGCGGGCGACGAGATGTCCCCGGTGCTCGACGGCGAGGTGTTCTACCGGGTGACGTCCTTGCGCGCGGCGGTGGGACCGGCCTTCCAGCTTGGGGTCCCGTAGGTGGCGGGCGAGGTCACGGTCGCGGCCCGCGGGCTCACCCGACGCTTCGGCGAGCGCGTCGTCCTCGACGGCCTCGACCTCTCGCTCACGCGCGGCGAGGTGTTCGGGCTGCTGGGCCCCAACGGCGCGGGCAAGAGCACCACCATCAACCTCTTCATGGGCTTCCTCCGGCCCACCGCGGGCACGGCCACCATCCTGGGGCTCGACTGCACCCGCGACGCGGCGCGCGTGATGGCCGCCGTGGGGCACCTCCCCGAGGAGCCCTCGCTCTTCGAAAACCTCACCGGCCGCGAGACGCTCTCCTTCGCCCTCTCCATGCGCGCGATGTCCGACGCGCCCCGCTGGCGCGCGGTGGAGTCCCTGGCCGAGCGCGTCGGCCTCGCGGGCGAGCTCGATCAGCTCGTCGCGGGCTACTCCATGGGGATGCGCAAGAAGCTCAGCCTGCTCGCCGCCCTCGCGCACGACCCAGAGGTGCTCCTGCTCGACGAGCCCACCAACGGCCTCGACCCGGTGGTGGCCCGCGAGGTGCGCGCCATCCTCGAAGAGCGCGCGGCGCAGGGAACCACCGTGCTCCTCTCGACGCACCTGCTGGACGTCGCCGGGCGCGTCTGTCACCGGCTCGGCGTGCTGGGCGGCGGGACGCTCCGCGCCCTCGGCACGCCCGACGAGGTGCTCGCTCAAGCCGGCGGCGCCGCCACGCTGGAGGACGCCTTCCTCGCGCTCACCGGGAGGCGCGCGTGAGCGTGTCGGCGACGTCGCAGCTCGCGGCGGTCGCGCGGATGCTCGTCACCTCCACGCTCAACTCCCTGCGACGTCGCCAGGGGGCCGGCGCCCTCGTGGTGCTCCCGCTCGTCGGCACCTTCCTCACCATCGAGCTCGCCCGCTTCGGCGGCCGCTCGGCGCTCGGCATGGCCCGCGTCCTCGCGCGCGTCTCGCCCGCGCGGGGCGTCCACTACGCGTCGTTCTGGCTGCTGGTGCTCTTCGTCGCGCTGGCGTCGCTCAAGTACGCCCGCGTCGTCCCCGGGCGCGGCAGCCGCAAGCTCTTCGACACGGTGTTCGTCCGCGCGCTCCCCGCGTCTCCCCTCGCCCACGCGCTCGTCGAACTCCTCGCGACGAGCACCTTCGGCCTCGGCGTCGCGGGGCTCGTGATGGTGCCCACCGTGTGGGGG
>JBILLV010000012.1:0-67079 GCA_044375895.1 Polyangiales bacterium | reverse complement strand
ATCGCCCGCAGAGCCGGGCTCAGGAAGTACACCATGGCGTGAGACGCGTGAGCCCGGCCTTGCGGGCGATCCGATCGCAGCCCAGGGTGAGCGCTCGGCGAACCCTGGGACGTTGGGGACGGCAACCCACACGTTGAAAACGCGGGTCACTCCGGGTAGTCGCCGCCGTGCGCGAGCGGGCGCTGCGGCGCGGCCCTCGGTGCCTCCACCGCGTTCGCTCCAGCGTCGTGTGAGCTCGCGCGGCGTCCGCGTCGACCGTGCGCCACGACCCCGCGCGGCGCTTCCGTCACGCCCGCGTCCACCGCGGCGTCGGGCACCGTCGGCGCCTGCACCGCCGCCATCGCATCGGGCGCCGCCACCACCGCCGCGTCGGGCAACACGGGAGCGCGCAGCACGGCCACGGGCGTCACCGTCGGCGCGGGCCGGCGCGTCACTGTGAACGCCACCGCGAGCGTCGTCAGCGCCACCGCCGCCACGGCCGCCGCGAGGGGCCACGCGCGCCGCGGCGTCTCCACCGGTGCGACCACGGGTGCAGGTGGGCGAGGCGTCTCGACGGGCTCGACGCGCAGCGCGGCGAGGAGCGCGGCGGCGTCGGGGTAGCGGGCGGCGGGGTCGTGCGCGAGGCAGCGGGCGATGATGGGGCGCAGCGTCGGCGCCGCGCGGAGCGTCACGTCGAGAGGCGGGGCCTCGCCCGACAGCACGCGATGAACGAGGACGTTGTAGTTGTCCGACGGGTACGGCGTGTCGCCCGTCAGCAACTCGTGGAGAACCACCCCCACCGACCACACGTCCGCCGCCGGGCCGACGTCCTTCTGCGCGCGGAGCTGCTCGGGGGCCATGTACGCGGGCGTCCCGATGGTGACGCCGGTCTCGGTGCGGTGGCGGGCGTCGGTGGTGGCCTCGCGGGCGATGCCGAAGTCGATCACCTTGATCACCATCTCTCCCTCGGGGCCGCGCGCGAGGAAGAGGTTGGCCGGCTTGATGTCGCGGTGCACGATGCCCGCCGCGTGGGCTGCTGCGAGGCCGCGGAGCGCGGGGACGATGAGCTCGCGGGCGCGTCGCTCGTCCACCGGCCCTTCGCGCTCGAGGTAGGCGCGGAGGTCTTCGCCCTGGAGAAGTTCCTGCACGATGAAGAGGGAGCCGTCGGCGGGGTCCTGGCCCATGTCGAGGACGTCGACGACGTTGGGGTGGCGCAGCGACGCGGTGGTGCGCGCCTCCCGCATGAAGCGCTCGACCACCATCGGGTCGGCGGCCCGGTCGGCGGGGAGCACCTTCAGCGCCACGCGGCGACGCGTCCAGGTGTTCTCCGCTTCGTAGACCACGCCCATGCCGCCGCTGCCGAGGGCGCGCCTCACCTCATAGCGGCCCGCGACGACGCGGGTCTCACCGGTCTCGGCCTCTGGATCGACCGCGGGTGCCATGCGCGCGGCGACGATACCACCGCGCGTCGCCTCAGCGATCACCCGTCGCGTGGACCGGGTGCCGGATCGAGCTCCGCGACCCCACCGCCATCAGCGCGAGGATCGCGAGCCCCGCCGCGCTGAGCACGGGGGCGACGCCGAAGCGCTCGGCGAGGCGTGCGTTGAGGTCGGCGCCGAGGGCCGCGGGGAAGGTGAGCATCGCCCAGAACGCTGCCGTCACGCGCCCGAGGAGGTGATCGGGCGTGAGCTCCTGGCGGAGCGTCATGGTGTTGATGCCGCGGATCGACTCCGCCCCACCGCCCACCGCCACGCACGCGCAGAGCACGGGGAGCGTCGCCGCCTGGCCGAGGGCGACGGTGGCCCCGCCGAGCGCGACGCCCGCCGTGAGCCAGCAGGCCGCGAAGCCCCAGCGCGAACGGAGCCGCGGCGCGAAGAAGGCCCCCGTGAGGGCGCCGAGGCTGCCGAGGGCGTAGACGAGCCCGACGGCGCGGTCGGGGTGATGGAGGTCGCGCTTCAGGTGGTAGATGACGAGGTTGTCGCGCCCCGAGAGCACGAACGAGCTCGCCGCCAGGAGCACCAGCGTCGCGCGCAGTACGGGGTGCGCCCAGAGGAAGCGGAGGCCCTCGACGAAGTCGCCGAGCAACGTTCCGCGTGCGCTCTGCGTCTCGGCGTTGAAGCCCCGTCGCACCGCCGCCACCGACGCCGCCGACACCAGGAACGATCCTGCGTCGACGCCCACCGCCGCCGCGGGCCCGAGCCGTTCGCACACGACCCCCGCGAGCATCGGCCCGATGAAGAAGGCCACCGCGTAGGAGCCGTGCATCATCCCGTTGGCCTGGATGAGCTGAGCCCGCGGGACGATCCGCGCCACCGCCGTGATCGCCGCGACCTGGAAGGCGTTGCCGAGCATCGCCCCCACCACAGACACCGCGACGAGCAGCGGGTAGCTCGGCCCGTGGAGCCACCACACCAGCGGGACGAGGCCGTACACCGCCGTCCGTCCGAGGTCACACGCGATCATGAGGCGACGGCGATCGACGCGGTCGACGATCGCTCCCGAGACGAGGCCCGACATCACGAGCGAGACGCCCACGGCGGCGGTGAGCTGGCCCATGCGATGGAGCGATCCGGTGGCGCGCAGCACCAGGAGGGGGATGGCGATGGTGGCGAACGAGTCGCCGAGCCCCGAGAGCCCCTGGCCGAGCCAGAAGGTGAGGAAGTCGCGGTTGCGCGAGAGCGGAAGGTCGGCGTCGGCCATGCGCGGACGGAGGCTCGCTACGTCCCCGCGCGGAGCGTGCGGAGGAGCGCGCAGCCCGTCTCGAAGCCCAGCCCGCAGGCGATGCCGTAGAGCGAGTCGGCGCGCGCGCGGTCGACGGGGACGTCCTGGCCGTGGTGGAAGATCGAGCCGAGGTTGACGCAGGCCGAGGGGTTCTGGAGCTCGCAGCCGCGGGCGTAGAACGCGCGGGCGCGGTCGGGTTCGCGCGGGAGCCCGGAGGCGGCTTCGTTGACCAGCCACCCGCCGTTGTTGCACGCGAGCGCGTTGCCGCCCGCGCACGCCCGCTCGTCGAGCGCGAGGGCACGCGCCGGGTTGCGCGCCACGCCGCGGCCGTTCTGGAGCATGGCCGCGAGGGTGGCGCAGGCGCGCATGTTCTCGCCGGTGCAGCCGCGCTCGAAGTAGGTGGCGGCGCGGGCGGGTTCGGCCGCGACGCCGATGCCTTCGTCGTAGAGGGCCGCGAGGTTGGTGCAGCCGAGCGCGTTCTCGCCCGTGCACGCTCTCTCGTAGAGGCCGCGGGCGCCGACGAGATCGGTGGGGACGCCCGCGCCGTGCTGCATGAGCCACCCGAGGTTGACGCAGCCGCGGAGGTCGGCGAAATCGCACGCCCGACGGTAGCTAGACGCCGCCCGCGGGAGGTCGCGCGGCACCGACGTCCCCTCCTCGTAGAGCCACCCGAGGTTGGTGCAGCTCGACCCCTCGCGCAGGTCGCACGCCTTCGACAGGAACACGCTCGCCCCCTGCGCCCCGCCCGGCACCGCGTTGCCTGCCAGGGCGAGGCGCGCGAGGTTGCCGCACGCGACGGGCTCGTTGGCGCGGCACGCGGCGTCGTAGCGGGCCACGGCGCCCGGCACGTCGCGCTCGAGGGACGCGCCGTTCTCCATCAGCCACCCGAGGTTGGTGCAGCCGCGCGGATGCCCGCCCTCACACCCGCGCCGGTAGAGCGTCACCGCACGGGGGACGTCCGCCGTCACCCCCGCGCCCGATTCGTAGATCCACCCGAGGTGCGTGCACCCCGCGAACGCGCGTCGATCGCAGGCCCGCTGGTAGAGCCGACGCGCCTCCGCGACGTTGCGCACCACGCCCGTCCCTCGCTCGTTGCGCTCGCCGAGGGCGTCGCAGGCGTTGCCGTCGCCGCGCTCGCACGCCGCCAGCAGCTCCGCCGCGCTCCCGCGCCGAAGGTCCACGGGTGCGGGCTTCTTGCGGCAGGCGAGGGCCGCGACCACCGCGAGGGCAAACACGGTGAAGGCGCGGACGGGGGGAGGGGACATGCGCGGGATTGCGCCGCCAACGGGTCGGAATGTCGAGGACAAAACCTCCCGCGCGAGCCGTCGGGTTGCGCGGAGGGGCCGTCGCTGCCATAGGTCGCGCCATGTCGCGCACGAAGCTGTGCCTGTGGGTCGGTCTGACGGTGCTCGTCGGTGGTGCGGACGCGCTTCCTTGCGGCGGTGGTGTCGGCGATGTCGCGATGGACATCACGCCGAGCCACCCCGACCTGCCGCTGACGCGCATCGCCGAGGGCAACGTCGGCGTGTTGCTTCGGACGTGGGGCTGGCGCCGCGGCACGCTCGTCGCCGCCTACCGCGCCTTCACGGGAGCCCCCCTCGACGCGCAGGAACGCGCTGGCTATCTGGGCTACGCCGTCGCGAGCCACCGCCTCCTCGAGCCGTCCCTCATCGACCCCGCCGCGCCGCCGCGCCCCGCGCAGGACGAAGGCTCGTACGAGCCCGACGTCTCCGCCTACGCCGAAGCCCGCAGCGACGCGGGGGCTGGCGCCTGGCCGGGGGTGCCGACCAACGGCTGGTCGCAGAACGGCCTGTGGGTGAACAACTGCCTCGTCGACGCCTTCCGCAGCGCGGCGGCGGCCCTCCGCGTCCGCACCGAGCGCTACGGCGCGGGCACGGGGCCGCTCTTCCTCTGGATCGACGCGCAGGACGCCGTCTTCTCCAACTGCGGCGAGACGCCGGGACGGATGCCCACCGAGCTCGCCCCCGACGCCCCCATCGAGCAGCGCCGCGACCGCGCGTACCAGATCGCCGCCGCGCACTTCTACGCCGGTCGCTACGACGAGGCCGAGCGACGGTTCCGCGCCATCGCCGCCGACAGCGCGTCGCCGTGGCGCGAGGTGGCGCGCTACCTGGTGGTGCGCGCGATCACCCGCGCCGCGCAGCGAGGCCGCACGACGCCCGACCTGGTGAGCCTCAACCGCGCGTCGCGTGAAGCCCGCGAGCTCCGCGATGACGCCGCGGCGGGGTCGGCGCGCGCGATGGCCCGGCGCTACGAGGGCTGGATCGACGCGCTCCGCGGCGGCACCGACCGCGCGCACGCGCTCGGCGTCGCCCTCGCGCGGCCCGGGCTCGGGATGGACTTCGGCGAGTCCCTGCGCGACTACACCGCGCTCCTCGCCACCGTGCGGGACGTCTTCGCGCGCCAGCCCGGCGACCCCGATCGCCTCACCACCTGGATCGCCGTCGTCGAAGGCTCCCTCCCGCGCGACGTCGCCCTCGGGCTCTTTCGTCAGACGCGCGACACCGCGTGGGCGGTCGCTGCCCTCGTGGGCGACGGCGACCCGAACGACCGTGCGCTCGACCCCGCCCTCGCGCGCGCCGCGGAGGTTCCGCGCGAACACCCCGCGTGGGCGACGGCGCACTACCACCGCCTGCGTATCCTCGCCGCGCGGGGAGCGCTCGATTTCGCCGAGGTGACCCGCGTCCGCGCGCGCCTCACCGCCGCCGACGGCCCCTCCGCCCGTCACCTCTTCCGCGACCTCGCCCTCGCCGCCGCGCCCGACCTCGAACACTTCCTCGCCGAGGCCCACGGAGCCCCCGCGGCGTGGGTCCTCGAAGACGGCAGCGCGCGCCCGATCGCCCTCAACGACTCCGCCCCGACCGACGACCTCACCCCCGCGGCGGCGGCCATGCTCGCGGGCCAGGTGCCGCTCTCGGTGCTCGCGCGCGCCGCCGCTTCGTCGACGCTCCCGCTGCCGCTCCGTGCGCGTGTGGCGGAAGCGACGCTGATGCGCGCGGCGCTGCTCGGCGACGACGCCATCGTGCAGGCGATCGGCGCCATCGTCCCGCGCTTGCCCGATGACGTCGCCCGTCGCCTCACGCCTGTCGTCCACGCGCCCGCGGGCAACGCCCGACGCTACGCCGCCCTCCTCGCGCTGGGCATCGACGGCGCCACCCCCACGCTCGGCTCGTCGTATCAGGGCGACGCCATCGCCTCCGACCCGTGGCTCATCCACTGCAACGCACCGCTTCCGGCCGTCACCCCGGCGCGCTTTCTCACGGCCCCCGAGCGCGCCGCGTGGACGCGAGAGCGCGCCCGCGCCGCATCCTTCGGTGGCCTCGAAGCGCTGCTGGCCCGCGAGTCCGCCCGCCTCGCGCCGTTGCTGCCGCGTGAGCCGCGCATGCCCTCGCTGCTCGCGGCGGCCGTGCGGGGGACGCGCAACCACGGCTGCCCCGACGTCCGCGCCCCCGTGCGCCTCGGGTCACGGGCGGCCTTCCAGGCGCTCCATCGGCTCTATCCCCGGTCGCCCGAGGCCACCGCCACCCGCTACTGGTACTGATGCGAACGATCCTCGCCGCGGCCCTCACCCTCACGGCCCGCGCCGCCCACGCCGACCCTCCCTCCCTCGTCCTCTGGGCCTGGGAACGTCCCGAAGACCTCCGCTTCCTCCCGCGCGACGTCGGCGTCGCCTACCACCGGGCGACCGTCGAAGTCACGCCCGGTGGGGTGCGCGTGGCGCCGCGGCGGCAACCCCTCCACGTCACCACCGGGGCGTGGCAGATGGCCGTCGTCCGCGTCGAGCTGCGGCCACGGACGACGGTGTTCAGCGAGGGCGCGCGCGCCCGCGTCGTCGCGCTGCTGGTGCAGGCGGCCCGCGAGCCGGGCGTGCGAGGCGTCCAGGTGGACTTCGACGTCCCCTCGTCGCAGCGGGCGGCGCATCGGGCGCTGCTGGCGGAGGCGCGGCGGGCGCTCGGCGCGGGTACGTGGCTCTCGGTGACGGCCCTGGCGTCGTGGTGCGTCGGCGATCCGTGGCTCGATGGAGAGCCCGTCGACGAGGTGGTTCCGATGGCGTTCACGATGGGGCGCGGCGGGGCCGAGGTGCTGGCCACGCTGCGTCGCGAGGGGAGGTTTCCGGCGGCGGTGTGCCGCGGGAGCGTGGGGTGGGCGGCGGGCGAGGGGACGGTGGCGCTGCGGGGGGTGCGGCGGCGCTACGTGTTCAACGCGCGGCCGTGGACGCGGGAGGCGGCGAGGCGGTGGCTGACGGAGCGGTGACGCTCAGCTCGCCGCGGGCGGGGGCGGCTCTCCGCCAGCGTCGCCGCCGTACATCGTCTCGGCGATGCGGTACGCGCTCGCCTCCAGCGCCGCGAAGAGGTCGCGCACGGTCTGGAAGTCGGCGCCCGTGTCGAGCGCGCTCCGCAGGTTGGTGACGTCTGCCGCGAGCTGATCGCGCAGCTCCGGCGTGATCACCTCGCCGAACTCCGTGATGGTGTTCTGCGACGTGAAGAGCATCGCCTCGGCGTTGGAGCGGAGCTCGGCGTACTCGCGGCGGCGGAGGTCGTCCTGCTTCGACGTCGCGGCCTCCGTGACGAGACGATCGACGTCCTCCTGCGAGAGCCCCGAGCCCGCGACGATGCGCACGTCGCGCGACTTCTTCGTCGCCATGTCCATCGCGTTGACCGACAAGATGCCGTTGGCGTCGATGGCGAAGGTCACCTTGATCTTCGGCACGCCGCGCGGCGCCGAGGGGATGCCCGTGAGTTCGAAGTGGTAGAGCGAGCGGTTGTCGCCGGCCATCTCGCGCTCGCCCTGGAGCACATGGATCGGCACGAAGGTCTGGTTGTCGAGCGAGGTGGAGAACTCCTCGCTCCGCTGCGTCGGGATGGTGGTGTTGCGCGGGATGAGCGCCGTCATCACGCCGCCCGCCGTCTCCACGCCGAGCGAGAGCGGCGTCACGTCGAGGAGGAGGACGTTCTGCACGTCGCCCGCGATGGCCGCGCCCTGCACGCCGGCGCCGATGGCGACCACCTCGTCGGGCGAGAGCCCCTTGTGCGGCGGCCGCCCGAAGAACTCCGTCACCACCCGCTGCACCATCGGCATGCGCGTCATGCCGCCGACGAGCACCACCTGCTGCACGTCGTTGACGGTGAGGCCCGCGTCGGCGAGCGCCTTGCGGCACGGCTCCAGCGTCGACTCGACGAGGTCGTCCACGAGGCGCTCGAGCTCGGCCCGCTTCAGCACCCGCTGCACATGGGCCGGACCCGCCGGCGTCGTCGCGATGAAGGGGAGGTTGAGCTCCGTCTCCAGCGACGACGAGAGCTCGTGCTTGGCCTTCTCCGCCGCCTCGCGAAGGCGCTGGAGCGCGAGCCGATTCTGCCGCA
Source organism: Polyangiales bacterium (assembly GCA_044375895.1). GTDB lineage: Bacteria > Myxococcota_A > Polyangia > Polyangiales > CAISKJ01. Next base: position 58,998 of record JBILLV010000012.1, on the reverse strand, counting down.
GGTCGATGCCGTGCTGCTGGTGAAACTCGTGGACGAGCAGGTCGATGATCCGCTGGTCGAAGTCGTCGCCGCCGAGGAAGGTGTCGCCGTTGGTGCTCACCACCCGGAACACGCCGCGGTTGATCTCCAGGATCGAAATATCGAAGGTGCCGCCGCCGAGGTCGTACACCGCGATGCGCTCGGCCTCCGTGCGATCGAGGCCGTACGCGAGGGCGGCCGCGGTGGGCTCGTTGATGATGCGCCGCACCTCCAGGCCCGCGATGCGCCCCGCGTCTTTGGTGGCCTGCCGCTGGGCGTCGTCGAAGTACGCCGGGACGGTGATCACCGCCTCCAGCACCTCCTCGTGGAGGTAGGCCTCGGCGATGGCTTTCATCTCCGCCAGCACCGCCGCGGACACCTCCGGCGGCGAGAGCTGCCGCTGGCCCACCTCGACCCAGGCGTCACCGTTCTCGCTCGGCACGATGCGGTAGGCCACGCGCTGCAACTGCTTGCGCGCCTCCTCCGAGGCGAACGAGCGGCCCATGATGCGCTTCACCGAGACGACCGTGCTCTCGGGGTTCTGCACCGCCTGACGCTTCGCCACCTGGCCCACCAGCCGCTCGCCGGAGGCCTGGAATCCCACGATGGACGGCGTCGTGCGAGCGCCCTCCTTGTTGGGGATCACCACCGGGGCGCCGCCCTCGATGATGGCGACGCAGCTGTTGGTGGTCCCGAGGTCAATGCCGATGATCTTGGCCATGTGAAGCTCTGTGCAGCGGTGGTGTGGTGCGATGGGGCCGACGGGGCGTCCGGGTCAGTTCGCGTCGCCCTCGGGCGCCGCGGGCGCCTCGGGGGCCGGGGCAGGAGCTCCCTTGGAGACGGCCACCATCGCGGGTCGAAGCAGCCGCTCGCCGAGCTGATAACCCGGGACAAACTCCTGCGCGATGGTGCCCGCCGCGTGATCGGCGCTCTCCACCTGCGCGATGGCCTCATGCACGTTGGGGTCGAAGGGCGTGCCCACCGCGACGATGCGCTTGCCGCCGACGCGGGTGAGCGTGTCTTCGAAGAGCTTCAGCACCATCTTGATGCCCGTCGCGATGGCGGCGACGTCCGCGTCGGGGCGCGCCGAGCTCGCCGCCCGCTCCAGGTTGTCGAACACCGGCAGCAGGTCGCGCAGCACGTCTTCCTTGCCGCGGCGGTACTCGTCCTGCTTCTCGCGCTGCGTCCGCTTGCGGTAGTTGTCGAAGTCGGCGAGCGTGCGCAGCGCCTGCTCCTTCATCTTGTCGCGCTCGGCGATGAGGGCGGCCGTGAGGTCGGGCGCAGGCTCCGGCGGCGGGGCGGCCGACGGCGCGGGCGCGGGCTCCGGGGTCGCTGCGGCGGGTGCGGTCTCGGGGGTCGGGTCCGGGGTCTCGTTCTCGTTCATGGATCGTGCTTCGAAAGAGGGGGTATCGCGGCGGTGTCCCCCCGCGGAGGGCGCCTGCGTGGCGGAGATTCTATCGCAGAGTCGCGACGGAGCGGGAAGCGGAATGCGAGGGAGCGGCGGGGCGGAGGCGGGGAGCGGATTTCAGCCGCCGCGCGCGGCGCGGACGCGGTTGACGAACTCCGCCGGGGCGATGTTGCCCACGAGGCGGGCGCGGGCGCGGTCGAGGAGCGAGTCCCACGCGGCGCGCTCGGCGGGCTGAACCACCGTGATGTTGCGCGTGCCCATCGAGGTGACCGCCGCCCGCTCGTCGCGCCGGAGGTTGCTGATGAGGAGCGAGTGGAACTGCGTCGCCGTCTCCCGCAGCGCCGTCTGCTGGTCGGCGGGGAGCCCGTTGACCGCGGTGTTGGAGAACACCGTCGCCCCCACCAGGACCGCCACCGAGAGGTCGGTCATGTGGGTGACCCGCTGCGACCACTGGAGCGAGATCGCCGCCACCGGTGAGGTGAAGAACGAGTCGACCCGGTTGGTCTGGAGCGCCGTCAGCACCTCGGGGATCTGCAGCGGGACGGCCGAGGCCTGCGACTCGGCGAACACCGCGGGCATCACCAGGTCGTCGCGCCACACGTAGGGGTGCAGCGAGCGAAGCTGCCCCGGCGTGGTGACCGGGGTGCGCGAGAACAGGCGGCTCCAGCCCACGTCGGCCCAGCCCATGAACTGGAAGCCCGCAGTGTTGAAGCCCGTCGTGATCTCGGTCGCGGTCGCGGTGCGCGCCCGGTCGAGCTGCGCCACCGTCGAGAACATCCCCGGCATCTGGAACACCAGCGCCGGACGGTGGATCTTCGACAGGCCGACCGCGGTCATCGAGCCGCCGTCGAGGCGACCCGAGCGCATCTTGCGCACGACCTCGGTCTCGTCGCCCTGCACGCCGCCCGGGAAGATCCGGAGGCCGAGGGACTTGTTGGTGCGGCGGCGGAGCTCGCGGTTCCACGACTCCAGCACGCGCATCCAGGTGGAGCCGGCGGGGGCGAGCGTGGCCACCGAGAGCTGACGCGTCGTGGCGGCGGGGGCGGGCGCCTGCTGGGCCTCCGCGCCGCTCGCGGCGAGCATCGCCGCAGGGAGCGCAGAGACGAGGGCGAGGACGGCGAGGCGGTTGCGCTTCATGGGGTGGGATCTTCCTTCCGAAGGGGCGATGGACTCACGGGGCGGCGGGAGCGGGGGCGGGCTCGGCGGCGGGCTCGCTGCCCTCCGCGGCGGCCGGCGCATCGGCGGAGCCCGCGGGCTCCTCGGGGCCGAAGAGGTCGTCGATCTGCGCGAGGTAGCGGGCCGCGCGGCGCTTGGCGATCTGGTTGGCGAGGCGCTGCTCGGGCATCACGTCGGCCGCGTTGATCACCTCTTCGAGGAGGCGGCGGAAGAGCGCCCGGTCTTGCACCATCACCGCGTAGAAGCGGGCGTACATCACGAGGTACGTGAGAAAGCGGCGGTTGGTGGCGCTGATGGCCGCCTCGAACTCGCGCCGCGAGTCGTCGGGCTGGCCGCCGAGGGCCGCCGACGCGCGGGCGTAGTAGCCCGCCATCGCCACGTGCGGGGCGTAGTTGTTGAAGGTGTGGTCGAGCTCGAAGGCCCGCTCGAAGCACGCGATCGCGAAGGGCAGGTCGGCCAGTGAGTCGGGGTTGTCCTTCGTGAGGTTGATGTACCGGGCCCAGGCGTAGCCCGTCCAGAACACCAGCGCCGTCTGCTCGTCGTCGTCGAAGCGGCGCAGGTAGGCCTTCCACGCATCGATCCCGCGACGCACCGCGGCCTCGGCGCCGCCGTCGGCGTCCTCCTCGATGGTCATCGTCTGGAGGCCGATCTCCCGCGCCCGCTGGAAGGCGAGCGTCGCCCGCGTGCGGAAGTGGTTCGCGCGGGCCTCGTCGTCGTCGACCTCCGCCTGCTCCAGCCGGTCTTCGAGGAAGGCGAAGCCGTACGACCCGTACGTGCGCATCAGGTTGACGCGCAGATCGACGTTCTCCGGCAGAACGAGCATCAGGCCCTCGCTCTGCGCGATGGAGTACGGGATCGCACTCTCCGCGAGGTACGGATCGGCGAACGAATTCACCGCCGGCGCCGCCTGGCGCATGATTCGAACCGTGGAATTCGCCGCCAGCCGCGACAAACATCCCACCTGGGCGAGCATCAGCCCTGCCACCAGGAACCCCTTCATCGTCCTGCTCCGCATGGGATCGTTTGGGTAGACGCACCGACGCTCAGTGTCAACGGCCTTTCTATGGTAGGAGTCGGTTGATGACGACACGGGCTGTCCTCACCCTCCTCGCCGCCCTCGCCACCAGCGGGGTCGTGTCATTCCCTCAGGTCGCCAGCGCCACGGTGCTCCAGGCCGCGACCCTCGACGAACTCTCTCATGAAGCTGACCTCGTCGCGGTCGTCACCCCCACGGCCAACCGCCGTTCGTACTGGCGCGACGGGCGCATCTACACCGACGTTTTCTGCGCCATCACCGCGACCGTCAAGGGTAGCGCCGCCCCCTCCGTTCTCATCCGTCTGCCGGGCGGCACGGTGGGGGACATCGGTCAATCGGTCGCCGGTGCGCCCGAACTCCGCGCCGGGGTGCCGGTCGTGGCCTTCTTGACCCGTGCTCGCGAGGGGGGCCGCGCGGTGGTCTCCATGGCCGCCGGGCTCCTCCCCGTCGCGGTGGTCGATGGGGTCGTCCAGGTGCTCCCGGCCCGCACCGACGGGATCACCTTCCTCCCGGGGCCCGCCCCGGTCGCGCCGGTCCGGGTGGTGGTTCCCGAACGTGGCCTTCCCCTCGACACCTTCATCGCCCGAGTTCGCGAGGTGATCCGATGACGCGCGCCGCGATCGCGCTGGTCGCCGCCCTCCTCGCTCCCGCGGCGGCGAACGCTTACTGTCGCACCCGCACGGTGGCACAGCCCGAAGCGACCGTCTGCGCGACGGAGGGGGCGCCGCTCTTCTGGTCGGGTGGCTGTGCGAGCCTCCACGTCAACCCGACCGTGACGGCGCCCAACATCCCGCGCGATCAGCTCCGCCTGGTGGTCGACGAGGCCGCCCGCGCCTGGAAGACCGTCGCTTGCGACCCCGTCACCCGCGCCGCCCCCACCTTCGAACTCGTCGTGGGTGCCGACCGCACGGACCCCGTCGGCTACGAGGAAGGCCGCCCCAACAGCAACGTCGTCACGTGGCGCGCCACCTGGGGTGACGACGCGTACCACGACCCCCGCGCCGCCGCGATCACGGTGGTCACCTTCGGCTCGCGCAGCGCGACCATCCTCGACGCCGACACCGAGCTCAACGTCCGCGCCCTCTTCCCCTTCAGCCTCGACGGCGGCCCCGGCACCACCGACCTGCGCACCGTCGTCGTTCACGAGCTCGGCCACACGCAGGGCCTCGCGCACCCGGCCGACCGCAACGCGGTGATGTGGTTCACGGCGGGGCAGGGGGAGCGGCGGCGGACGCCCAACGCCGACGACATCGCCGGGCTCTGCGCCATCTACCCCTCGTCGCGCGCCATCCGCTGCGACCCAGAGGTGCGCATGGAGTCGCTCGAAGGCGGCGGCTGCAGCGCGTCGCCGGGCGGCCGTGGCGGCGTCGGGATCGCCCTCTTCGGAGGCGTCGTCGCGGCGCTGGCGGCGTGGCGCCGGAGACGTTCCGCGTCGAATAGTTGATCAACCCGCCGCGCAGCCCCTATGCGTCGAAGCGCCCCATGAGACCCCGGAGCTCCATCGCAGCGGGGGTGGTCGCGCTCGTCGCGCTCGCCGCCCCGACGTCGGCCGCCGCCCAGGACACCTGGCGCCGCCCGAACCGCGCGATGCGGCACATCCACCGCCGCGTCGGGTCGCTCGAATGGCACCTCGTCTCCGTCGACCTCACGGCCCCCGGTGTCCGCGTGGTGGGGACGCCCGAGTCGCTCCTCGCGCCGCGCACGCCCGGCGGCGCCCCCACCTGGCGCACCACCTCGGATTTCGCGCGCCACGTCGGCGCCGAGGTGGCCATCAACGCCAACTACTACGACATCTTCCACGGCGCCTTCACCACCTGCGGGCTCACGATGTCGCAGGGCCGCGTGTGGCGCTCGGCGTACGTCGATCGACGTCTCGATTGCTGGGCCAGCGTGGGCTTCGGCGCCCGCGGCCGCGTCGCGCTCTTCGACTCGCGCGGCAAGGTGTACGGCCCCGTCCCCGAGCGCTGGATGCGCGAGGTGGTGACGGGATCGCCCCGCGTGCTGGCCAACGGCGAGGTGCTCACGTACACCGCGCCGCGCCACGCCCTCGTGCCCAACCCCCGCACCCTCGTGGGGGTGAGCGCCGACCGTCACACGCTCTACCTCATGGTGGTCAACGGCCGTGAAGGCGCCAACAAGGGGATGACGTGCATGGACGCCGCGCGGGTGCTCCGCGACTTCGGCGCCAGCGACGCGATCAACCTCGACGGCGGCGGGAGCTCGTCGCTCTACATCCGCTCGCAGGGAGGGCTCGTCACCCGCCCCGCCGATCGTCTGGAGCGCCCGGTGGCCAACCACCTCGGGATCGTCTTCGACGCCGCACCAGAGCCCGACGAGGCCCCCGAGGCCCCCGCGCGCCCCACCGCGCTCCAGGCCGCCGTGGCGCTCCCGACCACCACCCCACGAGCGCCCGCCCGAGGGCCGAGCGCAGCCCACGGGCGCCCGCCGGTGGTGCGGGCCGGGTGTCAGGCGGCGCCGGGCCCCGTGACGCCGGAGACCGCGTGGACGGCGCTGGTGCTCGCGGTGTTGCTCGCGGTGGTGCGACGCTCGCCGCGCGAACCCGAGTGACCGCCGTTCAGCCCTGGTAGCGCTTCAACAGAAACAGCAGCGCGACCACCAGCACGAGCGCGACCGCGATCGCCGTGGCGTGGAGCGCCGTCGACCCGCGCGGCGACGCCTCCTCACGGGCCGCGCGCGCTTCATCGAGGAGCTGCGGGAGCGGCATCGGCGTCGGCGAACGGAGGGGCGACGGCGGAGCGGGCGTCGGCGCGCGGAGCGGCGACGCGGGCGACGAAGGGGTCGGGCGGGCGAGCGCTTGCGTGGCCACCGCGTCGTCGTCGTGCGTCGTCGCGGGCTCCACGGCGACCGCGGGTGCAGCGATCCCTTCGAGCACGCGTCGCAGGGCCTCCCACGAGGCCGCGGCGTCGGGGTAGCGCTTCGTCGGATCCCGGTGGGCCGCCCGGTCGAACCACCCGTCGAAGCCCGCCGGAAGGGCCGCCCCGCCGAGCTCCGCCGCGCGCGCCGAGGCCGGGGGGTAGGGCTTCATGAGCAGCTCGACGAGGGTCTCCTTCAGCGTCGGCCGCTTCTCCGCGGCCGAGCGCCAGTAGCTCCTGCCCGTCAGCACACGAAACGTCAGGAGCGCGAGCGCGAAGACATCCGTCGCCGGGGTGAGCCGACCGCGCTGGGCCTGCTCGGGCGCCATCCACATGGGCGATCCGACCGCCGCCGTGGTGTCTGTCCCCGACTTGTCCGACTGCTTCGAGATGCCGAAATCGAGCACCTTCACGTGCGGGGCGGCGCCCTCCTCGCCCGTCGTGAGGAGGACGTTCTGGGGCTTGAGGTCGCGGTGGACGATGCCGATCGTGTGGGCCGCGCCGACGCCGGCGTAGAGCTGGCGGAGCACCTCGCGGGCCTCCTCCAACGGCCACGCGCCGCGCTGGCGACAGAGCTTCTCCAGGTCGTCGCCCGCGACCAGCTCCATCGCGATCCAGGGCCTCGCGCTCTCCTCGTCGATGCCCGACGCGATGACGCGGACGACGTGCTCGCTCTCGATGCGGGCGCAGAGCTCCGCCTCGCGGGTGAAGCGGTCGCGGCTGCGGGCGTCGTGCACGAGCTCGGCGTGCATCACCTTGAGGGCGCAGGTGTCGCCGGTGCTCCGCTGGGTGGCGGTGTACACCGTCCCCATCCCGCCGCGCGCGAGGGCGCCGACGACTTCGAAGTCACCAAGCACCGTCCCTCGAACGATCGGAGCATCACTCGCCATAAGAGCGCGCCATCCTACCAGGAACGCCCCACCGACGACGGCGAATCAGCGCCCACGAGCGCCCTCACGAGCGCCGTCACCGTTGCGGGCGAGCACCCCTCGGCCTTGTTGTTGACGATCACCCAGGAGGGCCGCGCGGCGGCGACGGCGCGGCGTAGCAGTCGCACCACGGAGGCGCGCATGTCGGGCGAAGGTTCGACGATGCGATCGAAGGGGGCGAAGGCGCGTTTGCGCTCGTCGTAGCGGCTCCCGGGCGGGATGACGAGGCGCGCGATGACGTGCGGCATCGCCTCGGGCGGGCAGTGCGTCGCCTGCTCGTCGAGCGTCGGCATCGCCGTCCACCAGTTGTAGACGTGGGAGGCACCCCGCGCGCGCAACACCTTGAGGTAGCGCGGCGTGAAGAGCGACCGCTCCCGGAGCTCCACCGCCATCGGGACCTCACGAGGCACCGCGGCGAGCAGCCCGTCGAGGCGCTCGCAGAACACCTCCGAGCGCGGCAGGAAGGCCGCCGGCACCCGCGGAACCTCCACCATGACAGGCCCCACGTGCCCCGCGAAGTCCCCCAGGAGTCGGTCGGTGAGCTCGGCGGCGAGGCGCTCGGGCGAGAGGAAATCGGCGTTGGGCTTCGGCGCGCCGGCCCGGTCGCTCCCGGGGACGATGGCGGACGTGATCGACGCGGGCGCCTTGATGCAGAAGCGAAAGCCCTCAGGCACCTGCGCGGCGTAGCGGGCGAGGTCGGCCGCGGGGACGGGCGCGTAGTAGCTCCGGTCGAGGCCCACGGTGCGGAGGAGCGGGTGGCGTGTGTAGCGGCGGAGGCCCTCGCGGGCGAGCCAGGACTCGGGGCGGGCGTCGGGGTACACGTGGCCCGCCCACCCGGGATAGGCCCACGAGCTGGTGCCAAAGTGCACCGACTCGGGGAGCCGCTCGTGCAGCGACGCCGCCTCGGCGTACACCGCGGCGAGGGGATCGGGGCCGGCGAACAGGCCGAGCTGTGGGTCGTCGGTGGGCATTGGGGCGGCGCGTCGACGGATGGTACCAACGCGGGGCTGTGTCGTATCCCCGCGGTGCGATACCTTCGCGCGGTCTTCGCCGTGAATGACATCGACCGCCACCGCGCGCTGCTCGCCAGCGTCCGACCGCTCGCCGAGGAGAGGTCCACCCGCAGGACGCGGCTCCTGGAGGCCATCGCGTGGCCCCGGGAGGCCGAGGAGCGCTTCTTCGCCCGGGGCGCCCGCGAGCTCCCGGTGGTGGCGTACGACATCGACCGCGACGGCCACGAGGCCCGCATCGCGGAGGTCGACGCGGCCCTCGCCACGGTGGACGGCGACGACCCGGTGGCCGAGTGGGTGCGGCGCTCGCTCCAGTCGATGATCGACGCCAACCGGCTCGTCCTCGCCGCGGGGACCACGGAGTTCTATCGCATCTCGCGCGACGTGTACGGCGGCGCCCGGACGCGCTTTCACGGGACGGGCGCGCGCAACCTCGACCTCGCCGAGCACCTGCTGGAGCGGCTCCGCGTGCACGGGTGGGACGAGGCCGAAGACGCCGACCCGGTGATCTACAGCGACGCGGAGTTCGCCGCGGAGCTCTCCCGTCGAGCGGCGACGGAGCACCCGGGCCTCGAGCTGGAGACCCGCGTCGACGATCGGGTGACGGCCAAGGTGCTCGCGGGCTCGTCGCGCGTTCGCATCCGCCGGGGCGCGACCTTCAGCGAGTGGGAGGCCGGCGGGCTCTGGCACCACGAGGTGGAGACGCACGTGCTGTCCGCGCAGAACGGCGCGCTCCAACCCGAGGTCCCCTTCCTCCGCTCGGGCGGGCCGCGCAGCACGCGGACGCAGGAGGGCCTCGCGGTCTTCTCCGAGCTCCACCAGCACTGCCTCGCGGTGCCGCGCATGGAGCGCCTCGCCGTCCGCGTCCAGCTCGTCGAGAAGGCCGAAGCGGGCGGTGACTTCCTCGACCTCTACCGCTTCCTCCTCGAGCGCGGGAGCGACCCCCGTGACGCGTGGCTCGACGCCCAGCGGGTCTGCCGCGGGGGGCGGGTCGAAGGCGGCGCTCCCTTCACCAAGGACGCCTGCTACCTCGCGGGCCTCCTCGATGTGCAGTCCTTCCTCTCGGTGGTCGCCCGCGGCGGGTTCCGCGACGAGCTCGAGCTGCTGGTGAGCGGGCGCATCGACCTCGCCGACCTCCACGCGCTGGTGATCCTCCGCCGCGAGGGCATCCTCCAACGCCCGCGCTTTCTCCCCTCGTGGCTGCGCCGATGGGGCACCTTCGTCACCCAGTTCGCCTTCGTCTCCTTCGCGGGCGAGCTCGGCACGGACGCCCTCACGGCGCGGTACGCCGCCCTCGTCGCCGAGGCCACCGCGCACCGCTCGCCCGACGTCGACACAAGGGACCGCTGAGTGGCTCCGCGTCGCCACCTCGCGCTCGCCTTCGCCGCGACGCTCCTCCCGGCGCCCGCCCTGGCCTTCGACGGAGAGGTGCGCGCCGACACCCAAGCGCAGGCGTACCAGGTGCGCGGACCGGCGGGTGCGCCGCTCCTCTCGATGCGTCGCTTCACCCAGACGCTCACCCTCGCGGCCTTCGAACGCATGCGCCACGGGGCCGTGTGGACCGTGCGGGCGAGGCTCCGCTTCGACAGCGATTTCGGCACCGCCTGCGACCTCACCACCGACCGCTGCCTCGACGAGCTCAACCGCTCGCGGGTGGCCGACTACGCGCCGCTGTTCGCCCGCCGCACGCTCGACCTCCCCTTCGCGTGGCTCGAAGGGGCGGGGCTCTTCGGCGGCACCACGGAGGTGCGCATCGGGCGCCAGCTCGTCACCGACCCGTTGGGCTTCTTCCTCTTCGACGGCGCTCGGCTGCGGGTGCGCGCGTGGGATCGGGTCGTCATCGAAGCCTACGGTGGCCTCGAGACCCGCACCGGCTTCCCCCTCTCCAACGGCCGCTACGAGCGTGACGGTCTCCAACGCGCCGATCGCTCGACCTGGGACGCCTCGCTCGCGACGCGGGTCAATGACCGTAGCCTCGCCGGCGCCCTCTCTTTCGCCCTGGAGACCGCGAACACCGGCCCTCTCTTCGCCCGCGCCACCTGGCGCCGCGTGTGGGGAGACGACGGCGTCGCGGAGGAGAAGCTCGGCCTCGCCGCCGACGTGCAGCTCTCGTCGCGGTGGCGCGCGTACGTCGAAGCCGTCCATTCGATACCGCAGCAGCAGGTGTCGAGCGCCATCGCGGGCGTCACATGGGCGGGGGAGGGGGCCTCCTTCGGCGCGGAGCTCTCGCGCTGGCGCCCCACCTTCGACCTCACCTCCGTGTGGGCTTCCTTCTGGACTGATCCTATCGACGAGGCCCGCCTCCGCGGCGAGGTCCCGCTCGGCCGTGGCTGGTCGCTCCGGGCGGGGGCGCACGGCCGCCGCTACGCGCTCTCGGACGCGCCCGCGAGCGACAACAGCCCGGCCCTCGACGACCAGTGGTCGGGCGGGGGCGAGCTCGGCGCGCTGCTCCGCCGCGGCCGCTACGACGCCTCCGCGCGGCTCTTCGGCGAGGGCGGATCGCTCGGCGCGCGGGCCGGGGCCGACATCACCACGCGCGTGTGGGCGCGGTGGCAGGTGATTCGCGTCGACGCGGGCGTGTCCGCGTGGGTGGTCGATGACACCCTCCGCCCCGAGCGCTCGGTCGCTTCGCTCGGGCTCGTGGTGGGGACGTTGCTGCGACTCGGGCGCCTCGCCGACCTCACGCTCAGCTTCGAAGACGACATCAACCGCATCGTCGGCCACCGCCTGCGCGCGATCGCGATGCTCACCCTGAGGACGCCATGGTGACGCGCTCGCTCCTCGTCGCGATGATGCTCGTGGCGACCCTCTGCGGCGCCGTCTTCGCGCAGTCGCTCCCCCTCGCGCCGCCGCTCCCGCCGCGGGCCAGCGGCGGCGCCGTGTCGCACGCCATCTTCCCCACCCAGACGCTCCCGATCCGCTTCGACCACGCGCGTCACCTGCGCCTCGGCGGCGTCACCTGCGCCCGTTGTCACGGCGCGGCGGCCACCAGCGACCAGAGCGCCGATCGCTTGCTCCCGGGCGAAGCCGCCTGCACGCCGTGCCACGCCATCGACCGCGCCGACCCGCTGAAGCAGGTCGCGCCGGGCGCTCCGCCCGCACGGTGCGACGCGTGCCACGTCGGGTGGAGCGCCGCCACCCCGCTGCGCGTCGCCCGCGTGAACATCCCGACGCCCAACCTCCACTTCTCGCATCGCGCGCACGTCGCCCGCGGCCAGCGCTGCGAGTCGTGCCACGCGTCGGTGCGCGGCGTCGGCCTCGCGACCCGCCTGGAGCTGCCCGCGATGGCCTCGTGCGTCACGTGCCACCGTACGGGTGGGAGCGCGCCCGCGGCCTGCGCCACCTGCCACCTCACCGAACCCGATGGCGTGCTTCGAACGCGCTTCCCCGAAGGCTGGCTCAACCCGCCGACCTGGATGCGCGGGATGCACCACGACGCGGACTTCTGGTTTACCCACCGCATCAGCGCGGGCCAGGACGCCACCCGCTGCGCAGCCTGCCACCGCGACGACGACTGCGCCGACTGCCACGACGGCCGCGTGCGCGATCGCCGCACCCACCCCAACGACTACCTCACGCAGCACCCCGTCGACGCCCGCATGAACGCCGACCGCTGCACCTCGTGCCACCGCCAGGCGACCTTCTGCGTCGCGTGCCACGAGCGGGCGGGCGTCGCGATGGGCTCGGCGCCCGCGGCCCGCGCGCAGGGCCGGTTTCACCCGCCGGCGGAGGTGTGGTCGGGGCGCTCCGTGAGCATGAGGCACCACGGGGTCGAGGCGCGGCGATCGATGTCCGCTTGTGTGTCCTGCCACAGCGAGCGCGACTGCGTGACGTGCCACGCGACGGCGGGGATGGGCGGGGCGTCGCTCTCGCCGCACCCGCCCGGCTTCAGCGCGCGCTGCGGGGCGCTGCTCCGGGCGAGCGAGCGGCCGTGTCGGCAGTGCCACGAAGACGTCGACGCGCTCGCCGCACGCTGCCGCTGATCCGCTTGCGACGTCCCCGCGCTCCGTGGGAGCGTCGCCGCACCATGGACGTCATCGCCGGAGACATCGGAGGCACCAACACCCGCCTCGCCCTCGTCACCCTCGCCGACGGTCGTGCGCACGTCCGTACGGAGGCCCGCTACCCGAGCGCCGATCACCCCTCGCTGGAGGCCATCGTCGCCCGCTTCCTCGGCGAGCGCGGCGGCGCAGGGCTCGCGGCGTGCTTCGCCGTCGCCGGTCCGGTGGAGGACGGCGTGTGTCGTGTGACCAACCTCCCGTGGGTCGTCACGGCCCCGTCGCTCGCGGCCGTGACGGGGGGCGCAGTCCGCGTCGTCAATGACTTCGAAGCCGCCGCCACGGGCGTCGACCGCGTCGCCCCGGAGCACCTCGTCACGCTGCAGGAAGGCGTCGTGCGTCCCCGCGCGCCGCGGGCCGTACTCGGCGCCGGGACGGGGCTCGGCGAGGCGCTCTGTGTGTGGGTGGGCGATCGCTACCAGGCGCTGCCCACGGAGGGAGGCCACACCGACCTCGCGGCGCGCAACGACGACGAAGACGCCTTGCTGCGTTGGCTCCGCGCGCGACACGGCCACGTGTCCTACGAGCGCGTGGTGTCGGGCCCCGGCCTCGCCGCCGTGTACGAGCACCTGCGCGAACGCGACCCCGCCGCGGCGCGCCGGGAGGTGAGCGACGAGATGGCCGTCGACGACCCCGCGGCCGTGGTCTCTCGCCATGCGGTGGCGGGCGACGACGCACTCTGCGCGCGCGCCTTCGACCTCTGGGCGGGCGTCTACGGGGCCGAGGCGGGCAACCTCGCGCTCAAGTGCCTCGCGCGCGGCGGCGTCTACCTTGCCGGCGGGATCGCGGCCCGTGTGCTCCCGCGGCTGCGCGCCAGCCCCTTCCTGGAGGCATTTCGCGACAAGGGGCGGATGCGACCGCTCGTCGAGTCGATGCCGCTTCGCGTCGTGACCGAACCCGCGCTCGGGCTGCTCGGGGCCGCGGCCTGCGCCGAGGGAGGGCATTGACGGCGGCGACGGGGCGCTGTTAGACGGTCGCCGCGCTCATCGCAGGAAAGGTGCCGACGTGACGTCCACGCAACGCGAGGTCGAGGTCTCCTACGACGTTTCCAACGAGTTCTTCCGGCTCTGGCTCGACGAGCGGATGCACTACACGTCCGCCGTCTATGAGAGCGAGACGGACACGCTGGAGCAGGCCCAGCTCAACAAGTCGCGCGTCCTGTACGACTACGCCGAGTGCGGGCCCGACAAGACGGTGCTCGACATCGGCTGCGGCTGGGGCGCCAACCTCGAGTACGTCGCCCAGCGCGGCATCCGCGAGGCCCACGGCATCACGCTCTCTTCCGCCCAGCACGAAGAGCTCAACGCGCGTGGCATCCCCGGCGTCAAGGTGTGGTGCACGGACTACAAGGACTTCGTCCCCGCGGCCCCCTACGACGCCCTCATCTCCATCGAGATGATCGACCACCTCTGCTCGCCCGACCAGGCGAACAAGGGAATGGCCATCGAGATCTACCGCGAGTACTTCCGCAAGACCGCGGGGTGGGTGAAGCCGGGCGCGTGCTTCGGGTTCCAGGCGATCCTGCGCAACCGGGTGCCGCGCACGCGCCGCGACATCGAAGACCTGAAGTTCACCGCCGACGTGATCTTCCCCGGCGGGCTCAACCCGCGGCTGGAGGAGCTCGTCGCGGCGGTCAACCCGTACTGGGAGATCGTCGAGCTCAAGACCCGCCGCGTCCACTACGGCAAGACCACCGCCGAGTGGCTCCGTCGGATGCGCCTCCACGAAGCGCACATCCGCCAGCGCTGGGGCGATCAGGTGTTCGACGACTACGACCGGTACCTGTCCACCTGCGTCCGCGCCTTCGCCAACCACTGGTCGAGCGACGTACAGATGAAGCTCCGTCACATCGACGTCTGAAGCCCCGACGGGCTCATGGGTCGCGCCGTCACCGCCGTTGATTCGCGGTGGACCCGACGTGATCATCGACCTGCTCCACCGCTGGCTCTTCCCCCCATCCCTGGCCGACTCACCGCGCGTCGAGCGGTGGATGCCCGCGACCACCATCGGAGCCGTCGACCACGACACCCGCCGCGCTCGGATCTTCGTGCGGAGCGCCGTCGGGATGCTGGAGGTGGTCACCCCCATCACGGTGGCGCTGTTGCTCGCGCGGCAGTGGCGCGGCGCGGCGGTCGGCGGCGCGATGCTCGCGGTGGCGGCCAACGCCCTGCGCCTCACCCGCGCGGGGCGAGCCAACGTCGCGCGCGAGCTGACCCTCAGTGTCATGCTCGGCGCGGTCGGACTGAGCGCATGGAGCGCGGGCGATCAGATCCTCGCGGTGTGGGCCTGGGCGCCGATGGTGCCCGTCATGGCCCTCTCTGTGGGAGGGGCGAAGGTGGGGGTGCGCTGGCTGGTGAACAGCGCGGTCACGTTGATCCTGGTGTGGGGGATGCAGCGCCTCGCGATGCCGGCGCCGTTTCCGGTCACCCATGTCGCCCATCCGGTCTCGACCTTGGCCAGCGGGCTGGGGGTGCTCGTCTCGACCCTGGGGATCGCGGGCGCCTACGAGAACGACCTCGCGCGCTCGGTGGCGGAGTCCGAGGCGCGCAACGCGGCGCTCGAGTCGGCCCGCGTCGACCTGGAGGCGCGCAACCGTTCGCTGTTGGATGCCCAGGCCGACCTGGAGCGCCTCAACCAGGAGCTCATCGCCTCGCGCGACGCGGCCGAGGCCGGCGGGCGCGCGCGCAGCGAGTTTCTCGCGATCATGTCCCACGAGGTTCGAACGCCGATGAACGCCGTCATCGGCATGACCACGCTCCTCCTCGACAGCGAGCTCACGGACGAGCAGCGCGCCTTCGCCGACACCATCCGAACGTCCGGCGACGCGCTCCTCACCATCCTCAACGACGCCCTCGACTACTCGAAGATCGAGGCCGGTCGCGTCGAGCTCGAGTCCCTCGCCTTCAACCCCGTCTCCGACGCGCGCGCGGTGATCGACCTGATGCACGGTCAGGCCGCGGCGCGGCGCAACACGCTCACGCTGACCGTCGGCGACAACGTCCCCAAGGCCGTCTGCTCCGACCCCGGTCGCGTCCGGCAGGTGCTGCTCAACCTCGTCTCCAACGCGCTGAAGTTCACGGAGGGTGGTGAGGTCGGCGTGACCCTCTCCTTCGAGCGCAAAGGCCGCCCCTGGATCATCGTGTCGGTGCGCGACACCGGCATCGGGATGAGCGCCGAGGTGCAGCGTCAGCTCTTCCGTCCCTTCACCCAGGCGGACGCGAGCACCACGCGGCGCTTCGGCGGCACCGGCCTCGGCCTCGCGATCTCCCACCGCCTCGCGTCGCTCCTCGGGGGCAATTTGGCGGTCGAGAGCGAGCCGGGCGTGGGCTCCACCTTTACGCTCCGCGTCCCCGTGAGGCTCGTGCGCAACCGCGAAGAGACGCCGCCGCCGGGTCCGACAAGCCTCTTTCCCACGGGGCCTGCGCTGCGCGTGCTGGTCGCCGAAGACAACGCCGTCAACCAGAAGGTGATCGCCCTGATGTTGCAGCGCCTCGGGCACCGGGTCGACACCGTGGCCAACGGCGCCGAGGCCATCGCCGCGGTGGAGCGAGCCCCCTACGACGTCGTCCTCATGGACGTGCAGATGCCCGAGATTGACGGCATCGCGGCCACCCGTGCGATCCGCGCGATGCCCTCGCAACAGGCCACCCCCGTGGTCGCGCTGACGGCCAACGTGTTCGCCGAAGATCGCGCCCGATGCACCGAGGCTGGGATGACCGACTTCCTCGCGAAGCCGGTGCGCCGCGACGAGCTCATCGCGCTCCTCGCGCGGGTCGTCGGGGAGCGGCCGACCATAGCCTCCGCCGCCCCGATCGCGCTGACCGCCTCCTGAGCCTCGTCGAACGCCTTCCGCGTGGACAGCAGACCGCGCGTCGCCCTACGCTCCGCGGTCGAGGAGCGAAGCGTGCGACCCGCCTGGATCATGACGTCTCTCGCCGTGGCGCTCGCGTCCCCCGCGGCGCGCGCGCAGACGGTGGCGCAGGTCGCCGCGCGTCGTCAGTGCAGCACCGAAGGCGTGCAGACGCTGTCGGCGCAGCTCGTTCGGACGCAGCTCTGCATGTTCCCGGGCGTGTTCGTGAGCGCGGCGCCGCACGCGGGGGTGACGCTCACCTCGTCGCGCGTCCATGCGCTGATGGCCGCGCGCGCCCGCGACGCGCTCTGGACGGCCGCGCGGACGACCTCGCTCCAGATCAACTCGATGTTTCGCACGCTGGCCGACCAGTACGTGCTCTACCACTCCGGGGCCTGCGGCCTCGCCGCGCAGCCCGGGCAGTCGAACCATGAGACCGGCATCGCGGTCGACCTCGCCAACTGGTCGGCCGCCCAGCGAGCGATGACCAATGCGGGCTGCGCCCACCCGTACCCGGGCCGCGACGACGTCCACTTCGACTGCCCCGGCGGCGATCGACGGGCGGACTCCATCCGCGCCTTCCAACGCCTCTGGAACGCCAACAACGCCGCCGACCGCATCACCGAAGACGGCCTCTACGGCCCGCAGACCGACACCCGCATCGCGCGCTCCCCCGCGGGTGGTTTCCGCTCGGACGGGTGCAGCACGCCTCCGCCGCCGCCTCCGCCGCCGCCGCCGCCCCCGCCGCCCCCTCCGCCGCCCCCTCCGCCTCCGCCACCCCCTCCGCCTCCGCCCGACGTGCTCGAAGACGTCGCGGATGTGATGGAAGAGGCGACGGATGCGGCGCTGCCCGACGATGCCTCCGACGATGTGGCCATCGCCGACGTGTCGGCTCGCGACGACGGAGCGCCGGATGGTGCTGCGGACGACGCCGACCCCGCCCTCGACCCCACGCTGCAGGGCGGATGCACTTGCCGCGCGGCGACGCCTCCGCGAAGCGCCTGCGCGGGCCTGTGGATCGCGCTCGCCGCCGTGGCCCTCGGGCGTCGGCGCGGTCGCCGGCGGTAACAGCTCGGCAGAAAGTTTTGTCACCTCCGCGGGAGTGCTGTACCAACGTCCCGCGATGGCCTCGACGCGCAAGACCCCGAAGCGAAGCTCCTCCCGCGTGTGGAAGGCCGTCGGCGCGTGCGCCCTCACCGGGACGACGCTCGCGCTCGCCGCGCCGCACGCCCCGTCGCTCGCCGACGCGATGGCCCGACGCGGGCTCCTCGTGGCGCCTTCCGGCGTCCGCTGGCTCGACCCGCCGCGCGTGGGTCCGCGGCGTGCGCTCGTCCTCGCGGCAGAGCGCGGCGGGCAGACCGATCTCTACGCCGTGAAGGCGCGCACGGGGGCGGGCGACGTGATCGTGTCGCTCGAAGACGTCTCCAACCTCACGCGCTCCCCCGACGCGGCGGAAGAGAACCTCCTCGTCAGCGGGCGATGGGCGGCCTTCACCACGCGCGTTGACCGCACGTTCGCCGCCATCACGGTCGTCGACACCGTGGGCTCCCCCGACGCGCAGGCTGCGGGCGGGGGCGATCTCGGCTCGCGCCTCCGGGCAGGCATCACGCGCTGGCAGCAGAGTGGGCGCTTCGATGGCTACGGCATCGAGCGCTACGACCTCACGCCCCGCGCGCGCCGCCTCGCCGTCACCCTGCTGGGGACGCGCCTCGTGCTCAACGCCGACGGTCGCAACGTCGCCATCGAGATGGGCGAGCGTCGGGTGGTCTCGGGCGAGCAGCACGTGCAATCGCGGCCGCGCCTCGCGGGCTCGTCGACCTGGCTCACCTGGGCGGTCGACACCGTGCGCGCGGTCCCGTGGATCGGCGGTGAACCCATCGCGTGGGCCGAGCACATCGCCTTCGGGATGAAGAACCGCGTCGCCCAGGCGCGCAACCGGGTTCAGGGCGATCGCACGCAGTCCGAGGTGGCCGAAGACCTCGCCGACGTGCTCCCGGCGGGCGGGGAAGTGAACGCCGAGGGGCGCGTCGAAGACTGGCCGCCGCCGCCGCTGCGCACGGTGCTCTCGCCCGCGGCCGCGCGTGAGGGGCAGTGGTCGTCGGCCCCCGCGGACGATCCCTTCATCGCCCGCAACGTCGGCGCGCCGGCGGCCTTCCTGCAGACCTTCGTCCGCACCGATCGGGAGCGCCCCGACACCCGCGTGTACATCACCCTGTGGGACGCGCGGCAGATCGAGATGCACGTCGTCCCGGGCTCACAGGAGCCGATGGGCGCCACGGGCGAGACCGGGACGGGCACCATCCCGCGCGATCACCGCACGATGACGCGCGTCGCGGCCGGCTTCAACGGCGGCTTTCAGGCGCTCCACGGGGAGTGGGGCGTCTACGCCGAGGGGACGCTCTTCCTGCCGCCGAAGCCCTGGGGGGCGACGCTCGCCGCGCTCGAAGACGGCGCGACGGGCTTCGGGAGCTGGCCCAATGGGGCCGCGATTCCCGCCGAGGTGGGCGAGTTTCGGCAGAACCTCACGGCCCTCGTCGAAGACGGCGTCTTCAACCCCTTTCGTCGCACGTTCTGGGGCGGCAACGTGCCCTCCGCGGCGCCCGGCGACGAGCACACGACGCGCACCGGCCTCTGCCTCACGCGCGAGGGCCACGTGGCCTTCTTCTACGGCGACGACCTCACGCCGCGCTCGCTCGCCGACGGCATGATCGCCACCCGCTGCGCCTACGGCGTCCACCTCGACATGAACGGCTCCAACACGGGCTTCGAGTTCATCCGGGTGACGCCGGAGCGCGCGACGCCCGTGCTCGGTCGGCCGCTCAGCCCGGTGGAGGTGGAGGGCAACGTCCCCTCGGCGCCCGGCTACCGCTACCGCGTCCGTCGCATGGTGCGCGGGATGCACGAGACCCTGCCGCGGTACATCAAGCGCGACCCGCGGGATTTCTTCTACCTCATGCTCCGGGCGGTGCTCCCGGGGGCTCCGCTGGTGCCACCCGTTTCGCCGACCCAGCCGCACGAGGGCGAGTGGCACGTCGCAGGCCTCGGGGAGCACGCCTTCCCGTGGCCGATGGCTCGGACGCGGGTGCGCCCCGACCCGTCTCAACCCGAGCGTTGGGTCAACCTCGTTCGTCTCGACGCCCGGCGGATGACGCTCGGCCCGCCAGAGGCCGTCGGCGCCCCGGTGGCCCGCATCGTCGGCGCCACCCCCGCGAACGGAAGCTCCCTCCGCCTCGCCTGGATCGAGCGGAACGGCGCCTCGCGCTGGTCGATCGGGACGGAGGGGACCGGGCTCGCGGGAGCTCCGCTCATTCCCGGGATGGCCATCACCCGCGCGGTGGGAATCGACGCGGAGGGCTTCCTCGTCTACGCCGTGGCAGACCGGGCGCAACCCGACCTGGTGGCGCGAGCGCTCGATCTGGCCGGCTGCCGCCCCGAGCGCATGGCCCTGACGGGTCAGACCGCCTTCGCGCTGACGGGCGACCGAGACATCGCCGGGGCCGCGATCGACCCGCACCTGCCCCCCACGTTTGCGCTCGTGGCGCGGGCGATGCGCGGGGGTGTACGGATGTTTCCCGAGGTGCGGCCGGTGCCGCAGAGCGTCTGGTACGACGCGCAGCATCGACGGGTGCGCTACCGCCACGGCGAGGGGGGGACGGTGGAGGTCAACCTCGTCGGGGGCCAGCGGGTCACCGCACCCATGTGGGGAACCTCCGGGCGCCCTGCGGGCGACGCCGGGGCCCTCGCGCCCGCGCCGCCGCGTTGAAACCTGGGCGTGTCGTTGACGCAACACAACCCGTGCAGGTAGAAACGGCCTTGTGTCGAGGCGCGCGAGAGGGTCATCTCGCGCGGCCTTCGACGCCGCGGATCGGCGCTCGCGACGGCGGGCGACCCAAGGTTGACCCCCCGCGCGACACTCGAACTCGCAGCCGACGTGGCGCCCCCGGATGTCGGGTGGCGCCGCGCCTTTGAAACGATCGCAGGAGAGACGAACGGTGAAGACCCCCGTCAAGTTCGGGAAGTATTACCTCCTCGAACGCATCAGCGTGGGCGGCATGGCCGAGGTCTTCAAGGCCAAGGCCTTCGGCGAGGCCGGCTTCGAGCGCCTCGTGGCCGTCAAGCGCATCCTCCCGTCGATCGCGGAGGACAACGAGTTCATCGCGATGTTCGTCGATGAGGCCAAGCTGGCGGTGCAGCTCACGCACCCCAACATCGCGCAGATCTTCGAGCTCGGGAAGGTGGGGGACTCGTACTTCATCGCCCTCGAGTACGTCGCCGGCAAGGACATGCGCGCCATCTTCGAGCGCGCCAAGAAGCGCTCCGAGGCGATCCCCGTCCCGATGGCGTGCTTCATGGTGATGAAGCTCTGCGAGGGCCTCGACTACGCGCACAACAAGAAGGACTCGGCGGGCCGCTCGCTCGAGCTCGTCCACCGCGACGTCTCCCCCCAGAACATCCTCGTCTCCTACGACGGCGACGTGAAGCTCATCGACTTCGGCATCGCCAAGGCCGCGAGCAAGAGTTCGAAGACGCAGGCGGGCATCCTCAAGGGCAAGTTCGGGTACATGTCCCCCGAGCAGGTGCGCGGCCTCCAGGTCGACCGGCGCAGCGACGTGTTCGCCGTCGGCATCTGCCTCTACGAGCTCCTCACCACCGAGCGCCTCTTCGTCGGCGAGTCGGATTTCTCCACCCTGGAGAAGGTGCGCAACGTCGAGATCACCCCGCCGACCTTCTACAACAAGAA
Organism: Polyangiales bacterium; assembly: GCA_044375895.1. GTDB lineage: Bacteria > Myxococcota_A > Polyangia > Polyangiales > CAISKJ01. The sequence continues at coordinate 37,899 of JBILLV010000012.1, read as the reverse complement.
GATCCCCGAGGAGCTCGAGAACATCGTCCTCAAGGCCCTCGCGAAGCACCCTGAAGACCGCTACCGCTCGTCGATGGACCTCCACGACGACCTGCAGTCCTTCATGTACACGTCGGGCAATTTCTTCGCCCGCAAAGACCTCGCGACGTACATGGGGCGCTTCTTCGACGAGGAGATTCGCAAGGAGCAGACGCGCGACGACGAGTTTCGGAAGTTCGACTCGCGCAAGGCCGCCGAGGCCGACGTCTTCGAGACCGCCGCCGCGCCGACGCCGCCTGCGCTCCCCAACAACCGTACGCCGCCGCCGCCGTCCGTGTCGGGCCGTCCCAACGCGCCTCCCGCTGCGGCGCCCGCGGGGCCGTCGCGCAACAACGTCCGTCCTGCCGCGTCGATCCCTGCGCCCCCGCCGCGTCAGCAGGGAGCGCCCGCGGTGTCGGCCGCCGTCGCGGTCGCGCGCCAGCCCACGGGCGCGATGCCCGTCCACGGCGCCGTCGCGGCGTCTGCTCCCGCCATCGCGCCGCACCACGTCGACGAGCTCGACTGGAACGACGACGAGAGCGCCACGCAGATCATGGACAAGCCCGCCGACATGATCGCCGCGCTCGCGGCTGCGCCTCGCCCGACGGCCCGTGGCGCCGCCGCAGCGCCCGCGCCCACGTCGGTTCCGGCGCCGACCCGCGGCCCGCGGCTCACCGGTCAGATCCCGGCGCTCCCTGCGCTTCCTGGTCGTCAGCCCTCGCCCACCGCGCTCGGGGTCGCTCCGCCTCCCGCCACGTCGCTCCAGCAGGTGTCAGCCGCACCCGCCGCGGCCGCGCCGGTGGTGTCGGCGCCGCCGGTCGCGATGCCGATCGTCTCGGCGCCGCCGGTGGCCGCGCCCGTGGTCAACGCGCGGCCGGTGTCTTCGGTGCCTCCGCCCGCGATGGGCAATCCGGGGCAGAGGGGCGCCGACGCGTTCAACAACCTCGCGCCCGGATTCGGTCCGCCGCCTTCGCAGACGGTGAAGCCGCCGGCGCACAAGCACGACTGGCCGGCCAGTCCCGCAGCGGTTCCGGCGGCGGGGGCGAAGCCTGCGCGCGACACGAAATCGACGGCGTTGCTGGCGTTCTTCGGCGTCATCGCGGTGGCGGCGCTGGTGGTGCTCGGGCTTCAGCTCAAGGGACCGCCTCCGGGCGCGACGCTCACCATCAACACCACCGACGGCGCGGAGGTGACGGTCGACGATCACCCCGTGGCCGGCATCGGTGGGCGCTACGAGGTCGCCAACCTCGACCCGCAGCGGCAGCACACGATCGAGATCCGCAAGTCGGGCTTCGAGACCGTGACCCAGGTGCAGGACGTGGCGGTGGGCAACAACACCGTCCGCTTCGTGCTGCGCGAGATGCCCGCCCCGTCGGTCGCCGTGCCGCCGCCGGTGGAGCAGCCCATCGCGGCGCCGCCCGTGAGCCCCTCGGTCGCCGCGCTCGTCCCGGCGCCCGCTCCGTCCGTCGTGCAGCCCTCGCCGACGCAGCAGATGCTCCCGCCGCCGCCGGCGCCGACGCCCACGGTGGTCGCCGCAGCCCCGACGGTACGCCCGCGCGAGCGTGACACGACGCCTCGCGCGCCCCGCCAGCCGCGCGAACCCGCGATCCGGCCGACGATTCCGACCGCCCCCGCGCCCACGCCGACCGCCGCCGGTGGTGGTGGTGGTGGGACGGGCACGCTGCTCCTCTCGACCACGCCGGCGTCTTCGTGCTCGGTCAACGGGATGACGCACAGCACCCCTTGGCGCGTGACGCTCCCGCCGGGTCGTTACGCCATCCGCTGCGTCAACAACGACCTCGCGGCGTCGGCGACCTACAACGTCACCATCGCCTCTGGGCAGACCGCGGACTACCGCAACCGCCCGCTGGAGTAGCGCGTCCTTCGCCCTCTCTCCGGCATGCGCACGCCGTCTCTCCTCCTCTCCGTCGCTCTCTTCCTCCTCCCCGCCTCCGCGCTCGCCCAGTCGACACCGGCGCGCGACCTCCACCTCGCGATGGGCGGCTCGCTCGCCTGGGACGTCGGCTACGTCGCGGTGGGCGGCGGCCTCGCGCTGGCGGGTCTGTTCGCGTCTCCGCCCACGATCGATCGCGCGCCCTTCGATGGCCTCGGCGGACGCGTCTGGCGCCCCGAGGTGGGGCTCGTGAGCGACGTCGTGCTGTGGGGAGGACTCGCCGCCACCGTGGGCCTCGGGGTCGTCGTCGAGCGCTGGGGGCTCGGATCGCGCGGGCTCACGCTCCTCCGCGCGCCGCTGGTGCTCGCGGAGTCCACCGTGATGACGATCGGGCTGGTGAGCTCGCTCAAGGTGATCGTCGGCGAGTGTCGTCCGCGCGCGTGGAGCGACGCGGAGGGCCGTTGCGCCACGAGCGAGCGGGAAGACCGCGTGTCGTTCCCCTCAGGGCACACCGCGTCGCTGGCGGCGATGGCGGGCGCGTCGCTCGGGATGATGCTGCTCCCGTCGGGCGGTCGGCGCGCGTACGGGCCGATTCTCGTCGCGTCGGGCGCGCTCGCGGTGACCAACCTCGTGCTGCGCGTCGTGGCCGGGGCGCACAACTGGGTCGACACCTCCGTCGGCCTGGTGCTCGGCCTCGGGGTGGGCTTCGGCACGGCCGCGGCGCATGTCTATGAAGGCCCTCGGCTCGTCGTGAGCGCGCAAGGCGTCGGGGTCGCGGGGACGTTCTGAGCGGGGCTACGGCGGCCCCTGGCGCACGTGCCGCCACGCGCTCACGGGGGCGTAGAGCGCGCCCTCCACGAACTGCCGCACGAGGCTCGCCTGCGTGTGCTCGGCGAGCTCGGCGGCGTGGATGCCCGCGTCGACGATGAAGTACGGGAGAAACACCGGCAGCGCCCCATAGATGCGCAGCGGGTGCTCGCGGCCCACGAGCCAGAAGTAGTACTTCGCGAGGGTGTCGATGCGCGCTCGGCTGTCGACGCGGGTGCGGTGGTCGAGGCCGCCGGGGACGTCGCGGCGGATGATCATGCGCGCCTCGGGCTCGTACGCGAGGTACTCGTCGGGCCGCTTGCGCCGCGCGAGCCGCAGGAAGAGCGAGTGCTCGTTGTGGTAGCCGAGGTACTCGTCCCAGCCGCCGCCGCGCTCCCACGCCGAGCGGCGGAGCGAGCTGTTGCCGCCGGCGAGCCACGCGATACCGCGTCGGGCGTTGGGGCTCCCGTGAAACACGCGCGGCTTCTTGAAGGGGCCGTAGGAGAGCATCCAGCGGTCGCGCAGCCACTCCGCCCGCACGCGCGGCACCCGCTCGGCCCCACCGCCGGTGTACTCCATGAAGCCGTTGACGCCGAGGCAGTCGGGGTCTTCGTAGTGGCGCGTGTGGGCGAGGAGCCAGCCGTCGCCCACCGGGAGGTCGTCGTCGTCGACGAAGGCCACCACCTCACCGCGGGCCGCGCGGACGCCCTCGTTCGCTGCCGCGGCGCACCCGCGCGGCGGGCTTCGAAGCAGGCGAACCCGCGGACCGCGGTCGCCGAGGATGGCCCACACGGCCTCGTCGCTGAGGTCGCGCGTCGAGTCGACGATGACCACTTCGAAGTCGACGCCGCGCTGCGCGAGCACGACATCGAGGAGCTTCGCGAGCTCCGGGAGACGGTTGAACGAGCGGATGATCACGCTCACGAAGGGCAGGGTCACGGTCGCATCACCTCGTCGAAGATCACCGCGAGGCGCCCGGTGGCCTCGCGCGCGGAGTAGTAGGCCACGGCGGACTCGTCCCGCGTCGGGGGCACGGCTTCGCCGCGGAGGAGCGGTCGGAGCGCGTCGGCCATCGCCCGTACGTCACCCGGTGACACCACCGTTCCCGCGCCCGTGTCCGCGACGATGTGGCGGATGTCGGGGTGCGCGCTCTCGGCGACGATGGGGCGCGCCGCGGCCAGGTAGTCGAACACCTTCCCTTGCACGTAGAGCCGCGCGTCGGGGTCGTCCCAGGCCGCGAGCAGCAGCGCGTCGGCGCCGCGGAGCCGCGCGAGCCCGCGGTCGTAGGCGAGCGTCGGGAGCACGCGCACGATGTCGGCGACGCCGAGGGAGGCCGCGAGGTCGCGGTCGCGGTCGGAGAGCTTGCCGTAGTTCTCGAGGACGACGGGCGGCAGCGAGCCCTCACGACGGAGCGCGGCGAGCGCGCGGTACAGCGTCTCGAAGCTCCACGGGCCGTAGACGTTGCCAAAATGGACGAGCCGACGGGGCGCATCGGACGTACGCAGCTCGGGCGGCGGCGCATCGGGAGCGACCGGGTCGAACGCGTTGTGGACGCAGCGAAACTTCCGCGCGTGCGCAGGGAACATCTCCCGGTACAGCGCCGCGAGCGCCTCGGTGGTGACCACGACGGCGTCGGCCCCTGCGATGGCCTCGCGCTCCAGACGCGCTTCGATCGCTCGCGCGTGGGGAAACTTCCGTCGATGGACCCAGTTGGGCGTCCACGGGTCGCGCAGGTCGACCACGAGGGCTTTGCGATGCCGTCGTGCTGCGCGGAGGCCGAGCGCGTGCGTGTGGTAGGGGTAGCTCGTGGTCCAGAGGAGATCGTGCGCGGGGGCGAGGGCGTCGATGCGCGCCATCGCGTGCGGCGCGTGGATGGCCACGGTCTCGGTCGGCACCATCGCGTCGACGAAGAGGTTCCACCGTTCGGCGAGGCGCTCTCGCAGCGAGCGGGCGAGGGGAGCGGGCGGCGCCACCGTCGACGGCGCCGCCTCGCCCGCCGCGAAGCGCGCGAACACCGGGTGGTCATACTCGTGGCGCACGGTCACCTCGGGCGGCAGGTGAGCGGGCGAGGGGTCGCGCTGCGAGGCGGGCGTCACGCGGCGGCAGAGCACCGTCGGGCGCCAGCCGTGCGAGGGGAGCCAGCGCGCGAAGCGAAGGGCCCGCTTCGCACCGATCGACACGTTGGGCGCGAAGAGCCACGACACCATCAAGACGCTGCGGCTCACACCCGCGTCTCCTGACCCGGAGCAACGCCGCGACGCGCCCATTCCGAGCGGAGCACGGCCGACAGGGTGATCGCCGCACCCCCCGCGAAGAGGGCGAGCATCACGAGCATCGCCGACGGCCCAGCGAGCGCGGCGAGCATCGTCGCGAAGACGAAGAAGTCGCGCTTGAAGAGCGGCCGCGCGAGGCCCACGAGACGACGCAGCCCCGTGTCGGCCCGCGCGTCGCCCGACGCGTCGTCGCCGAAGCCGAGGGGGTAGCGGAGGAGGTCGCCGCTGCCGATGCGAAGGAGGTAGCGGTACTCCGTGAGCGACGCGACGAAGCCCGCCGCCAGCCCCACTCCGCCGAGCAGCAGCGGGAGCGCGCCGAGACCCGCGCGGTGCAGGCCCCACGCCGCCCCGGCGAAGAACCCGTAGTTGGTGAGGTCGTCGCCGACGGTGTCGATCCACTCGCCCGTGCGGGAGCCGCGGAAGGTGAGCCGCGCGAGCTCGCCATCGCAGCCGTCGAGGATCGACTGGGCGTTGAAGCACATGCCCGCGACCGCGAGGGCGGCGTGCGTCCCCTTCGCGGCGAGCACGGCACCCGCGACGCCGAACGCGAGGATGCCCACGGACACCTGGTTGGGACGGAGCCCCGTCGGCGCGAGGAGCCGCGTCACACGAATGGACAGCGAGCGGTTGATCGCGCGCGAGATGAAGCCGTCCTGCGGTTTGCGCAGGGAGGCGTAGAGTCGATCGTCGGCGGCGCGCGCCGAGGCGTCGTCACGCACGGGCAGACACAGCCCCTCGGACGACACGTCGAGCGCGCCGTCGCCCGCGTCGACGAGCACGCCCTGGTCGCTCGGTGTCACGCGGTGAACGGCCACCACCTCGTCTCTCGCGCGCACGACGCCGGGCGCACGGAGCAGGGCGCGGGCGAAGCGCGTGTCGATCGCGAGCTCCCCCGACACGGCGACGAAGGGTCCCTCGGGCGGTCGCGTGAGCGCTTCGACGGCGCAGCGGACGCGATCGTCAGCGCGCGCGTGAGCCGCCCACGCCTCGGCCGCGGAGCCCGTGAACGCGAGGGGCGACGCGCCCGCCTGCTGGAGCGCGAGGAGCGCACGGAGCGGGAGCGCGAGGCCCCCGATGCGACGCGCGACGGCCGGCGCGACGTTGACGTCCACCACACCGATCACGGACGTCGTCGAAGGGGTGGGGGAGGGGGCGGTCATCGGGGCGGCGCGTCATACGGCACGTCGCCCCGCAGATCAATGAAGCGGGAGGTGTCGGGTCAGCGGGCGCAGGCGGCGCGCACCTGACGGAAGTCCGTGTGGCCGTCGAGAACCTTCTCGACGCCGTCCTGGAGCATCGTCCGCACGCCCTCCGCCGCCGACGCCGCGCGGATCTCCTCCAGCGGCGCGCGACGCCCGACGAGCTGCTTGATCCGCTCGGTTCCCGTGAGGAGCTCGTGGAGGGCGATGCGGCCGCGGTAGCCGGTGCCGCGGCAGCGCGCACAACCCACCGGGCGGAAGGTCTGCGGCGCCTGGTCGCGCTCGCCCATGAGGGCCGCGAAGGCCTCGTCGCCGTACGCGTCGCCGACGGCCTGCCACTCCTCGGGGGTGGGCTCGTGGGGCGCCCGGCACGCGTCGCAGAGCCGCCGCACGAGCCGCTGCGCGAGCACCCCGCGGAGCGCGTCGGCGAGGCTCATCACGTCGATGTCCATCCCGATGAGGCGCGTGAGGGTCTCGGGGGCGCTGTTGGCCTGGAGGGTGGAGAGCACCAGGTGTCCGGTGAGCGAGGCCTCGATGCCCACCGCAGCCGTGATCCGATCGCGCATCTCGCCCACCATGATGACGTCGGGGTCGTTGCGGAGAAAGGCCCGGAGCGCTTCGGGGAAGCCCACGCCGATGCGGGTGTTCACCTGCACCTGCCGGATGCCGGGCTGCACGATCTCCACCGGGTCTTCGACGGTGAGGATCTTCATGTCCGGAGTGTTGAGGTGTCCGAGGGCGGCGTGGAGCGTGGTGGTCTTGCCCGAGCCGGTCGGCCCCACCACGAGGACGATCCCATAGGGCTGCGAGATCATCTCGCGGAAGGCCGTGAGGTTGCGCGCGCTGAACGACAGGTCTTCGAGCGGCATCGGGCGCCACGCCGAGAGGATGCGCATGACGACGTCCTCGTTCTCGCCCGAGGTGGGGAGCGTCGCGACGCGCACCTCGATGACGCCGCTGGGGCCCTTCACGCGCAGGCGTCCGTCCTGCGGGCGGCGGCGCTCGGCGATGTCCAGGTCGGCGAGCACCTTGATGCGGCCCACCAGGGCGGCCCGCTGCATCGCGGGGATGGCGACGTAGTCGGTGCAGTCGCCGTCGATGCGCAGACGAACGCGGCACGGCCCGTTGTCACCGTTGGGCTCGATGTGAATGTCCGACGCTCCGCGCGCCGCCGCGTCGACGACCATGTGACGCACGAGCCGGGCGATGAGGGCGTCGGACTCCTGGCCGCCGACGACGGGCTCCTCCAGCGGGTCGGCGTTGTCGGGGACGCCCGACGCCCGCTCGTCGAGGGCGTCGACGAGGCGCTTCACCGCGTCGGACTCGGAGGCCTCCGCGGGGCGAGCGGACGCGGTCGGGCGGGCGGAGGGCGTCGCCTCGGTGCGGGCGTCGACCAGCGGCGGGTGGAGCAGCACGCCCGAAGGCGCGGGCGACGCGATGCTCGCCTCGATGTACGCGAGGATGTCGCGGCGCAGCCCCACCGCGAGCTCGATGCGCGGCGCGATGCGACGGGCGCGCAGGGCGTCGGCGACGTCGAGGTTGTCGGGGTTCTCGGCCACGACGACGAGGGTGCCGTCGGGGAGGAGCGCCACCGGGGCGCACACCTGACTGCGCATGAAGCCCACCGGGACGCGGTCGAGCAGCGCCTTCGACATGCGGAAGCGCCCGTCCCAGGCGAAGAAGCGGGTGTGGTGCCAGTCGGCCAGCGACTCGCCGACCGCATCGCGGGGGACGCGGAAGTCGTTGATGAGCACCGCGGCCGCGTCGCCGTCGCCCTGGCGCGCGCGGTTGAAGGCCTCCTGCACCTGCGCGTCGCCGACGACCCCGCGCGCCACCAGGAGCCCGAAGCGCGCTCCCTCGGGGCGCACCGACGTGGCGCCGAGCTGAGACTCCAGGGCCGGCCCGAGCAGCCGCGCGACCTCCTCCGCGAGGCGCACGTCGTCGGGGCGAAAATCCATCCCGTCGAGCGAGTTGACGAACTCGATCACCCCCACGACGCTGCGCGCGCCGAGCACCGGGGTCACCAGCACCTGCCGCGTCCGCGAGGGCATCCCGACGTCGCGCGCCGAGTCGTGGCGGAGATCGGCGTGGAGCCCACAGAGCTCCTGGGCGTCGTAGGCGTTGCGCAACGTCACCGTGCGCCGGAGGATGGCCGCGAGGCCGGGCAGCGTCGCGTGGGTGCGCGGCACGCGGAGCGGGGCATCTGCGCTCGACCGCGCCAGCGACCAGAGCGTGGTGTTGCGCGGGTCGGTGGCGAACAGGGTCACCCGCTCGGCGTCGAGGAGGGCGTGGAGGAGGTCGCGCGCGTTGCGCAGGAGTTCCTTCATCGACGTCGCGGAGGCGACCACCTCGCGGAGCGCGACGAGGAGCGCGCGATACCGCGGGCGCGACTCGAACGCGTCGGCATCGGGAGGCGGCGGGCGCTGCGAGGGGACGGTGGGCGGCGGAGCAGCGGGTGGAGCGCCGAGGGGCGGGGGGCGTTGCGACGGGGCCATCGCCCTGGAGAATACGGGGGCGTCGCGCCCGGAATCTACGGAGAACCCGCCAGCGCCAGACCCAGTCGCTCGCGCAGGATGGCGGCGATGTGGGGGCGGCGGGACTGGAGCTCATCCAGGTCTTTGACCGGTAGAAAGCGCGACGCCACGCCGGTGCGCGGCACGTGAAGCCAGGCCGTCGGGTGCCACCAGCTCAGCTCGCCGATAAGGCGCTCCATCTGAATGGCCTCGAGACCGGTGACCTTCTTGCGCGTGTAGCACCAGGTCCAAGGGTGCTCGCCTTCGAGGGCTTCGAGGTCGATCCAGAGGGTGTTGGTGTTGAAGAGCGGGAAATCCGCGTCTGGGAATCCCTTCGGGAGGCGGAAGGTCTCCGCGAGCACGAGGCGTCCGTCGACCGACACTGGGAGCCCGCCGCGGTCGCCCTTCTCCTTCGCCACGAGCTCGACCGACAGGCGCGCCCCCGAGGCCCGATGCATCGCGAACAACACCGGGTCGATGGTGGCGCCGATGTTGTCGACGTTGGACATGAGGACGGTCTTGACGCCCCGCGCGCGGAGCCTCGCGAGGGCTCCGCTGGCCGCGAGCGCGTCGGGCAGGTCGCCGTGACCTGGGGCGTAGGGCGAGAGCTCGCCGGACGTGTCGCGGAAGTGCGAACCGTCGGGACGAAGCCGCAGGGAGACAAACTGCGGGGCGACGTGTACATCACCTCGGCCGGCGCGCGCGAGGGCCTCGCGGATGGCGGCGTCGGTGGCGAAGCTCGTCATGAGCGTGAGGTCCACCTTGCCGAGGCCGTTGCGGTCGATGTCGGCGAGGCGCGCGTCAAGGAAGCGCGTGGGGTCGTCGTCCGACAGCGGCGCGAGCGCCTTCACCACCGAGCCGAAGCGCGTCGCCATGCCCCCCGCGAGCACCACCGCGGCGAGCTCACCCCGCGCGATCGCGGCGGCGCCCTCGGCGTGGAGGCGCTGGCGGGCTTCGCTCCCTTCGGGGGGTGGCTCGTGGGCGCAGTCGTTCGGGGGCGGCGTCACGGGCTGCGTGATCGCGTGGAGCGCGTCGAGGTCGACGCCCTCGCGCACCTGGGCGCGGAGACGGTCGAAGGGGACGCGGTCGAAATGGAAGCGGTCGAGGAGGGCGCGGAGCGCGTCGGGCAGGGCGTCGTCAGAGCTCATGACGACACTCCTATCAGACTTTCATGGCCGGGACGGCAGGGCCTCGATGCGGCCGTCGAGCGTGATCGAGAGTCGGACCTCCTCCACGGACACCGCCGTCTGCGTGACCTCGCCCGGCGGTTCGCACGCGGTCACCTGGAGCGGGAAGCGCTCGCTCTGCGCGGCCGCCGCGAGCTCGTTGCACCGGGTGACCCAGCGACGGAGCACCTCGCCCCGATGGCGCTCGGGCTCGCGAACGAGCGCGACGGGCTGCTGGAAGGCGATGTCGATCACGGGCTTCTGCTTGCGGGCCTCCCCCGCGAGGATGCGTGCGAGCACGGTGACCTGCGCGGCGAGCTGGGCGCGGGCCCACCAGTCGAGCTCGGGGGCGAGGGGGAGTTCGAGCGTCCCCTCGACGCGGGTGTGGAGCTCGTCGCGGGAAGACTTCGACGCGTCGCGGCCAAAATCGAGGCCGGTCATCCGGAGCACGGCTGCCGGGTGCACCTCGCGCATCCGCCGCGTGAGCACGTCGCTGGCCGCCCGGAGCACGAGGATGGCGCGGTCGGGATCGACCTCGGCGACACGCGCGGCGAAGAGCGCGACGAGCACGTCGGGGCGGACGGCGAGGCCAGAGGCGGCGGCGGTGCGCCGGGGGAGGGGGAGATCGTCCGACTTCATGGCGCGTATTGCCTGTTGAAGTCGGCGGCGATGTCAAGCCGCGGCGATGCGGTTGGCGGCGCCGGCGAGGGTGCTGGTGATGCCGCTGGACGTGGCGGAGGAGGCGCCCGACGAGGCCGCGCGCGACGGCGTCATCGTGTGGAGCCGCGCCGAGCGCAGCATCTCCTCACAGAGGGCGCCGAAGTCCATCCCCGCGCCCGCGGCGATCTTCGGGAGGAGCGACGTGGGGGTCATCCCCGGGAGGGTGTTGACCTCGAGGACGTACTCGTTCTCGCTCTCGGTGACGAGGAGGTTGACGCGCGTCACGCCCGCGCAGCCGAGGGCGTGGTGGGCGCGCTCGGCGAGGCGCATCACACCCTGGTAGCGGGTCGGGGCGAGGCGCGCCGGGAAGAAGTACTCGCACATCCCGCGCTGCGTCTTCGCCTGGTAGTCGAAGAAGGGACGCCGCGGGACGATCTCGATCGCTCCGAGGACGCGGCCGTTGACGATCCCGACGTGGACCTCGCGGCCCTTGATGTAGCGCTCGACGATCGCGCCGTCGTCGTGCTGGAGCGCGAGGTCGACGGCGTCGCGCAGCTCGCCCATCGAGGTCGCGCGCGACACGCCGATGGAGCTGCCTTCACGCCGGGGCTTCACCATCACGGGGAAGCCGAACGAGCCGTGGCGCTCCTCGAGCTCGTCGTCGGCCACGCCCGCCGACACGTCGTAGTAGGGCGGCGTGGGCACGTTGTGGAGGCGAAACAGCTCCTTCGCCTTGAGCTTGTCCATCGCGAGGGCGCTCGCCATCACGCCAGAGCCCGTGTACGGGATGCCGAGCCACTCGAGCAGGCCCTGGACGCACCCGTCTTCGCCGAAGCGCCCGTGCAGCGCGAGGAAGGCGACGTCGATGGGCGTCCGGCGGAGCACCACGTCGATGTCACGGTCCACCAGGATCGGGAGCGCCTCGTGCCCCCGCGCCCGCAGCGCCTGCACGATCGCCTCACCCGACCGGAGAGAAACCTCACGCTCCGCCGAGATTCCACCGAGGAGCACTCCTACTCGCGCCATCGTGACCACTTCCTTCCATCCGCCGCGGTTCGCGGCCGCCACTGGGCTCCTCGCAGGGGGCGTACCACCGGGCGAGTGTCCGAAAATTTCGCTGCCTGTCCGCCTCCGGCGCTGAAATGTCCACGTTGCACCGTGGCACAGCGACCGCGCCGACCGCGTCTCCACGCCCACCGACGGGTGTCGGCGGGGTGTCAGGCAGGCGACCCGGTAACAGTTCAGAAGTGACCCGGTCAAGAAATCGGCGGCGGGTCGGACGGCGCCATGGGGCACGCACGCGGAGCGGTCTGAAATTGCCGCTTGCGGGGCGCGCGGACGCTGCGATAGCGTGCCCTGCCACGGCGACGAGACGGCTGAAAACGCGAAGTTTTTTGACGCTCTCGACGCCTGGTGCGTCCGTGAGGATGCGCGTTCAACCGCGCGTCTCTCGCGACGGTCCTGTCACCCCCGAAGTGGTGCATCGGAGTACGCAAGGCGATGAGCGCAGACAAGGTCCGTAGACTGCTCGGCTCCCTGTTGGATGATCCGGAGAACGAGAAGGCATGGATCAGCCTCGAGGAGCGCGCGATCAGCGGCGAGCTTCACGAGCTCGGCGAGGAGCTTCCGTTCATGCTGGCGGAGTCACGCCTCATGTTCGCGGAGCGTGGCGAGGCTGAGGCCGTGCTTCGTGTGCTCGACGTCGAGGTCGAGCTCACGCCCGAACCCGGCGCGAAGGCGAGGCTCCTGCGGGAGCGCGCGCGCGTCTCCGAGGAGGAGCTGCTCGACGACCGCACGGCGCTCGCGTCGGTCGAGGCGCTGATGGGCCTCGGCGGCCACGCCGACGCGGCGGAGCTGAAGGACCGGCTCACGTCGAAGAAGGCGCGGTGGAAGGAGATCCTCGCGGCCTACAAGCGCCACGCGGAGAACGACACCACCGACCCGACCCTCATCGCCTCGCACCTCGCGAGCGCGGCCGGGATCGTGTTCCAGTACAAGGGCAAGGGTCGCGACCGTGAGGCCGACCAGCTCTTCGAGTCGGCGCTCTCCGTCGACCCGGGCAACCTCCGCGCGGTGCAGCTCTACGAGCGCGTGCTCCGCAAGCGCGGCGACCGCTGGGCCGACCTCGCGGCGCTTCTCGAGCGCAGCGCCGAGGCCGTGACCGCGTCCGACGCGAAGGTGAACCTCATGCTCCGCGCGGCCCGCACGTACGCGGGGCGCCTGCGGCAGTTCGCCGACGCCGAGCGCCTCTACCGCAAGGCGCTCAGCATCGACACCGGGCACGTCGACGCCACCCGCTTCCTCGCAGCGTTGCTGACGGAGCAGGGGCGCATCAACGACCTCATCGACTTCTACGAGGGGCAGCTCCGCGCGTCGCCCGCAAACGCCCGCGACGTGGGCCTGCTCGCGCTCACGGGCATGGCGCACTGGCGCATGCGTCACGACCCCCGCTCGGCGGAGCCGCACTTCCGGAAGATCCTCGAGCTCGCGCCGGACAACCCCATCGCCCAGTCGTTCTTCTTCGAGCACCAGGCGACGGTGGTCGAGATGTCTCCGCTGTTGGAGGACTCCATCGGCGACGACGTCGAGTTCGACACGTCGGGGATGGAGGAGTTCAGCGTCGACGTCGATGACGGCGACGCCGGGGCGACCGTGGAGATGCCCGCCGCGGGGATCACCCTCGACATGCTCCGCGCCGCGCAGCCCGCCGCGCAGCCCGCTGCGAGCGGCGCCGTGCGCATCGTACGCACGCACGTGCTCGGTGGCGGTGAGCCGGTTCGCTCGGTCGCCCCCGCGGTGGTCGCGCCTCGCGAAGCGACGGACGAAAACGCGACGGTCGTGGAGGCTCCTGCGGCCTCGTCGGCGCTGCTCGCTGCGATGATCGAGAAGGGCAAGGAGACCGCCCCTGTCGAGCCGTCGCCCGTCGCGGAAGCGCCGAAGCCCGTGGTGGTGGAAGCGCCGAAGCCCGTGGTGGTGGAAGCGCCGAAGCCTGTCGTGGTGGAAGCACCGAAGCCTGTCGCGGTGGAGGCCCCCGTCCGCTCGGCGGTCGAAACCGCGCCGTTGGGGGATGCCTCGGCCACTCGAAGCGCGCTCGACACCACGCCGCTCCATGACGACGACGCGATGTCGGCGCTGGAGACGGCGCCGCTCACGGTGCCTTCGCCGCCGCGCTCGGCCGTGGAGACGGCGCCGCTCGGTCCGACGCGTCCGGCGACCGACACCGCACCGCTCACCGAGCCCTCGCCGCCGCGCCCGGCCGACCCGCCTGTTCGCCCGTCGAGCACGCAGACCGCAGCGGTCGTGGCACCCGCCGCGCCGCGCCCCGTCGCTGCGCCCGCAGCCGCCAAGCCCGCCACCGCCGCGCGTGGGGTGCAGGCGCTCGAGGCCGCCCACGCCGCCGAGGCGTCGGGGCAAACCGACAAGGCCATCGACGCCTGGAAGCTCGTGCTTCGCCAGGAGCCCGCCAACGCCGAAGCCCGCGTCGCGCTCGGACGGCTCTACACCGCCGCCGGTCGCTGGGCCAACCTCGTCGAACTCCATCGCCAGGAGATCGACTCGCTCGGCGGCGTCCGCACGGGCCCTGACGGGGTCATCACGCACCGTGAGCGGAAGCTCGAGCTTCTGCGCGAGATGGCGGAGGTCTACCAGGATCGTCTCGGCCAGGAGCCGATGGTGGTCCAGACGTACAACTCGATCCTCGCGATCGAGCCGGGCGACCGCGCCGCGCTCGTCGCGCTGGCGGCGAGCTACGAGAAGCTCGGTCGGCACACGGACGTGGTGAAGGTGCTCGACCAGCAGGCCGAGCACAGCACCGACCCGAGCGAGCGCGTCACGCTCTACCGCAAGATCGCCTGGATCTGGCTCGACCGCTTCAACAACGTCAACAACGCCACCAAGCCGCTCGAGCAGATCCTCGCGATCGACCCGCGCGACGCCGACGCGATCGCGCAGCTCAAGGACCTCTACGGTCGTCGGCGCGCGTGGCGTCAGCTCTTCGAAGTGTCGCGCCGCGAGGCCGATATGCTCGATGGGACCCGTCGTCGCGACGCGGTGGTCGAGCTCGCGCGCCTGGCCGCGGAGAAGCTGTCGTCGCCCGTCGAGTCCATCGCGCTCTGGCGCGAGGCCCTCGAGCTCGACCGCAACACGCCCGGCGCCCTCGACGCCCTCGAGAAGCTCACTGAGCGGGAGAAGGACTACGCCGGCCTCGCCGACGTGTTGGAGCGCCGCGCTGAAGAGGCCGGCGACGCCGACGCGAAGGTCAACGTGCTGATGAAGCTCGGCGCGGTGTACGGCGAGCGGCTCAGCGACCCGGCGCGGAGCATCGACGCGTGGCGCCGTGTGCTCGCGGTGAAGCCGGGCCACCCGAAGGCGATGCGCGTGCTGCGCGACGCCTACACGGCCGCGGGCGAGTGGGACACGCTGGAGGAGCTCTACGCCTCCGCGGGCGACTTCGAAGGCCTCGCCGACGTGCTCAACGCGAGCGCGGAGCGGGCCGACGGGGACGCGGCGAAGGTGGCCCTGTCGTTCCGCGCGGCGAAGGTGTTCGAAGAGCGCCTCGGTCAGCCGACGCGCGCCTTCCGCGCCTACGAGCGCGTCCTCGGGGTGGAGCCGAAGAACCTCCGCGCCGCATCGGCCCTGGTGCCCATCTACCTCGATGAGGAGAAGTGGCAGCGCCTCGGTCAGCTCTACGAGGTGCTCCTCGACGCCGTCCCGGCGGATGACTCCACCGAACGGCTCGCCTACCTGCACAAGCTCCGCGAGCTGGCGGCGACGCGGCTCAACGACCGCCCCGCGGCCTTCCGCTGGGCCCTCCGCGCCTACCAGATTCGCCCGGACGACGCCGACCTCGAGCGCACGCTGGAGCAGAGCGCGGCGGACGCCGGCGCGTGGCGCGAGCTCGTCGAGACGCTCGATGCGCGCGCCGCGGCGGTGAGCGATCCCGCCGAGGCAGCCCGTCTGCGCGACAAGGCCGCCGAGGTGGAGGCCGACCGGCTCAACCTCATCGACAAGGCCATCGGGCGCTACCAGACGGCGCTGGCCGAGGCCCCCGACGACGCCGCGATCGTCACCACGCTCGATCGGCTGCTCCGCCGGGCCGGGCGCTGGGGCGATCTCCGCGCGCTGTTCGACCACCGTGTCGCCCGCGTGTCGGACGGCGCGGATCGTCGCGCGCTGCTCGTCGAAGCCGCTCGCATGGAGGAGACGCAGCTCGCCGACGCGGACGCCGCGAGCGTTCGTTACCGTCGCATCCTGGAGGCCGACCCCGCGGACGCGGAGTCCCTCGAGGCGCTCTCGCGGCTCTCCGAGGGAGCCGGTCGCTGGGAGGAGCTCTCCGGGCTCCTCGCGCAGCGCCGCGACTCCGCATCGGGCGCCGAGCGCGCGGAGCTGGCTTTCCGGCTGGGCGAGCTCAAGGCGAAGCGGCTCGGCGACACGGGCGGGGCGATCGAATCGTTCCGTGAGGTGCTCGCGCTCGAGGCGCATCACCCGGGCGCGCTCCGTGCACTGGAGGCTCTCCTCGACGACGGCGCGTGGAAGGTCACCGCGGCGCGCATCCTGGAGCCCGAGTACGAGGCCACCCACGCGCACGCGGGCCTCGCGCGGGCGCTGCGCATCCTGCTCGACGCCACGGAAGACCCGGCCGAGCGCCGGGCCCTCGGCCTCCGCCTCGCGCGCGTCCACGGCGAGCGGCTGGAGGAGTCGCGCGCGGCCTTCACGCTGCTGCAGCAGCTCCTCGGCGAGCAGCCTGATTCGGACGACTTCGCCGACACCCTCGCGGAGTTCGCCACCGTCGGCGGATGGAACCGCGAGCTCGCCGAGACCCTCGCGTCGATCGTCGACCGGCCGGGCCTCGATCCCGCGGTGCGCGTTCAGCTCGCCCGCCGCGCGGCGGCGGTCTACGACGACCGCCACGGCGACCCCGACTCGGCCGAGCGCTTCCACCGCATCGTGCTCGATGCGGGGGGCGACGACGCGCACGCCTTCCCCGCGCTCAAGCGCTTCTACCAGGAGCGCGAGCGCTGGGACGACCTCCGCGCCCTCTACGCCACGTGGGTCGACCGCACGCCGGACGTGCGGGCCCGCGTCGAGCTCCTCCAGGAGGAGGCGGTCATGCTCGAGGAGGTGCTCGAGAAGCCCTCCGAGGCCGCGGCCGTCTACCGCCGGGTGCTCGACCTCGACGAGAACAACGTCGAGGCCTTCCGCTCGCTCGACCGCCTCTACACGCGCCTCGGGCGCTGGAGCGATCTCGCGACGATCTTCACGCACGGCCTCGACCGGACGGGGGACATCGAGCTCCTCTTCCGCCGCGGCGAGGTGCGTGAGAAGCAGCTCAGCGACGCCGAGGGGGCCCTCTCGGACTACGAGCATGTGGTCGATCGTGAGGCCGCCCATGTCGGCGCCCGCGCGGGCCTCGAGCGCCTCGTGTCCAACCCTGCGCTGCGCCTGCGCGCGGCCGCGGTGCTCGAACCGCTCTACCAGGCCGACGGCGACAAGAGCGCGGGCGACCTCGTCCGCATGATGGTCGTCCGCCTCGAAGGGACGGCCGAGCCCAACGCCCGCGCCGAGCTCTACCGCCGCGTGGCAGAACTCCGCGAGCTCGTCCTCGACGACGCCGCGGGGGCGTTCGACGCCGTCCGCGAGGCCACCCTCGCCGAGCCCGCCAGCGAGTCGATCCGCGCCGAGCTGCTGCGCCTCTCGGCGATGGCTTCGCGCGACGACGCCGCCGCCGAGGCGCTGGAGAAGGCCGCCGCCGACGAGCGCGCCGCGAGCGTCCGCGTCCCGCTGCTGCAGGACCTCGCCTCCCTCTACGACGAGCGCCTGTCCGATCACGAGCGGGCCAAGACCACCTACCGTCGGCTGCTCGACGTCGCCGGCGAAGACACCGAGGTGACGCTCCAGGCCGCGGTCGCTCTCGAGCGGCTGTACACGGGCCTCGGCGACGCGCGGGGCCTCGTGGACGCGCTCGAGCTGCGGGCGAAGCACGAGTCCGACCCCTCGCTGCGCCGCACGCTCTACTCGCAGGCGGGCCAGATCCGTGAGGACGACCTGCGCGACCTGCCGGGCGCCATCGCGGCCCAGCGGGCGCGCCTCGACATCGACCCCTCCGACCGCGAGGCGCTCGGCGCCCTGGCGCGGCTCTACCAGAACACGGAAGCCTGGAGCGACCTCGTGGCGACGCTCCGCCGCGATGCCGAGCTCGCCGACACGGCGACCGAACAGAAGGCCCTCCAGGTGCGGGCGGCCCGCGTGCTCGAAGGCCGCCTCGGGGACATCCCCGCGGCCGTCGGGCTCTACACCGACGTGCTCGCCAGCTACGGCCCCGATCGGGAGATTCACGCCTCCCTGGCGAAGCTCTACGAGGTCTCCGACCGCTGGGCCGACCTCCTCGGCGTCCTCGAACAAGACCTCGCGGTGGCCACCGAGTCGGCCGACCGTCTCGCGCTGATCGTGCGGATCGCCGAACTGCGTCGTCTGCGCACGGGCGAGCTGCCGAGCGCGGTCGATGGGTACAAGGACGCACTCGAACTCGACGCGTCGCAGCCCGTCGCGCGCGCCGCCCTCGAGGCGCTCCTCTCCGAGCGTGAGCCGGGCGTGGGCCTCGCCGCCGCGCGCGCGCTCGACCCGGTTCTCCAGGCCGAGCAGTCGTGGGAGAAGCTCGTCGGGGTGCTCGAGCGCATCGCGGCCGACACCGACGACCCGGAGGAGCGCCGCCGCTCCCTCGCGCGCGCCGCGGACGTGTGCGAGATCGGGATGAACGACCCGGGCCGCGCCTTCGGCTACGCGTCGCGTGAGCTGCGTGAGTCGCTCGCCGAGCCCGATGTCGCCCGCCGCATCGACCAGGTGGAGGCGCTCGCCCGCGCGTCGGGGCGGCACGCCGACCTCGCCGCCGCACTCAAGGACGCGGCCCCCGAGCTGCTCGACCCCGAGCTGCAGATCTCCGTGCTGATGAAGGTCGCGGAGCTGTCGCGCCGCCACCTCGACGACCGCACCTCGGCGCGGGCCTACTACGAGAAGGCGCTCGACCAGCGACCCGATCACGAGCCCGCGCTCGACGCGCTCGAGACCCTCCACGAAGAGGGCAAGGAGCACGTCGAGCTGCTCGCCGTCCTGCGCCGCAAGACCGACCTCGCGGCGACCGACGAGGCGCGCCGCGCCCTCCTGCGCAAGCAGGCGGGGGTGTCGGAGCGTGAGCTCAACGACCGTCCCGCTGCGGCCCAGGCCCACGAGGCCATCATGGCCATGGGCTTCGACCGCGACGCGGCGACCGCCCTGGAGCGCATCTACGCCGCCGAGGCGCGGTGGCGCGATCTGTCCGACCTGCTGGAGTCGCAGCTCGCCCTCGCCGACGCCGACGGGGCCGACCTGCACTACCGCCTCGGTCGTGTGTCGATGGACCACCTCGCCGACGCCGACCGGGCGCTCGATCACTTCCGTGAGGTGCTCGATCAGGCGCCGGACCATGGCCCCACCGTCGAGGCGCTCGAGGCGCTCGGCGGCCGCGAGGGCTACGGCGCCCGCACGGCGGCGATGCTCGAGCCCATCTACCTCGCGCGGGGTGATAACCCGAAGCTCATCGGCGCCCTCGAAGCGCGGATCGCGGCGGAGGACGACGTCATCGCCCGCAAGGAGCTGCTCACGCGCCTCGGCATGCTCTACGAAGAGGGCCTCGGCGACCTCGACCACGCGCTCATGACCTACGCGCGCGTCTTCCGGGAGGAGCTCGGCGACCGCGACACCTGGGCGACGATGGC
Source organism: Polyangiales bacterium (assembly GCA_044375895.1). Taxonomy (GTDB): domain Bacteria; phylum Myxococcota_A; class Polyangia; order Polyangiales; genus CAISKJ01. The sequence continues at coordinate 18,619 of JBILLV010000012.1, read as the reverse complement.
CCGCATCGCCGCGCGCCTCGGCCGCTGGGATCGCCTCGCGGAGATCTACGCGGCGGCGCTCGAGGAGACCACGAGCGACGACGAGGTGACGGCGGAGCTGTCGTTCCAGACGGCGCGGCTCTTCGACGAGCGGGTGGGCGACACGGCGCGGGCGCGGACGTACTACCGCCGCGCGCTGGCCTTCGACCCCTCGCGCGACGAGGTCTTCGCCGCCATCGAAGCCCTGCTCACGCGGGAGAACGCGCACCGCGAGCTCCTCGCGCTCTACCGCGAGGCGGCCGATCGGGCCGACGACGTGGAGGCGCGCAAGGGCTACCTCTTCAAGATCGCCGCGATCGATGAGTCGGCCCTCAACGACGCGCAGCGGGCGATCGCGGACTACCGCGAGATCCTGGAGGTCGACCCCGCGGACGTCCGCGCGGTGACCGCCCTCGACGCGCTCCTCGCGCGCACCGAGCAGTGGACCGACCTCGCCGAGCTGCTGGAGAAGCGCATCGCCGACGCCGTGTCGAGCGACGAGCGGTGCAACCTCCGGTACCGCCTCGGGCGCCTCCGGGTGGAGCGCCTCCGTGACCCGCAGGGCGGCGTCGACGCGTTCCGCGAGATCCTCGACGAGCGCCGCGATCGCCGCGACGCGGTGTCGGCGCTTGAACAGATCGCTGACCACCGGCCCGAGCTGCGCCTCCAGGTGGTGGAGACGCTCGAGCCCCTCTACCGCGAGACCGACGACTGGCGGAAGCTCGTCGCCGTCCTCGGGGTGCGCCTCGCCGCGACCACCGACCGGGTCGATCGGGCGCAGCTCCTCCGCGAGATCGGTGCCATCAAGGACACCCGTGCGCGGGACATCGAAGGGGCCTTCGCGGCCTACAGCCAGGCCTTCGCGGGCGACGCCGGCGACGGCGAGGCGCGGGAGGCCGTCGAGCGCCTCGCGGCCGAGCACACGCTCTGGGACAAGCTCGTGATGACGTACGAGACGGCCCTGGCGGCGACCGACGACGTCGCGACCAAGACCGACCTCCTGCGCGCGGTGGCTCAGACGCACGACCAGCACCGGGACGACCCGCGCGCCGCGATCGACGCCTACAACCGACTGTTCACGCTCGACGACAGCCAGCTCGACGTGCTCGACCTGCTCGAGAACCTCCACGTGCTCCTGTCCGACTGGTCGGGCCACGTCGAAGTGCTCGAGCGCAAGGTGGCGCGCACCCTCGATGACGAGGACCGCAAGCGCCTGCTCCACACCATCGGCGACTCGCAGCGCGACATGCTGGGCAACCCCGCGCTGGCGATCTCCGCCTTCCGGCGCGCCCTCGACATCGACCCCGCGGACGTCTTCGCCCTGGAGGCCCTCGACGGGCTCTACACCAGCGCGGGCGACGCCGCCGAGCTCGCGGGCGTGCTCTCGCAGCGGCTCTCCATCGAGGGTGACGCCGAGGTGCGCCGCGAGACGGCCCTCCGCCTCGGGCGCCTCTGGGAGACCGACCTCCGCGACCCGCAGCAGGCGATCGACGCCTACCGCCGGTGCCTCGACGACGCCCCCACCGATCGGACGGCGATCCTCGCGCTCGAGCGGCTCTACCAGCAGCAGTCCCTCTGGTCGGATCTGCAGGAGAACCTCCGCGCGCAGGTCGCGTTCGCCGAAGACGACCGCACCCGCGCGCCGCTCCTGCTGCGCCTCGGCAACCTCCTCGCGACGCACCTCGGCGACCCCGACGGCGCCCTCGAGACCTGGCGCGAGGTGCTCTCCGTCGACCCGTCGAGCGAGCAGGCGATCGCGTCGGTGCGCGCGCTCGCCGACAACCCCGACCAGCGGGCCGCCGCGGTCGAGATCCTCGAGCCCATCTTCCGCAACGCCTCGCGCTGGAGCGACCTCGTCTCCGTGCTCGAGCTCAAGATCGCGGGGATCGACGACCCCGCGTCGCGTCTCACCGAGCTCCGCGGCCTCGCCGAGGTCCACGAGTCCGGTCGGCGCGATCCCGCCTCGGCCTTCGAGGCCTATCGCCGCGCGCTCCATGAGGGCACCGACGACCGCTCGATCCGCGACGAGCTCGAGCGCCTGGCCGCTCCCCTCAACCGCTGGCCCGAGCTCGTGTCGGTGTTCGAAGCCGAGGCGGCGGACGCCAACGACCCCACCGTGGGTCGCGACCTCTCCGTGCGTGCGGCCGAGCTGGCGGCGCATCACCTCGGCGACAGCGCCCGGGCGACGCGCAGCTACCGCAAGGCGCTCGACATCGCCGGCGACGACGACGCCGTGCTCGAACCCCTGGACGCCATCTACGTGCAGACGGGCGAGTGGACCGAGCTGGTTGAGGTGCTCGAGCGGCGCGTGTCCATCGCCGGCGACCCGCAGCTCCTCGACTACCTCGAGGTGCGCATCGGCGACGCGCGCGAGCGTCACTTCCACGACCCCGCGGGCGCCCTCCCGGCGTACCGCAACGTCGTCGAGCGGACCCCCTCGCACCCGCAGGCCCTCGCCGGGCTCGAGCGCCTGCTGGCGGCGCCCGCCGTCCGCGCCGACGTGATCGACGTGCTGGAGCAGGCCTACCAGCGCGTGGATGACAACCCCAAGCTCGCGTGGCTCCTCGGGCTCCGCGTCGAGGCGGCCGACCTGTCCACCGACAAGGTTCGCCTCCTGGGCGACCTCGCGCGGCTCCGTGAAGACCGCCTCGGCGACCTCTCGGGCGCGTTCGATGCCAGCGTGCTGGCCTTCCGCCTCGACCCGCGCGACGAGTCCGTGCTCGCGGAGGTCGAACGTCTGGCGCCCAGCGCCGGGGCGTGGTCTCGCCTCGTGGGTGTGATGGAAGACGTGCTCGCGCAGCACGGCGACCTCGCCCCTACGGAGTCGGCCGCCCTCAACCTCCGCGCCGCCGGGTGGTACCAGAACCACATCGGCGACGCGCGTCGGGCCGAGGAGCGCCTCGTGGCCGCCCTCGCCGCCGAGCCCGAGAGCGGCGAGGCCCTCGAGATGCTCGAAGGGCTCCAGCGCGCGCCGGGCCGCGAGCGCGACCTCGTGGCGACGCTGCGTCGCCGCGCCGAGCTCGAGCTCGACTCCGAGGCCCGCAAGGGGATGCTCCGCGAGGCCTCGGAGATCGCGGAGGTGCGCCTCGGTGACGTGGACGCGGCGGCGGAGCTCGTGTCGTCGCTGCTCGACACCGACGACGCCGACGTGGTGGCGCTCGACACGCTCGCCCGGCTCCGCACCGCGCAGGGGCGTCACGAAGAGGTGGCCGACCTCCTCGCGCGCCGCGCGCGGCTCACCGACGACCCCGCGGAGGCGACGTCGATGCGCCGTCGGGTGGCCGAGCTCTACGCGGGTCCCATCGCGGACGCCGACCGCGCGGTGCAGGCCTACCGCGAGCTGCTCGATTTCGAGCCCAACGACGGCCCCGCCCGCGAGGCCCTGGAGCGCATCTACGAGGGCGCCGGGCGCTGGCGCGACCTGGAGGAGGCCCTCCGCGGTCGCCTCGATGTCGCGGTGTCCACCGAGGAGCGCGCGGCGACCCGGCTGCGGCTCGCGAAGCTCGCGGAGGTTCGCTTCCAGAGCAACCGCGACGCGGTGGAGTACCTCCGCGAGGTGATCGACGAGACCCCGACCCACGTCGAGGCCGGGCGCGAGCTCGAGCGGCTCTACACCACGGAGCGGCGCTGGGCCGACCTCGGTGAGCTGCTGGAGCGGCGCGCGGACGACTGCGCGGCGGAGGGTGACGGCGCGGGCGAGCTCGCGGCCCTCGTCCGCATCGGTGAGCTCAACGAGCGCGAGCTGAAGAACGTCTCGCGGGCGGTCGAGCTCTATGAGCGCGTCCTCGAGCGCGACCCGGAGCACGCGGGGGCCCTCGCGGCGCTCGCCCGCCTCGCCGAGGCCGACGGGCAGTGGGAGCGCGCGGTGGAGATGCTCAACCGTTCGCTCGACCGCTCGCCGCCGGGCGCGGCCTCGGCGGAGGCGGCGCTCCATGTGGCGGCGATCCTCGGGCAGCGGCTCAACGACGAGCCGGGCATGGAGCGGGCCCTGCACCGCGCCCTCGCCTTCGACGAGACGTGCCGCGGGGCGCTGGAGCAGATCAAGGGGCTGGCGCTGAAGCGGGGCGACTCGCTCACCCTCGCGGCCGTGATGGAGCGCGAGGTGCCGCTCCTCGCCGACGCGAAGGCGAAGGTGGCGCAGTACCGCAGCCTCGCGGAGATCGCGCGCGACAAGCTCGGCGACCCCGGGCGCGCGGCGGCGTACATGGAGCAGGCCTCGGCGCTCGCGCCCGATGACCGTGAGATCCTCGGCGCGCTCGTCGACCTCTACAACGAGTCGGGCCGCCAGTCCGACGCGGTGCCGATCCTCGAGCGCATCATCGCGTCGTACGGGACGCGTCGCTCGAAGGACCTCGCGCAGTGGCAGCACCGCCTCGGCCGCGCCTTCGAAGCGATGGGCGACACCGCAGCGGCGCTCACGCAGTACGACGCGGCGTTCAAGATCGACCTGACCAGCGCGCCGATCCTCCGCGACCTCGGGCTCCTGTGCCTGAAGACGGGCGACCTCGAGCGGGCGCAGAAGACCTTCCGCGCGCTGCTCCTCCAGCGGCTCGACGCGTCGGCCGGCATCACGAAGGCCGACGTGTACTACTACCTCGGCGAGACCCTCTCGCGGCAGAACGACGCCCCCAAGGCGATCGGCATGCTCGAGCGCGCGCTGGAGAACGACAAGACCCACGCGCACGCCGCCGCCCTCCTCGCCCGCCTCAAGGGCGGCTGAACCCCCCTTCACCCCTTCGTCACCCCTCACCATGCCCGACGCGCTCGTCTCCCTCAACGGAACGATCGTCCCGGCGGCGCAGGCCTTCGTGCCCGCGCTCGACCGCGGCTTCCTCTACGGCGACGGCGCCTTCGAGGTGCTCCGTACCTACCGCGACATCCCCTTCGCGCTGGAGGAGCACCTCGGTCGGCTCCACGCTTCGGCCGGACGCATCGGGCTGACGCTCCCCGTGCCCATCGCGCGGCTCCGCCTGGAGGTCGCTCAGCTCATCGACGCCACGCGCTTCGGTGACGCGCACCTGCGTGTGCTCGTCACCCGTGGCGTCGGTGACCCCGGCGTCGCCCCCGAGCACACGCGCAACCCCACCCGCATGATCGTCGCGCACCCGCTCGCGCCGCCGCCGCGCGAACGCTACGAGCGCGGCGTGCGGGTGATGGGGGTGTCGGTCGGCTCGCTCGGTCCGCTCGCGGGCGCCAAGACGCTCAACTACCTCGCCAACGTCGTGTGGATGCAGCAGGCGCGCGCGCAGGGCTTCGACGACGCGCTCCTCATCGGCGCGAGCGACGTGGTGATCGAGGCCGCGACCGCGAACGTCTTCGTCGTCTCGGGGCGATCGGTGCGGACACCTTCGCTCGATGGCGGCGCGCTCCCGGGCGTCACCCGCGCCTTCACGCTCCGGGCGGCGCGGGCGGCGGGCTTCCAGGCGTCGGAGGGGCGCGTGACCCTCGCGGATGTGTGGACGGCCGATGAGGTGTTCCTCACGTCGAGCGTGCGCGAGCTCGTCCCCGTGGTGGCCGTCGACGACCACGAGGTGGGCACGGGCACGCCGGGACCGGTGACCCGCGCCATCCATCGGGCCTACCGCGCGGAGACGCCCTTCGGCGCGGGACCGATGCCTTGGGAGGCCGCCCCGTGAGCGACGCGAAGCCCGTCCCCTACCTCGAACGCGTCGGTGTCCAGTACATGCAGGGGCGCGTCGAAGCGGCCGCTGCGCCGTGCGACGACGCGGTCCACATCCTCAACGCGCGCGAGCGGGCGGGGCTCCGCGCCATCGAGCGCGCCGTGGTGCTGCGCGCGGCCGTCTGCGGGGCGCTCGCGGCGGGCGTGTGCACGCTGCCCCCGCTTCTCCTCCACGACCTGCACGTCACCGCACCCGCCCGCTACTGGGCCATCTACGTGGCGGTCAACGCGCTCTCGGCCATCGCCGAGGTGGCCTTCCTCTTCTGGGACGGGCTCCGCTCGGTGCGGGCGCTCGCGCGCACTGCGGGCCTCGAGCTCGCCTCGCAGGAGATGACCCAGGGCCGCTCAGTCGCCAGCGCCCTCGCGCGCGCGGCGCTGGAGATGCCCAACCCGCCCGACACCGTGGCGGGCATCAACCCCTGGCGCGAGGCGTCGCGCTTCACGCTCACGGTCGCGCCGCTGCTCTACAAGCTCAAGATCACGCTCACCAACCTGCTGGTGAAGTTCGTCATGCGGCGGGCGCTCGGGCGGGCGGCGACGCGGGCCGTCCTCGAGCTCGTGGCCGTCCCCGTCAACGCCCTCTGGGACGCGCTGGTGTGCTGGTTCATCATCCACGAGGCACGCCTTCGCGTGATGGGACCGAGCGCCGCCAGCGAGCTCACCGCGTCGCTCTTCCCGGGCGACGCGCCCGTCCCCGTCGCCATCGCGAACACCTCGCTGCGCGCCGTCGCGAGCGCGGTGGTTCGCACGCAAGACCTCCACCCCAACCTCGTGTCGCTCCTCGAGTGCCTGCGGGCTCGCGTCGGCGCCCACGAGGTGATCGAGCTCGACGACCCCGCCCGCTTCCTCGAGGAGATCGGCGCCCTCGACCGCGACGCGCAGTCGATCGTGCTGCGCGTCCTCGCGGTGGCCTCGGTCATCGATGGACGTCTCGCGCGCGCCGAGCGTCGACTGCTCCGCGAAGCCCACCAGGCCTGCGGTCGCAGCGACGACCTCACCGCGGTCGAGCAGCTTCAGCGGGCCTTCACGACGGGCGAGGTCGTGGCCCCCGACGTCCTCCGCGCGATCGGCGCGAAATAGCTCTTCGCCGTCGCGTGGACGCGCGCCCCCGCCCGTGCGACAACGATGGGGTGACCGGCGCGGCCGACACCTCGAGCTCCTGGGACGCCCTCGTCGCCGCGGTCGCTGCGGAGGCCGCCTCCCAGCACGCCCGCTTCGACGCCGCTGTCTTCCGCACCGTGATGAGCCTGTCCGGCGCACAGCTCGCCGAGGGAATCGCGGGCTCGGACGGCGCCCCCGCGCTCCTCCGCTCGTACGCCCGCCTCGTCGCGGAGGCCATCGGGACGGGCCTGCTCGACCTCCCCCGTGTCGAAGCTCAAACGGGCGGTGACGGCCCCCGCGATCTCCTCGCGTGGGGCCTCCTCCGCGCCGCGCCGACGCTCCTCCCGCAGTGCGCGCCCGACCGTCGCCCCCACCACCTCGCCACGCTCTGGAACCTCGGCGAAGGCATCCTCCGCGAGCCCCCGTGGCTCAACACCTACGCCTCCACGTTTGTCTCCGCGTTCACCGACCTCGACGCGCTCCCCACCCACCTCGCGGCGCTCCTCGCCCCGGTGCTTCGGTCGCGACCCGGCGCGCGATGGAAGGGGCCCTTCACCACCACGATCGCCGACACCCGACCTCGCCTCCATGGGTTTCTCCCCGGCGAGCTTCACCTCGCGGCACCCTCCGTGGTGTGCGTCCACGACCGCCGCGAGGCCACGCACCTCGCGATCCTCTTCTCCGCGGGCGCTCCGGCGCAGCTCTTCGGCCCCGTCCCGTGCCTCGGCCGCGACCACCGCGACACGAGCGCGCCCGTGGCCTCCGTCGCCGCCGACGTGCTCACCGTCGACGGCACCGCGCTCGCGCTCGAACACCTCCACGACCCGCACACCTTCGCGGTCTCCTCGGGAGGCTTCGCCGTCGTGAGCGCCGTCGACTCGCAGCGCCTCTGGATCATCGAGAGCCCATGACCGCCGCGCCGCCGCCCCCCGCCGTCGATGAGCTCGCCCGCGCCGCGTGGCCTCGCGCCCTCGCGCGCTGGTCGCCCTTCCTCCTCCTCGGCGACCCCGAGGTGCGCGACGACCTCCCAGCCATCGCGCAGGTGCACCTCGGCACGCGCGTGGTGTCGCTCCACGGCCCGATGATCGCGCGTCACGGCCTCACCGACTGTGTCGAAGCGCTCCTCGCCCACGAGGTCGGCCACCACGTGCGCTACCCCGCCACGCTCGCGACGGAGGTTCGCCTCCGCACGTTGGAGCGCGCGCTCATCCCGTGGCGCTCCTACTCGCTCGTCAACATGTTCACCGACCTGCTCATCAACGAGCACCTCGGGGGGGCGTTCTCGGGCGAGTTCGCGCGCATCTATCGGGCGCTCATTCACGACGTCGACTGGCGCGGCGACCCGGCCTTCCTCTTCTGCCTCAGCACCTACGAGTGCCTCTGGCGCCTCGAACCCGGCGCCATCCTCGGCCGCCACGCCGAACCCTTCTTCGACGCCTACCCCGCCCACCGCGCCGACGCCGAGCTCCTCGCGCAAGACCTCTTCCCGCTCGCCCCCTCGCTCTTCACCCAGTACCTCTTCTTCGCCTCCGTGGTGTCGCGCTACCTCCAGCCGCGCGTCGGTGACGTCCCCGTCCACATGATCGCGCAGCAGTGTGCCCGCGGTGACGCCACGGCCGACGAGCACGCCGACGCGCTCACCCCCTGCGCGGAGGAGCGTGAGGCCATCGAGCGCGCCGCCCGCGAGGGCTGGCTCTCCGAGCGCGAACTCCAACGCGTCCGTGACGAGCAGGGCCTCGAACACCGCATCTCGGGGCTCCCCGGTCAGGAGACCGCCGACGCCCGCGCTGTCCCCGAGGTCATGGCTGCGTACTACCGCCAGCAGGCCGAGCGCTTCCTCTTCCGCCCGCCCGCGCAGCGTCGCCTCGGCGAAGCCATCGTCCCCACCACCCCCGAGCCCTGGGAACCCGGTGACCCGCTCCAGTCCATCGACTGGCGGGCGACGCTCGCGCAGCTCGGCGCGACGCTCGGCGCGGTCACGCCCCTCCGTCGGGACGTCGTCGCCGATCGGGAGGGCTTGGAGGTCTCCACCTGGCAGCCGCGCATGGAGATCTACCTCGACGTCAGCGGCTCGATGCCCAACCCCATCGTCTCGCTCAACGCCATGACGCTCGCGGCCGTCATCCTCGCGGTCGCGACCCTGCGCGCGGGCGGTGAAGTGCGCGGCCTCGTCTACTCCATCGGCGTCACTGCGGCCTGGGCGTGGTGCCGCTCGGAGATCGAGATCACGCGCTTCTTCATGCACTACATCGGCGGCGGGACGGAGTTCCCCTTCGAGGTCCTCCGCGGCAGCGTGGACGAGTCGCGCGATCGTCAGCCCCTCCGCGTCGCCATCACCGACCGCGACTTCGACGCCAACCACGACGCCCCCGAGCACGCCCGCATCTTCTCCGCCGCCGCCCGCACGCCGCCCGCGTTCGTGATGCTCCTCCACCACCCGAAGCCCGAGCGCGTTCGCCAGTACACCGCTGCGGGCGCGTCGGTGGTCCCGGTCGCCGACCTCGCCGACTTCCCCCGCATGGCCGCCCGCCTCGCGCAGGCCCTCTTTCCCACGGAGGCCGCGCGGTGTCCCTGATCGACCGACTCTTCGGCGGCGGCCACCGCGACCCACCGGGCGTGTCCGTCCGCCTCGCGCCCGTCGTGCTGCGCGCTGGCGAGCTCGCCCAGTCGCTCGAGAACGTTCCCCTCGACACCCCGCTCCTCCGCGCTCGCCTCGCCGACCGCTGCCGCGACGCGCGGACCTCACCCGTCGCCGTCGCCGATTTCGATGCTGCGACGAGCGCGCTCGACGACGGGGCCTTTCGCCGCTTCCGTCTGCTGGTCGAGCTCGCCGATCACGACGCGGTGCGGGCCGCCTTCGCGCACGTCGCATTGCAGCGCGGCGCCCGCTTCGTACTCGACGCGCTCTGGACGATCGCCCGCGAGAAGCGCCTGCTCACACCCATGCTTCTTCGCGCCTCCGGTCCGCGCGTGGAGGAGCTCACCCGTGCGTGGCTCGACCGCCTCGGCGTCGCCGTCGAAGGGGAGTCCCCCGACGTGAGCCGCGCCGCCCTCGAACGCCTCGACTACGCGCGGCTCGTCCAGCAGGCGCAGGAGGCCCGGCGGCTCGCGGCCGAGCGGATGAAATACCTCGAAGGCGAACAGGCGGCCGACGACCAGAAGCGCGTCCCCCGACGCGGAAAGTGGTGAGCGATGAGCGACCCCGACGACCTCACCCCCTACGGCTGGCACACGGGTGGCGCCATCCGCCCGCTGGACCCTGAGTCGGTGACGCCGCTCCTCTTCCGCGACCTCGGTCCGGTCGCCATGCAGCGCTTTCTCGCAGGGACACTTCCGCGCCTCGCCGGCCCCACCAGCCCCGTCACCTACCTCCGCACGGCGTTGTACCGCGAGCCCTACACCGACGGCATCGACGTGGGTCGCCTCGCGCTCCTCCCGTGCGCCCCGTGGCGTCCGTGGCACGCCGGCATCGACGAGGTCTTCGTCACCCGCGCCGACCGCACGCCCGACCCCGCCGTGATCACCGTGCTCCCCGCCGGTGTCGACCAGCGACAGTTTGCCCGCGAAGCCGCCCACATGCGAAGCACCGCCGAGGCCCACGAGCACCTCGGCCACGACTACCTCGCGTGGCGCGAGTCGCACGCCGGGCACCTCGCCCGCTTCAACGCCGACGCCGCCCGCGTGGAGCTCCTCGCCGCCCCGCTCCGCGCCCGCTACCAGTCCCGCGACCAGCGCCTCCGCGACGCCGCCCGCGACCTCATGGAGCGCCTCCAGCTCACCGAGCTCGACCTCTGCGGCGCGTGGCACCACCTCCCCGAGGCGCGCCGCGCCCACGTCCGCGACGCCCTCGCGCGGGTTTCTCCGTGAGCGAGCTCGTCCCCTGGAACAACTGCCGCCCGCTCACCTGCTCCGTCCTCCCGGTGCGGCTCGCGTGCAACTGCGCGTGCCCCTTCTGCTTCTCCCGTTCGTCGCTCTCTGCGCTCGACCGCGACCGTCTCGACTGGCGCGCGGTCGACCTCGCCGCCCACTTCCGCTGGGCCCGCGACCGCGGCGCCACCCGCGCGGTCATCACGGGCGGCGGCGAGCCGCTCCTCCGCCCTGACGACGTCATCCACCTCGTCAGGGAAGCCCGCGCGGTCTTCGACGAGGTCGCGTGCTTCACCAACGGGTCGCGCCTCACGCCGGCCCTCGCGCGCGCGCTCCGCGACGCGGGGCTCACGTACCTCTGCTGGTCGCGCCACCACCACGACGACGTCATCAACCGCTCGCTCATGGGCGACGACGCGCCCGACGCCGCCGCTGTGCTCGGCGCGTGCGATGGCCTCCCCGTGCGGGCCACCTGCGTGATGGCGCGGGGCTACATCGACGACCCCACCGACGTGACGGAATACGTCGCGGCGATGCGGGCGAGGGGGGTGCGGGAGTTCACCTTCAAGCACACCTACGTCGCCCACGAGCGCTCGCTCTTCCGCCGCGGCCCGCACGACCGCTGGGCCAGCGAGCACCGCGTCACCCTCGACGCCTTCGAATCCGTCGGGGAGGTGATCGGCCGCCTCCCCTGGGGACCCACCATCCGCCGCATCGACGAGGCGCAGCTATGCTTCTACCACGAACCGACGCCCCTCTGGGAGCGGACCCACGGGATCTGCCGCTCGACCAACCTCCTCTCGGACGGGAGCGTGTATGCCTCCCTGGAGGACACGTCGAGCCTGCTGTATCGCCTGAGCTGATCGGCCGCGCCGTCACCCCCGAAGCCGTCGAGGGCTTCCGCGCGCTCCTCCCGGTGGGCTACGCCGCGGGCGTCCGCGCGTACCGTGACGCCGTCGCCTCGCTCGACGTGAGCGACCTCACGGAGCACTACACCCGCGGCCTCGGGTGGTTTCACGACACCTTCGCGCCGCGCGTCCGCGACACCCTCACCGCCCTCACCGGCGGCGCGTGGGACCTCTCCTCCCACGACCTCTTTGCGGCGGGCAGTGATGTCGACCTCATGGCCCACGTGGTCGAGTCCGCGCACCTCCACGACCAGCCCGTGCGCGTCTTCCCCGGCGACTGGTACGGCTTCCGCGTGGGATCGTCGCGGCCCGAGCGGGTGGTCTTCTCCGACGACGCCCATGGCTCCCTCGCGTGCGCGTGCCTCCCGTCGGTGCGCAACGGCCACGTCACCCGCGAGCTGGTCTCCTTCCTCCGCGGCGCCGAGCTCCGGCTGTTGAACATCAACCTCTTTCCGACGCTCGCTCCCGCCGAACGCCGCGCCGTCGCCGCCGAGCTCGCCGACCTCCTCCCGCGCTCGCTGGTGTCGGTGAGCTTCTCGCGCGGGTTCGGGCTCACCGCGTCGCAGCTCGGGGTGCTCCTCGCGCCGCGCGACCACCTGTGGACGGAGCGGGCGCGCACGCAGCTCGACTGGTTCACGTACTTCCACAACGCCCTGGCAGCGCGGGCCTTCGCGCGCCTCGACCTCGACGAGCTCGCCCGCGTCGACGCCCTCCGTCGCGAGGAGGTGAGCGCCTGGCTCCGCGCGCGCGGCCTCCCCGTGGTGGAGACCGGGAGCTACTACGTCCGCTCGTTTCGCGTGGACGGCGACGTCCCGCCCCACCTCGCGCCCCTCGCGCGCGACGGCGTGGTGCGCCTCTGCTTCAAGCCGGCGGCGGTGGGCGACCGCTGACCGCCTCGTACACACACCGGAACCCGAGGTTGTTGAAGCGCGCGTCTCGCACGTTGTGCCCGCGGTACCAGAGCCCGTAGCCCTCGCACGTACACGCCGCGCACCACCACGAGCCGCCGCGCACCACGCGCTCCTCCGCGCCCGCGACGGCGCCCGCGTCGTGGCCGAGCGCCGTCGCGGCGTAGGTGTCGCGATAGAAGACGTCCGCGGTCCACTGCCACACGTTGCCCACCGGGTCGTAGAAGCCCCACGCGTTGGGCGGATACGCGCGCACGGGGGAGACGTACACCCACCCGTCTCGCCGCTCGTTGCGCGCGTGGGATGTCCCCTGCCAGTAGTTGAGCCGGGGCCTCCCGCTGGCGTCGTCGGGCGCGTCGCCCCAGGGGTAGCGCGTCCGGTAGCTCCCCGCGCGCATCGCGTACTCCCACTCCGCCTCCGTCGGGAGCCTCCCACCGCGCCACGCGCAGTACGCCACCGCGTCGTCCCACGACACCATGGTGACGGGCGCATCGTCGCGCAGAAACGAGCGCGTGTCGGCGTTGTCCTCGCTGAACGGCCGACGCCAGCTCCCGTGCGGCACGCGTTGCCACGCCCAGTCTTGAAAGCCCTCCAGCGACTCGAAGCCGAAGCCTCGCCGCTCGGCCTCCGTGACGTAGCCCGTCGCGACGACGTAGCGCGCAAACGACGCGCGCGTCACGAGCGTCTCGTCCATGCAGAAGGCCCGCACGCTCACCCGATGCTCTGGGCGCTCGTCGGCGCGCGTCGTCACGCGGCGCCCGCGCACCAGCACCCCCGCGGGGACGCAGCGCCGCTCGGGGAGTCCCTGCGCGGCCACGCTCCCGCCGCCGAGGAGCGTGAGGAGGAGCGCGGCCCTCACGGCGGCAGCGGGGCGCCGAACTCCGGCCCCGACATCACGCAGATGTTCTGCTGCCCCGGCGTGCACCCGCGGTTGCGGCGGAAGCACGCGCGGAAGCAGTCGCCCATGTTGTCGCCGCCCTCGCACTGTCGACTGCACCGCAGGCACGCCGGGCGGCACGGACCGTTGTGGAACGCGCGCTCCTGTTCGGTCTCGCACGCGCGCTGGCGGGGCTCACACACGCCCGTGAGGCACCGCCCCTGCGCCTGGATGCACGCGTCGATGCACGCGGCGTTGGTGCGTGCGCAGTCCCGACGGCAGGCGTCCTCGGCGCAAGGCGAGGCGCAGCGGACGGCCGTCGTGCGGCACCCGCGCTCGCAGCCGTCGCACGTGCGCTCGCAGTCGTTGCGGCAGTCCTGGCCGACGCCCTCGTGGCAGGGGTTGGGCGAGCACGACTGCGGGTGAGCGCCGCCCGCGCAGGAGTACGAGTCCTCGCCTTCGCCGGGAATCTGCCATTGCGGATCGCGCATGAGCTCCGTCACCGCCGCTTCGTCGCGGTACGCCTCGATTCGCGCGGGGGCTTCGGGCACGACCGGCGCCGGGGCGACGACCGGAGGTGCCGTGGCGACGGGTGGCGCGACGGCGACGTCGGGCGGCGGCGGCGCGACGATCTGCGTGCGCGGCGAGGGAGGCGGATGGCTCTGGCAGGCGACGAGCGCGGTCAGGACGAGGGCGGTGGAGAGACGCATCGCAACCGCGACGCTATCACCTCTCCCCGCGTCGACCGCGCCGTCCTTCAGCGCACCGCGCGGATCGAGCGGAGGTAGGCGATGAGCGCGTCCAGGTCTGCGTCATTGAGCCGCGACGCGGGGATCGCCCGCATCCGACCGGCGCCCTGTCGCACCTGCGTGCGCATGCGGGCCTCCTCCCAGTTCTTGCCGGCGCTCGGGCCGTCGCTGTCGCCGGGCTCGTGGCAGTTGCCGCAGGCGCGGGTGAGCACCGCGCGACCGCGGGCCACGGCCTGCGCGCCACCGGCAGTCGCTGCCGCGGGGCGGGCCGCAGGCGTCGTCGCGTGCGGGGCAGGGGGCGTCGCCGCGGCGGGCTCCGCGGGGGGCGGCGTCGTGGCGGCGGGCGTCGTGGCGGCGGGCGTCGTGGCGGTGGGCGTCGTGGCCGCGGTCGCGGTCTCCGTCGTCGCAGGAACGGTCGCCGCCGCTGGCAGCGTTGTCGGTGCGGTCTCGGTCGTCGCCGTCGGGGCGGTCGCAGTGTCACCGCCCGACGTCGCGGTGGTCGGCGGCGGGGCCGAGGTGGCGGCGTTGTTGGAAGATGACCCGCACCCCGCCGCGAAGCAGAGGAGGGAGACGCACAGGAAGAGACGCATGGGTCGCATGGCGCGCGAAGCTATCACCTCCCGACCCCAACGCTGCGGCGCGTAACCGCAACCGTGACCGAGACGTAGGCGCTCGCATGGTCGTCGCCATTCCGCGCTGGTACGTCGCCTCTCCGTCGCGGTATCACCGCGCCCACGGAGATGCGTCGGCGCCGTCTCCATGGATGGTTGAGCCCACGGTGACAGTCCGCCGAGACGAAGCTCTCGACACGCTCATGGCGGCCGCCGTCGCCGGCGATCGGCGCGCGTTCGAAGACCTCTACCGCGCGCTCGCGCCGCGGGTCCGTGGCTTCCTGCGCAACCTCTCCGGCGACGACCGCGCGGCCGACGATCTCACGCAGACCACGTTCCTCAAGATCCATCGGGCTCGTGGCACGTACCAGCTCGGCGCCCCGGTGGAGCCATGGGTCTTCGCCATCGCGCGCCGCACCTTCCTCGACCACCGGCGCTCGCGCCGCCGCCGCCCCGAAGACCTCAGCCACGACGGCTCCGTCCCCGAGCCCGCGCCGGTCGAAGAGACCCCCGACGGCTTCGACCGCCTCGATCCGCAGGTGGCCGACTCCCTCCGCGCAGGCCTTGAAGCGCTCCCCGAGGCGCAGCGCGAGGCCATCGTCTTGTTGAAGGTGGAGGGCCTCTCGGTGGCCGACGCCGCGCAGGTTGCGGGCGTCACGCCGGGCGCGCTCAAGGTGCGAGCGCACCGCGGCTACGAGGCGCTCCGCAAGCTCGTTGGACTCAAGAGGCCGTCATGAGCACCTGTGACGACATCACCCGCTCGCTCGTCGAAGGGGAAGCCCTCACCGACGCCCTCCGCGACCACGCCCGCACCTGCCCGGCGTGCAACGCGCTGGTGCGGGTGCGTCCGACGCCGGTTCGTCGCGGCGAGGAGGCCATCCCGCCGGCGCTCGTCGCCGCCCTCGAAGCCGACGGTGGCGCCGTCTCTCCCTACTCCGCGTGGAGCGTCGCGCTCGCGCCCGCTTCGCTCGCGACCGTTCTCGTGGCCGTTGCGCTCTTCCGCGTTCCGCGGCGCGACCTCGCCCGACAGCTCGGTGTGGCCTTCGGCACGGCGACCCTCGCGCAGGTGGGCCTGCTCGCAGCGGGCGTGGCCTTCGTGGTCCACCGCGGAGCGCGGGGCCTCGGGCCCACCACGGCGCAACGAAGCGCCTACGCCGCCGTGGCCTTGCCGCTCTTCGCGCTGGTGATCGCCGCGACGACGCGCGCGGTGCCGGGCTCGGTCGTTCCGGAGGGGGACAACATCTTCCACGCGTTCGCGCACTGCGCGGCCTTCGGGTCTGGCATCGCGATCGTCGCCCTCGCGGCGCTGCTCGCGGCGGCGCGGCGCTCGGCCCCCGTCGCCCCGGCGCTCGCGGGGGCGGTGGCGGGCGTGGCCTCGGGCTTCATCGGCGCGCTCGTGCTCCACCTCGCGTGCCCGGTCGCGACGATCGCGCACGGCGTCCTCGCGCACGGCGCCCCGGCGGTCGTGGGGGGCGCGCTCGGGGCGCTCCTCGGTCGGCGGGTGCTTTCGCCGTAGGGCGTCTTGACCCGCTGCGTCAGCCGCAGTAGGGGAGCCGCGCCATGAACCTCCGCCCCCTCCGCCTTCTGTCTCCTGCCGCCATCGTCTTCTCGCTCGTCGGCTGTGCCGCCGACGACGGTCTCTTGAAGGGAGACGAAGGGGCCGCGACCGACGAGGTGCAGGGCGTCACGGTGATCGGCGACCTCACCTACGGCGCGTCGCGCACGGTGGTGTACGCGCCCACAGCCCGTCAGGCGTACCGCTTCCGCGGCGCGGTGGGCGACCGGGTCGACGTTCGTGTGACCTCCACGCGGGGCGACGCGATGGTGTGGCTCTTCGACCCGAGCGGTCGCGTCGCGGCCTTCAACGACGACGCCGACGGAACCATCAACGCCCGCGTCACCCACACCCTCACGCGGGCGGGCACCTGGCTTGTTGCCTTCCGCGACTACCACCGCCAGCGCCAGACCTTCACCGTCTCGCTCGCCGGGACGGCCGCCGCGCCGGACTACACCGCGTGCACGCGCGACAGCGAGTGCGTGGTGGTGAGCGCAGGGGGCTGCTGTGGCGGGTGGCAGCGCACGGCCGTTCGCGCTACGAGCGCCGAGGCGTACGCGGCGGCCAACACCTGCCGCCCGCCGTACCCGCCCTGCGCGCAGCCCAACGAGGAGATCACCGCGCGCGAGCTCACCAAGGTGGCCATCTGCAACGCCGAGCAGCGCTGCGTCGCGGTGCAGCCCGAGGAGGTTCCGTGTGGGGGACGCACGGTCAATCCGCGCGCGTGCCCCACCGGCTTCGCGTGCTTCGGCCCGGGCCTCGCGCGCGACATCCCGGGCCGCTGCGTCCGCGGCTGCACGGCCGCCGACGGGAGCACCGTCGCGCCCGACCAGAGCTACTCCGACGGCTGCAACGACTGCGTGTGCCGCGCGGGAGGCCCCTCCGTGTGTACCCGCCGCGCGTGTCTCCAGTGCACCGTGGGCGACCGCACCTACCAGCCCGGCGAGACCTTCCCCGCGGCCTGCAACACCTGCACGTGCAACCGCGGCGGGGCGGTCACCTGCACGACCAACGCGTGCACCTGCGACCCGGCGCGCGAGCCCCAGCGCCGCTACGTCGCGAACTCGCCGGAGCGGTGCCGGCTCGTGCGCTTCGCGTGCATGGCGGGCGAGCAGATGTTCAGCAACGAGTGCGGCTGCGGCTGCGAGCCGACGCGCTGAGACGATCCGCGCGCCGTCGGGGGGGCGGCGCGGGTCAGCGGGCGGCGGGGTCGGCGAGCCAGGCGGAGAGCGCGTCGGGGGCGAGGTCGAGCACGACGTCGCCGAGGCGGTCGGGGCCGTGCGTCGAGAAGCGCGTGAGGAGCGCCTCGTGCTCGGCGGCCGAGAGCGCGCGGCCGAGGCGCCGCTCGAAGAGGTGAACGAGCGGGCGCAGCCCCTGGGCGCGTCCCTGGGAGATGCCCTGGGAGATGCCCTGGGAGATGCCCTGGGAGATGCCCTGAGAAATGCCCTGAGAAATGCCCTGAGAAATGCCCTGGGAGATTCCCTCGTTGCGGAACTTCTGCTTGAACTCTTCGTAGAGGTCGTGGGTCGTGGTCATGAAGTCCTCGTCGTCGGGGGAGAGTGTAGCCTGGATCGCGACCTCGATGCGCCAGCGGAGGAGGATGTCGATGAGGCAGCGCTCCCACGCGTCGGCGCGCAGCGCGAGGAGCTCGCGGATCGCCCGAAGTTGCACCTTGCCCTTCGCCAGCACCCGCAGGCAGAGCGTGTCACGCGTCTCCGGCAGCTCGGACAGCACGACGATCCACAGGCCCATCTCCGGCGCCGTCGCGTAGACGCCCGCGGGCATGCGCGGCGCGGGCTCCGCGCGAAACGCCTCCAGCGCCTGCCGCGGCCGCCCCGGCGAGAGCACCAGCGCCCGCCACATCGGCAGCTCGGCTTCGGGCTTCGTCTGCTGGAGCTCGAGCTCGCGGACATGATGGAGCGACCACAGCCGCCGCACCGCCTCGCGCACCACGCGGACGGGCGGCGTGTTGCGGTAGGGCTCCAGGTCGCACGGGACGTTGGCCACGAGCGCCCCGAGGAGGCCGCGCTTCCGGCGCAGCGCGCGGTGCGCCGCGTCGGGGCGAAAGAGGACGTCGACCCGCTGCGTGGTGGCCCCCGCCTCCACACCGCGCTCCACCGTCCCCACGTCGCGTAGCACGGCGACGAGGGCGTCCTTGTTCATCGCGTCGTAGCGGTCGCGCATCGCCGCCATGGCTTCGCACGGTAGGCGCGCGGCACAAAATTTCGCGCGCTCTGACTCAGGTTTGGCCGTTGACGCATCGCGGACCGTGTGACGGTGCCGCTCGTCACGGCCCCCTCTCCGCGCTGCCGCGCGCCCTCACCCCCGCGGAGCGGGGGCAAGGG
>JBILLV010000477.1:0-5538 GCA_044375895.1 Polyangiales bacterium | reverse complement strand
CGTCGCGGGCGGCGCCGTGCGCTGCTGGGGCGACGGGAGCAGCGGTCAGCTCGGCAACGGCGCGCGCGACTCGTCGATGGCGCCCGTGGCGGTGCGCGGCCTCACGGGGGCGCGTCGCGTGGTCGTGGGCGCCGTCCACGCTTGCGCGCTCCTCATGGACGGGACGGTGCGCTGCTGGGGCTCTGGTGCGTCGGGCGCGGTCGGCCCCGACGGGATGGACTGGACCACCGTCCCCGTCGCCGTCCCCGGACTCGCGGGCGTGCAGGCCATCACGGCGGGCGACGACTTCACCTGCGCGCTCCTCGCGGGCGGCGCGGTGCACTGCTGGGGGGCCGGCGGCGGCGGTCAGCTCGGACGCGGCACACTCCCCGGCGCTGGGATGGGGCGCATCCCCACGCCTGCGCCGGTGGTGTCGCTCACGGGCGCGACCGCGCTCGCAGCCGGCGGTCAGCACATGTGCGCCTATGCGATGGACGGGGCGACGCGCTGCTGGGGCTCCAACTTCGTCGGGCAGCTCGGCGTCGGGACGGAGGGGGCCAACAACCCCACGCCCGCACCGGTTCGCTGGTAGGCACTTTCCCGCGCTACCGCCCGCCACGGCCTCCGGGCTAGCCTCGCCCGAAGGCCATGACCCCACCCAAGCCCCTCACTGCCCTCACGGTCCTCCGCGCGCAGTTGCTCCCCATTGTGATGGTGTTCCTCCTGCCGCTCATCGCGCTGGGGTTCTCGCACCACGCGCTCGGCACCTTCGACGAGCAGTTTGTCTCAGCCAACCGGTTCCGCGTCGATCTGAACGGCACCCTGAGCCCCGCCCAGCGGGACGGCCTGATCTCCTTCCTGGCGCGCAATCCCCCCTCCGCCGCGTGCGGCTCCACCGACCCCGAGCTCGCCGGCTACCTCACGCAGATCGACCAGGTGTGCGTCGAGATCAAGCCGTTTCTCCTCGCGCGCCGTGCCGGCGCCTGGGCCCTCGCGCTCGGGCTCTTCATGACGCTCTTCGGCGCCGCCCTGGCGCTCCTCGCGCACGCCTCCGCGCGGGCTCAGTACGGCGCCTTCGTGCTCGGTTGGCGCTCGATGCAGGTGTTCGCTGCGGTGCAGACGATCGTCCAGGGCGTCCTCGCCGTGTGGCTCTCCTACTGGCTCACGGCCTTCTTCCTCCACGTCTACGTCGTCAAGCTCATCCTCGTCGTGGCCCTCTTCGCAGCCTACGCGGCGTGGCACGTCCTCAAGGCCATCTTCGTCTCCCCGCCCGCCCCCAGCGGCGTGGCGGCCGTCCGCGTCGCGGAGTCCGACGCCGCCCCGCTGTTCGCGCGCATCCGCGAGCTCTGCACGCGCCTCGGCACCGAGGCCCCGGTCAACCTCCTCGCGGGCATCGACGACAACTTCTTCGTCACCGAGGCGGGCCTCACCACGTCCGACGGGCGCGTCGAGGGGCGCTCGCTCTTCGTCAGCCTCCCCCTGCTGCGATTGCTCGACCGCGAGGAGGCCGACGCTGTCCTCGCCCACGAGATGGGTCACTTTGTCGGCGGCGACACGGCCTTCACCCGGCGCATGGGGCCGCGCCTCGCCGCCTCGGTGCGCTACCTCGCCGCCCTGCGCGAGACCGGCATCCCCGTCTACTACTTCATGCAGGCGTACTTCAGCGCCTTCGACCTCGCGCTGCTCCGCACGGAGCGCGAGCGAGAGTACGCCGCGGACGCCATCGCCGCCCGCACCGTCTCCGGCCACGCGCTGGCCCGCGCCCTGCTCAAGATCGCGGCCTACGCGAGGTACCGCACCGTCGTGGAGCACACCCTGTTCGATGCTGACAAGAAGCACGACCAGCTCTCCATCGCCGCCCGCATCGCGGAGGGCTTCCGCGCCTTCGTGACGGGCGATGGCTTCGCGCGGGTGATGCAGCACGCCGCGACGCCGCACCCCTTCGACACGCACCCCCCGATGCTCGCCCGCATCGAGCGCGTCGGGGCGCGCGTGCCGGAGTCGCAGTACGCCGACATCATCACGGCCGCGCCGAAGGAGGGCTGGCTCGACGCGATCACCGGCGTGGAGGCCATCGAGGCGAGGCTCTGGGGGGAGTACGAGGCCGACTTCGCGCAGGTCCACGAGATGACGCTGGCGTGTCGCTATGCGCCCGCGACCCCCGAGGAGGAGGCGCTGGTGGTGCGGCACTTCCCGGCGGTTCGTTTTGGCTACGGCGACGCGGAGATCGCGTTGGATTTCCGTGGCCTGCGCGCGCCCGACTGGGACGACGCCGTGCCCTTCGGCGAGGTGGCGACGCTCGCCGTCAACGAGCGGATGTTCAAGCGGTACCTCGACGTGAGCACCACCACGGGGACGACGCGCTCGGTGCTGCTGTCGAAGGTGACCGGGGGCGAGCAGCCCTTCCTCGACGCGGTGGCGCACTACGTGGGGCGCCACCGTGCGGCAGAGGCGGCGGCGGTGCAGCGGGGCGCGAGCGGGAAGGTTGGCTGATGTGGGGTAGCGGCGTGCGGAGAGAGCGCCGAACGCCCCTCAGCGACGACGCTTGCGAACGACGCGGGTCGCGACGAGGCCCACGAGCAGAAGCATCCAGCCGTCCACGCGTGTCGCCATGGACGGACGCACCGTGCAGCCCGCAGCCGGCGCGCTCGGGGGCAGCGCGCGAGGGGCCGGCGAGGTCGACACGGTCTCGGTCTCCACGGCGCGCGGTGCTTGCGCGCTACCGGGCGGGAAGGGAGAGGCGGCGCGCTGCTCGGGGCCGGCGACCACGACCGCACGATCCGACGACAGCGCGGTGGCCGCGAGCGCGCGATGCGCGAGCCCGTGGGACCCATCGATCGCGACCCAGTGGATCACGCCGTCACCCGTGGCCATCAGGAGGGGCTCGCCATCGAGGGGAGGCATCGGGCGCGGTCCGTCCCCCGCGGCGATCGCGGCGCCGTCGGTGGTTCGCCACGCGCGGAGGTTGGCCGCCCGCTCACTCACGAGCACGTCCATCGCACCGTCCCCGTCCACGTCGCCGATGCGCACCCCGACGCGCGAGCCGCCCTGCGCCCGCGTCGGGAACCCCGGGCTCGGCGCTCCGTTCGCGACGTTGACCACCTGGACCCATCCGTCCACATCGACCCAGGCCGCGAGCGTGGCCGCCCCCTGCGTCCAGGCCACCGGGGGCGCGATCACGAGCCCCTGCGTCGGCCCGCGTGCCACCCAGCGGATGCTGCCATCGCGGGCCACGGCGCTCACGCCACCCCGCGACGGGACGAGCAGCTCGTCGTCGCCGTCACGGTTGGTGTCCACCGCGAGGGCGGGACCGGTGGACGCCCGAGCGTCCGCCGCGTCCCACTCCGCCACGGAGTTCCCGTTGGTTGCGTTCCAGCAGTCGAATCCGTCGGTGCGGGCCACGCAGACCCGCGCTCCCTGGAGCGTCCACACGAGCATCGGAGCGCCCGCACCGAGCACGGCGCGCGGATCCGAAGCGGCCTCGGTGCGACGGTAGAATCGCCGCGCCCCATCCGTCACCGAACGCCACTCCACGGTGCCGTCCGCGAGGCGGAGCACCAGGGCGTCGCTCACGAGCAGCGGGGTTCCCCACGTGGGGGCGGTGAGGGCGACGCGATACTGCTCGCGGCCATCCGCCGCGAGTCGAACCATCGTCCGCGACGCGCCGCCCGTGTCGACGAAGACGACCCCGCCACCAGGAAGCGGACGGACGGAGTCGGGCGCGCACGTCGCCGGGCGCGACCACGTGACGGTGGGAGTCGCCGCGGCGAGCTGCCACTGCGTGACGCCGCCACGGACGCACGCCACGAAGGCGCTGCGATCGGAGGGCTCTGCCACCGGACGCACCGCCGCGGCGCTCTGCGCGTGGAGGGTGCCCGCGGACAGCGAGACCAGGAGGAAGGTGAGCGTCGTGAGGGGGAGTCGTGCGCCGGCCATGGGGATCACCTCGACCTCGTGAGCCACGCGGAGTGGCGGTTGAACGTGTTGGCCGACATGCGGAAGTCGCTCCGCGCGGCCAGTTCGAAGTCCGTGAAGGCGCGCCAACTGGGCACGGCCTCGGCGCTCCAGCGCGGGAGCGAGCCGCTGATCACGATCGCCATCGGCATCACCGTGTCGAGCGGACCCGGGCCGCGCGCGACCCGCTCCTCCGTGGGGCGTGAGCCGCCGAGGCAACTGTGGATGTCGCCCACCGCCGGGCGCGTCAGCCGGAGGTAGAAGTCGAAGGGCGCCCCCGGCCGGGTGGCGGAGGGGTTCGCCTCGGCGTCGGCGAGCGTCACCGTGACGCGGAAATGCTGCCCGATCACCGGCGCTGACCCTGCCTCCGTGTTCGACGCCGTCTCCCCGGGGTTGGGCGGGAGCGCGGTCCGCGTGTCGGCGATCACCTCGAGGTCGATCGCGTCCTGCCCGGAGTACATCGCGGTCACGGGTGAGGTCGAGTGGACGACCGCCGCGCTGGCCCAGCGATCGACGCGCGCGGTCCACGGCCCGTTGGCGGGGAGCGCGAGGCGAAGGGCGTGGTCGTACCAGGCGCCGCGCGCGAGGGGATCGACATCGATCACGTAGCCGGTGACCACCCCGTTGGAGAAGCGCTCGTCGATCACGCTCTCAACGATGAGGTCGTTGTAGTCCCAGTCGTTGTCGCCCGACCCGAGGCGGTCTTCGAAGGCGACCGTCCAGGTGGAGGTCGCGTTGGTGGGAGACTGCGGGGTGGCGTAGGCGGGGTTGCTCGCGGCGCTGACGTTGCCGCTCGTGTCTTGCGCCGAGACGCGCCAGCCGTAGCGGGTGCCGTTGAGCACGCCGGTGTCCACCTGGGTGCTGGCGGTGATGAGCCCGGCGACGATGCGCGTCCAGGTGACGCCGTCGGTCGTGCGCTCGAGGATGTAGCCCGCGAGGTCGTTGTCGCGGTTGCCGCCCGTGAAGTTGAGGGTCGCCCGGTTGTCGCCGCCGCTGGCGAACACCGCAGGGACGTCCGGCGCCAGTCGATCGCGCGCGACGGCGGAGAGGGTCTCCGTGTAGATGTGCGCGCCATCATCCAGCACCACCCGGACGCGGTAGAAGTACGTCGCGTTCACCGTCACCGCGGTGTCGAGCCACTGGTACGAGCTCCCCGTGGTCCACGTCCCAGCGGAGGGGACGGACGAGAGGATCATCGACTCGTTGCCGCCGGGGGAGCTCGCCCGCACCAGTTCGAAGCGCACCGCCCGCGCCTCACGGGACGTGCTGGCCCGCACCACGACCGAGGTCGCCGACGGCACCGCCGACGCGCTCGAGAACGCCGTGAACGACGGGTCGTCGAGGACGGTGAGCTCGCTCGCGGCGGTGGCCAGCGGCTCGCTCGCGACCAGCCCGGGGCCCACCGCGCGAACCACGCCGCGCACCACCACGCGGCTGCCGTTGCGCAGCCCCCCGATCGCGCACTCGGGACGGAGCGTCGCCCGCACCACCCGCGCGCGGTTGCCCGCGAGCGTCCGGGCGGCGAGCGTGAGCACGGTGCCGACGCTCGTGACGCTGCTCGTCGGCGCCACGGCCGCGCCGTCGTCGGTGACCGAGACCAGCGAC
>JBILLV010000476.1:0-5542 GCA_044375895.1 Polyangiales bacterium | reverse complement strand
TCTCGGGGGCTTCGAGGTTGGTGTGGTAACCCCTCCCTGCTCGCAGAAGGCCGTGTCTGCAAGCTCAACCTGGAGCTCCTACGCAGCCGGACAGATGTTCAGCCATGGCGAAGTTGGGCGCGTAGCCGCGCGTGTGTTCAAGAAGGCCGTACTATGGCGAGACGTCTACTTGCGCCGCCCCTTTGCTTGTCCCTTGCGAGCGTGCTTTGCGAGCGGCGAGCGCAAGGGCGGCAGTTTAGGAATGGGTCCCACGTACACCCCAGCCTTCTCCAGGGCACGAAGTTGAATGGAGATGGCCTTCGCCTCCAAGCGAGTCCGCTCGTAAGCTCCATCATCGCGCATCGCTTGGATGTAGGCGAGAGGCGCGAGCGCCATCAGATGGTCGCGGAGTGCTTCGGGCACCTCACCGCGCAACGTCCGCAATCGACGGGTCAGCTCCAGTGACTCTTTGTAGGCGCTCTCCGCCCCTACGAGGTCGCGACGAGCCACACGAACGCCACCGACTGAGCGCAAGTCGATGGAGAGGTCGCGGAGCGCTTCGGGCACCTCACCTCGCAACGTTAGCAGTCGACGGCTCAGCTCCAGTGACTCTTTGTAGGCGCTCTCCGCCCCCGCGAGGTCATCACGTGCCTGACGGACTTTGCCCACTCGTTCGAGGCCAATGGCGAGGTCGCGGAGTGCTTCGGGCACCTCACCGCGCAACGTCAGCAGCCGACGCCTCAGCTCAAGCGATTCCGCGTGGGCGCTCTCCGCCCCCACGAGGTCACCACGTGCCTGACGAACGTTGCCCACTGATTCGAGGCCAATGGAGAGGTCGCGGAGTGCTTCGGGCACCTCACCGCGCAACGTCAGCAGCCGACGCCTCAGCTCAAGCGATTCCGCGTAGGCGCTCTCCGCCCCCACGAGGTCACCACGTGCCTGACGAAGGCCTCCGACTCGGCTCAAGCCGATGGAGAGGTCGCGGAGCGCTTCGGGCACCTCACCTCGCAACGTTAGCAGTCGACGGCTCAGCTCCAGCGACTCCAGGTAGGCGCTTTCCGCCCCCGCAAGGTCACCATGTGCCTGACGGACTTTGCCCACTCGTTCGAGGCCAATGGCGAGGTCGCGGAGTGCTTCGGGCACCTCACCGCGCAACGTCAGCAGCCGACGCCTCAGCTCCAGCGATTCCGCGTAGGCGCTCTCCGCCCCCACAAGGTCACCACGTGCCTGACGGATGTTGCCCACTCGTTCGAGGCCAATGGAGAGGTGGCGGAGTGCTTCGGGCACCTCACCGCGCAACGTCAGCAGCCGACGCCTCAGCTCCAGCGACTCCGTGTACGCCGCCTCCGCTCCGTCAATGCTGCCGCCAGCCAGACGCAGCGTTCCGACCAGATCAAGGAACAGGCTCACATTGCCCATCATGCGGGCGTTCGACCGCGTCGCGCCGGCTCGCCGCGCGCGTACCAGTCCTCGTTCTGCAATCTCAAGCGCCTCCTTCAGGTCGAGCTGAGACTCCAGCAGCTCCGTGAGCTGCCAACACCAGCCTGCAGCTATATCGTCGTCGACTTCGTCCGCATAGCGAAGGGCCGTGCGAAAATGGTCGATTGCCGCAGGTACGTCCCCCTGTCGAACCTCGCACGTCGCGAGAGCAGCCAGTGACTCACCCACCCAGGCCCGAGGGGTCTGGTCGTCGTGCGGAAGCGCGAGGAGTCGTATCAGGATCCTTCGTGCGTCAGTGACCTGCCCGGCCTCCCGCAGAGCCGCGGAAGCCTGCATGACCACACGCCACGCGACTGTGAAGCGACTTGCGTTCGCTAGCGAACGCTCCGCGTCGTCCAGCGTTGCCGTCGAACTTTCGGCGGCGGGAGGTTCTGGTTCGAGGGGCTCGATTTCCAGCGCGGGCACTCTCGGCGTCGGCCGCGCCTCCACGAACTCAATCACGATCGAACGGTACGCCCAGAGGTCAGGCGAACGCTCCTGTGCTTCTCCCTTCAAGGCCAGCGGCCCGACAAACACAAGCCCGCCGCGGTGGTGGCGCACGAACACCTCACGGCGTTCATTCGTGCGCATCAAAAACTCCTGCCACGCGATCCGCCAGGAGGCATCGGGGGCCGCGTTTGGGGCGTCAGAGGTCAGCGCCTCGACCCAAAGACAATCCGTTGAGGATTCACGCGCTGCCGCGACCAGATGAGCGGTTACCTCGCGCAGGGCCGTAGGGCTCTCGGGCTGCCACAGTCGCAGCGCACGACCGGCGGCGCGAAGTTTTCCGACGGAGCGCTCTGCCATCACACGCGGCGCCGTGAAGGTCTGTGAGAACAACCACCCGATCCAAAATCCCTCGGCGAGGTCGAACTGGTCGTGCAGAAGCGCCCACTCGGCTTCCGTCGCGTCGTCGAGAAACGGCGACTCTTCGCCAAGATCGCTCACGACGTCGGCGCGGCGCTCGCCTGCTGCGCGGCCTTGCGCGCCCTCACCGCGGCGGCCTGTTCGAGCACCGCATCACGAATCAGCGGGTGCACGTCAAACCACTCGGTTCCATTTCGATAACAGAGCACCCGGTGGGTGTCGAGGAAGCGCGCGAGCGAAGGGAGCCTCGCGTCCGACGGGAGGCAGGTGCTGTGACTCCGGGCGATCTCCGCCAGCCACTCCGCATCGTCGTCAGCGATGGGCAGCGCCTGATTCCGCACATGGTTCGTCGCCGCGTCGACGACTTCTTGCGACGCCGGAAGTTCCCGCGTGCGGCGAACCACCTCTGCGAGGAGTCTCATCAGGTCACGGAGATGCCCCCCCGATGCCAGGATGAGGGCGTCGAGACGGGCCCGGCCGTCGGCTCCCGACCCCAGCAGGTTCCACCATTCCCCACGCGCTTCGACCACCTGAGCAAACGCGTCGAGCGCCGACTGGCGAGGCGGGCCGACGTCCTCGGAGTTCTTAACCTTCACCCGGTCGCGCACCTTCATCGTGGGAATGATTTGGAGTCCCCCCGTCGGGAAGTAGTCATCGATGTTAGCGTACTTGATTTTCAGGTATGGGTGCACCGTGTACACAGTGTGAATGCCCGGAAAATGCAGCATGCTGGAGTGTACGGAGAAGAGTTGCTCGATGGATGCCTGCACCTTGGGCGCATCGTCGAGTGTCCCCTGGATGTGCTCGATCGAGTCGATGATGACCACCACCCGCTTGTCCGCGGGGAGCTTCTGGTGCAACGTCTCTGCGAGTCCGTCGACGTATGCGTGCACCTCCTCGACAAGACGTCCGATGGACCCCTTCCAGCGCGTGCGCGCCTTCTCGCGAAAGGTGGGGTTGTCTTTCAGCACCAACTTCAGACCAGCGCTGGCCTCCGCCTTCACGGCACCGACGTCGCCCGCGGCCTTCACACCCGCGGACAACTCGGGCACCTCGACCTCAGTACGCACGAGGAAATTGCGAAGGCGGGTGATGTAGCCCTCGTGCAGGGGATCCTGCATCCCCTGCTGCTCGACGAGTGCGCCCGATACCGCGAGCACGAACGCATAGAGGAAGTCGACCGGGTCAATGGCCTGGCCCGTGTTAAGGTAGTCCTCGATGTCGCAGAGGAGCACCTTGTGACCATCTGCCATGAGCACCTTGCGGAGCCTTCGCAGTTCGGTGCTCTTGCCCGTTCCGCGGAAGCCGGAAACGAGCTGAGCGGTCGGCGCAGGATTGGTCTCGATCGCGAAGCGAAGGAGCTCGACAGGATCTTCGGCTCGCATTTCGGGCAGGTCATAGAGTCGGACGTACTGAGGGTCGTCGGGCTCTAGCGGCCCCAAAGTGAGCCTTCGGAAGAAATGCGTACGAAACGCGCTGACCTCGGCGGGCGTCATGTTTCGCAACTATCACGCAGTGACGCCGCGTGGCAAGTCAAGTGCACGCCCCGAGCCACATCGATCGCCTCCGTCGGCTCCCCACAGGTCATCGAGTCATCGTCAAGAGTTGTGGAACGGGTTTGAGCGTCAGGCGGCGACCCTTTCCTCCCGCACCCCGCGTCGCCTTGGGCGCCGTCGCCGGCGCGCCTCAGCACTGTGAAGCCCACGCGCAGCGCGCCCGCGTCGTCCACGGGGAACACCCAGTCGATCCAGTCGGCGGCGACGCGCCGCTCCTTCACCGCGGGCGACGCGACGCGGACGACGATCGCCTCCCCGAGCAAGTCGGGCTCCAACCCGGGCTGCCAGAGGTCCTCGCCACTCCGCTCGTAGATGCGGTGGAGCAGGTGCCACAGGTCCTCGTCGTCGGCGTTGAGTTCGCGCTCGACGAGCCGGCGGGTGAGCCGCGGAACCTCCTCCTCCGCGAGGTGCCCCCGCAGCGTCGCCGCGGCCACGAGCTGGCGCGCGAGCTTCCTGTGGCGGGCGAAGTCGCGGTCGCTCCGCAGCTCCAACGCGCGCTTCTCCCAGAAGGGCTCCTCGTGGTCGAGGATCATGTTCATCAGGCCGCCCGCGTCGAGGGGGAGGCCGTCGACCGCGGCGAGCGCGGCCATGTGGAGGTAGAGCACGCGCTCGAAGCGCTCGTCGCCGAAGACCACCGGGGCGCGCAGCACCGGAGGCCTCTGTCGCACCGCCGCGAACACCGCCGCCGCCTCGTCGAACACCTCCGCGTGGTCGGCTGGCTTCACCGCCACGGGGCCGAGCTCCCGCGGGGGCCGCTCCGAGACCCACGCGCCGAGTTCCGTGTGGGTGCGCAGTGTGGCGAACCAGTCGCCGTCGTTGCGCGCCAACAGGAGCACCCGGAGCGGCGGGCCGTTACCGACCGGGTACGAAATTGCGTACGCGAGCTGGAGCTCTTCCAGGTGCTTCGTCAGGTCGGGGCGCCTCTCGGCGTAGTTGATGACGACGAGGAGGGGGACGACGCAGATGCTGAGGTCCTCGGCCCAGCCCTCGGGGGGCCGCTTCGGGAGGAAGCCGGCGCACCAGCCAGCGGCCCGCAGCCGCCGCGCCCACTCGATGGCGAGGCGGGTCTTGCCGACGCCGCCCCCGGCGTGCAGCAGCCACACGGACGACCGGTCGTCGCCGGCCCACGCGTCGAGCTCGGCGAGCACGTAGTCGCGGCCGCGCGCGTGCCAGGGGACCACCTCGTAGCGAGCGTCGAGGAGCTGCGAGGGGGCAGGGCGCTCGGGCGGCGGGGAGGTTCCCGTCTCCAGGATGCCGCCCGCGTCGTCACCCAGCGCGTGACACACGACGGCGGCCGCGTCGGCGAGCTCGGGGACGCCGGGCCGGGCGGCGACGACGTGGTCGAGCAGGTCGGGGAGCTGGCGCCGACGCCGAGCGACAAGGAGGACGTCGCGCCAGGCGCTCGCGCTCGGCTGCGTGAAGTGGATGCGCTCGGGTGGCAGGCCCGCGAAGGTCACCGCCTGCGCGATGTCCGCGGGCGTCGGGAAGGTGCGCCAGAGCACCGCCGCCAGCGCGGAGAGCGCCGCGGGCAACGGCACCGGGGGGCGGTCGGGGGGCATTGGCGTTAAGCCGGTGCCTCGGTCCGCCGTTGGAGTGGGGGCATGGACACCAACACCTTCGACTCGGCCGGCTGGAACGCCCTCGTCTCGCTGCTCCCCACG
>JBILLV010000475.1:0-5555 GCA_044375895.1 Polyangiales bacterium | reverse complement strand
GAGCACCCAACGGGGCGGCGGGCGGCGTCTCGGCGTTCATCGCCTCATCGATCTCGCCGCCGCGCGGAAGCTCGCGGACTTCCCGCCGGGTGGGCCGACCACCGCGTTTCAACTCGTTGAGCTTCGGCGTGACACTACGTTCGCCCCGAATCAACTCGTGGAGTTACTTTCGGGCGCCCCGGTCGCCCCGTTTCAACTCGTGGAGTTACTTTCAGGCGAGCCGGTCGCCTCGAATCAACTCGTGGAGTTACTTTCGGGCGCCCCGGTCGCCCCGTTTCAACTCGTGGAGTTACTTTCAGGCGAGCCGGTCGCCCCGTTTCAACTCGTGGAGTTCCCACCCGACGGCGCGGCCCCTCCCCCGCAATCACTCTTCCCCCTCACCCGCCCGCGCGGTACACCCGCCGTCGTGTTCGCTCCCCGTCTGCGCGCCGCGCGCGACCGCGGCCTCGATCATGTGCTCCGGCGCCTCCTCCCCTCGGGCGCAGTCGGCCACGACGACCCGGTCGCCACCCATCGCCTCCCCCTGGCCCTCGCGGCCACCGGCCACCTCGCCGCGGCGCACCGTGCGCTCGACCACCTCGCGCGGCGCCACGTCACCCCCGGCGGCGACGTTCGTCTCTCCGACGACTTCCGCTCGCAGGAGCCCGACTGCGCCACCTCCGCGGCCCGCATGCCCGCCTTCGTGGCGCTCGGGGCCCTCGCCGCCGGGCGCGTCGCCCTCTCCCGCACGCTCGTCGGGCACCTCGACAGCCTGCGCGCGCCCATCCTCCCGGGCACGCACGGCCGCGGCTCCCTCGCCCACGGCCCCCTCTCGGGCGCGGGCTCGGACGGCATCACCGACCTCGCCACCACCCTCCGCGTCGGCGCCGTCCACCTCGCCATCGGTCGCGACGCCGACGCCCTCGCCGCCGCCGAGTGGATCGTCGGGCTCGACGCCGCGCAGCCGCACCCCGACGCCTTCCTGCTGCGCCGCGACGCCGCGGGGGCGCTCGTCACCCTCTGGCCCGCCAACCTGTCCGCCGTCCACGCCGTCCACGCGCTCGCGCAGAGCCGCGGGCAGGGCATCCTCGGCGAGGCCCTCGCGTTTCTCACCCGCGTCGCCGAGCTCGTCGACGGGACGGCCGCCGAGGGCATCCGCGACACCGCCGCCCACCTCGCCCGCTTCGCCCGGCGCGCGCTCCCGCACGTGCGGCGCCCGTGTGACCTCGCGTCGCTCGCGCGCGGCGCGGCCATCCACACGCGCTCGCTTCGCACGGCGGGCGACGCCGCGTACCACGACCTCCGCGACCTCGCGGTGTCGCTCGCGCTGCGGGCCGCCGAGGCCGGGCAGTCCGACGGGGGCTTCGGCCCGCTCTACGACGACGAGCCCGACGCCGCCCGCTACGACCGCACCGCGTGGGTGTCGTGGTGCCTCCACGAGACGCTCGCCGCCCTCGACGAGGTGGAGCCCGTGTCGTACCCCGCCCCGGTGGAGACGGGCTGGCGCATGGTGCTCTGCAACGTCCCCGAGGAGAAGGCGCAGGAGATCGCCGACGCGCTCATCACCGAGCGACTCGCGGCCTGCGTCAACGCCGCGGGCCCGGTGCGCAGCACGTATGCGTGGGAGGGTCGCCTCGAGCGCAACACGGAGATCACGCTGGTGATCAAGACCACCGCGGAGCGCGTCCCGGCCCTCACCGCGCGCATCCTGGCGCTGCACCCCTACGACCTCCCCGAGGTGATCGCGCTTCCCGTGCAGCCGGGCGAGGGCCACGCGCCCTACCTCGACTGGGTGCGGGCGCAGGTGTCGCCCGACAACGCCGCGCCGCCCACCGACCCCTGAGCCCTCGACACTCTCTCCCACGACCCCACGAACGGCCCCCATGAGACTCATCAAGATCGCGCTCGGCAGCGTCAACCCCACCGTCGGATCTGTCCGTTCGAACACGGAGCGCTGCGTCGCCATGGCGCTCGAAATGGGCGCTGCGGACACCACCGTCGGCGTCTTCCCCGAGCAGGTGGTGGGCGGCTACCCCGCGGAGGATCTCGTCCAGTGGCGGGGCTTCATCGACGCCCAGGCCACGGCGGTGAAACGCTTCGCCGAGGCCACGCGCGAGCTCGGGACGGTGTTCGTCCTCGGCGCGGTCGCGTCGCTGCGCGGGCACCTCTACAACGTCGCCGTGGTGGTGCACCGCGGCGCGGTGGTGGGCGTGGTGCCGAAGGAGAAGCTCCCCACGTACAACGTCTTCTACGAGGCCCGCACCTTCTCGCGCGGCACCCCCGGCCAGGCCGACACGGTGTGGGACGCTCCCTTCGGCGACCTCGTCTTCACCTTCGAGTTCGGCACGATGGCCGTCGAGGTGTGCGAAGACGTCTGGTCGCCCGACGGCCCGATGCGCCGACGCTGCTACGCCGGCGCCGAGCTCGTGGTGAACATCTCCGCGTCGCCCTACCGCATGGGCGTGATGGGGACGCGCCGCGAGATGCTCGCCACGCGCTCGGGCGACAACCAGTGCACCCTCGCCTACGCCAACGCCGCGGGCGCCAACGACGGGCTCATCTTCGACGGCGGCGGCTTCGTCTTCCAGAACGGTCGCCCCATGGGCGAGTCCCCGCGGTGGCGCCAGGGCTGGGCCGCGATGACGGTCGACCTCGACCGCACGCGCCGCCTCCGCACCGAGAACACCACGTGGCGCAACGACTGCATCGACGCGCGCGCCTCCGCCATCCGTCCGCTGGAGGTGCGCTGCGACGGCGCCTGCGCCGACCGCACGAAGCTCGCCTACCCCGCGCCGCCGCACGGGAGCTTCTTCCTCCCGACGCCCGCCCCCTCGCGCACGGCCCGTCAGGATTTCTGCGAAGACCTCCTCGACGCCCTCTCCCTCGGCATCGGCGACTACTTCGAGAAGACCAAGGCCTTCAAGGGCCTCGGCATCGCGCTCTCGGGCGGCCGCGACTCGCTCCTCACGCTGCTCATCGCGTGGCGCTACGTGCAGCGCCGCCTCGCCGACCTGCCGCCCGACGCGCGGCGGGCGAAGACGGGCGAGATGATGCGGGCGTTCTACATGCCGTCACGTTACTCGTCCGATCACACCAGCACCTGCGCCCGCACCATCGCCGACGAGCTGGGGGTGCCGTTCATGGTGGTTCCCATCGAGGAGGCCTTCAACCGCGAGGCCGAGGTGGCGAAGACCATGGTGGGCGGCGAGCTCACGCCCATCACGCAGCAGAACGTCCAGGCCCGCCTCCGCTCGCTCCGCATGTGGAACTGGGCCAACACCTCGGGGATGCTCTTCCTCCAGACGGGCAACATGTCGGAGAAGGCGATGGGCTACACCACCATCGGCGGCGACCTCGAAGGGGCCCTCGCGGTGTTGGCCAACGTGCCGAAGACGGTGGTGATCTACCTCCTCGAGTACCTCCTGGAGACGACGGGATTCGAAGGCATCCGCCTCACGCTCTCGGCCCCCGCGGGCCCCGAGCTGGCGCCCAACCAGAAGGGCGAAGACGAGCTCATGCCCTTCCGCGTGCTCGACGCGTGCTTCCACCTGTACGCCGCCGAGAAGCTCTCGCCCGACGAGATCGTGGCGGCGCTCGGGTCGATGTTCCACGAGCTCGCCCCCGAGCAGTTGCGGGTGTGGGTCGAGAAGTTCGTGCGGCTGTTCGTGCAGTCGATCTACAAGTGGGTGCAGGCGCCGCTCTCGCTGCACGTCGGCAACCTCGACCTCGAGCGCGAGCGCGCCCTCCAGCTCCCGGTGGTTGAGACCACCGAGTGGACGCGCTGACGGTCACCCGCTCAGCCCGAGCCGATACAGCTCCGCGGGCATCCGCGCGATGGCCGCCATCTCCTGCGGGTCGAGCCACGACGCGCGCGCGCCGAGGGCCGCGGTGACGGCGTCGTGGGCCGCGAGCACCTCGCGCGCGAAGACGGCTCCCTCCTCCGTGGGCGCGGCGATGACCCGGCGCACGCCGTCGCCGAGCACCACCGGCCGCGGCACGATGCGGAGGGCCTCCGTCGCCGCGGCCTCGTCCGCGCGGGTGACGTCGAGCCTCGGGCAGAACACCGCCGCGTCGGGGAAGAGCGCGCCGCCCCGCGGGTGGGGGCCCTCCGGGAGCGTGAGGCAGTAGCCGCCCGCGATGGCGCGCGGGGCCTCGGTGGCGACGGCGTCGAGGGAGGGCACCGCATCGAAGCCGTCCCGACACGCCCGATCGAACGCGACCGTGAGGGCGATGGCCTCCTCGACGTCGTCGGAGAAAGCGATCATCCCGTGCGCGCGGAGGAGGAGCACCGCCGCGCCACGCACGCCCTCCAGGGCCACGCGCACGGCCGCGGCGAGCTCGGCCCCCGGGCGCGCGTAGGGCACGGTTCGAACCGGCACCGCGCCGAGCGACGGCGCGGCGGCGGCGCGCGCGCAAGCCACGAGGAGCACGCCCACCGGGTGCGTGTGAGCCACCACGCGCGGCCCCAGCCCGTGCATGAGCACCTCGAGCGAGGGCCGCGGGGTGAGACGCATCAGCGCCCCGTCGGCGTCCGCGTCGCCGTCGAGGGCGCGTTGCACGAGCGCGAGGGGCGCCGTCGCCACCGCGCCCGCGCGCTCCATCCCGCGCATCCGCACGCCGCTGGCCTTGACGTGGAGGGTGTCGCCCACCTTCTCCGAGGCGTTGCCGCCGGCCCCCTGGACGAAGTCCACACCGCCGAGCGCCGCGCCGAGGCGCGCGAGCGCGGCGCTCACGGCCCGCCCCACGCGTCCGGCGACTTGGTGCACACGGCGTGAAAGGCGCGGTCGCCGAGCCCCTCGCGCCACGCCGGGATGCTCGCGACGCCGTAGCCCTGGAGCTCGGGGCTGACGAGGCAGACGGAGAAATCCTGCGCGAGGGAGGCCCACGTCGCGCGGTCGTCGGGCCAGGCGGTGAAGCAGTCGACCCAGAGCCACCGGGCCGCAGAGCGCCAGCGCGCCGCGAGCTCCGCGGGCTCGTACTCCGACCAGCGGACCGCCATGCGCTTCTCGCCGACGCGGCTCAGCCGCACCGCCGCGGGCACGCTGATGTCCAACAGGAACAAGTCCTCCACGCCGTGCTGCGCCGCGAGCGCGAGGGTGTGCTCCTCGATGCCCTCGCACTTGATGTTGAAGATGCACGGCCGCGGGCCGACGTGCCGCAGATACTCCTCCAGCCTCGGGCCATCGGTGAACGGGTCGTGCGTGACGATCACGCGGTCGCCGTCGGAGCGGAGGTCGAACTCCACGCCGAGGTGCGTCGGCACGGCGCGGAGCGCGTCGATCGAGTTGATGCGGTGCTGGTAGATTCGGGGCATCAGGGGGCCGATCCTACCCGAAGGTCGCCCCCGTCGCGCGGCGGCGTCAGGGCGAACACCCGATAGCCCGCCCGCGAGTCCCGCAGGAGCCGCAGGGGGACACCCGCCGCCCGAAGCCCCTCCGTGATCTGGAAGATCCCGTCCCACTCGGCCCACACGACGAGGTGCGTGGCCCCGGCCTGCTGCGCGATGCGCGCGATCGCCGCCCCGCGCCCTCGACCGCACGTGGGGAGGGTGAGCGCGCGGTGCGCGGCGGCGCTCG
>JBILLV010000153.1:0-21664 GCA_044375895.1 Polyangiales bacterium | reverse complement strand
CGGAGGTCGGCCTCGGCCCGTCGGAGCTCGGCTTCGGCGTCGGCGAGGCGCGTCTCCACGTCGCGCACGTCGGCGCCGCGGACGAGCCCCGTCTCCCGTTGCGCGGTGAGCTCGGAGCGCCACCGTCGCAGCGGAACCGCCCGCCCCGCCGCGGCTCCGCGGGCGGCGAGGGCGCGCACCAGATCGGGCGCCTCCACCTCCACGACGGGCGCACCGGCGGCGACGCGATCACCGGGCTGCACCAGCACACGGCTCACGCGCACCCGCACCGACGCGTTGACCTCGCCGCTGCCGAGGCCATCGAGGCGGGCCACGGCGGGCGCCTCCCACACCGCGAGCTCGGTGACAGCGGCCGCACGCGCCCAGCGCACCGGCGCGGCGTCGGGCGTGTCGGGACGGAGCGCGGTGGGCGTACGCGCCTCGCAGCCGAGGCCGAGGGCGAGCGAGAGGAGGAGGCGCTTCATCGTGACGACCCCGCGCGTTGGAGGGACGAGACCAGGAGCCACGCGTCGAGCTCGGCCCGGCGGCGATCACCCTCCGCGGCGGAGAGTTCGGCGACGGCGCGGAGGCGGGCGGCGCGGGCGCGGAGCAGTTCGAACACCGTCCCCGCGGCGTGGCGGAGCGCGAGCTCGCGGGCGGCGACGAGGCGGTCGGCGGCGGGGAGCGTCGCGTCGCGCTGGTGCGCCTCGACCTCGCGGGCGTGGGCGACGTCGTGGAAGGCGAGGGCCATCACCACGCGGGCTCGCTCCCCCGCGGTGGCGGCTTCTCCCTCCGCGAGGTGGGCGGCTTCGAGGGCGTGGGCGCGCGCTCGTTGGTTGCGGTCGAAGGCCGACCAGCGCGCGCCGATGAGCGCGTAGAGCTGCCACTGCTCCGACGAGTTGCGCTGGGCCTGCGCCCCCACCGTGATCGACGACCCGCCCGCCCCGTCGGCCTCCGCGGCGAGGAGGCGCGCGGCGGTGGCCGTCCAGGTGTGGGCCTGCGCGGTGGGGAGGCTGTGGGCGAGGGCGATCCACGCGGGCCAGGCGTCGCTCGCGGGGAGCGTCACCGCGGGGGCCTCGCCGTCGGCGGTGGGCGGCGGCAGCGGCGCGACCCCGGTGGCGGCGGCGAGCGCGGCGGCGGCCTCGGCGACGTCTCCTTCGGCTTGCAGCGCGCGGGCGGCGACGTCCTCCGCCGCGAGCGTCGCTTCGAGGGCGTCGGCGCTGACGGCGGCTCCCTGCGCGACGGCGCGGGCGAGGCCGTCGGCGAGCTCGCGCGCGGAGGCCGCTTCGGCGCGCACCACCGTGAGGAGCGACTGGGCGGAGGCGAGCGTGAGCCACGCGCGGGCGGCCTCGCGGCGGTGTTCGAAGAGGCGGCGGCGCTGCTCGGCGGCGAGGGCGGCGCGCTCGGCGTCGACGCTGCGGCGACGGTCGCCGCCCACGTCGTGGAGCGCGATGGGGACGGTGAGCGTGGCCTGGAGTTCGAAGCCGGGGCCGCCGAAGTTGGGGGCGGTCGAGCCGGGGCCCATGCCGAGGAGGGACTCGGGGTTGCCGACGCGTCCGCCTGGCGAGACGTCGTGCGGTGAGCGGGCGGTGGCGGCGCGGGTGGGCGCGGTGACGGAGGGGCGCTCGCCCGCGAGGCGGAGGGCGTCTTCGAAGGTGAGCGCGCCCGCAGGGAGCGACGCGCACACGAGGGAGAGCGTCAGGAGGAGCGGGGCGCTGCGCATGGCGAAGGGGTGCCATGCGGCGCGGGGAGGGATCTTGAGGCGATGTTGTGAATCTTCCCAGAATCGGTTGCGGGGCGCGCGGCGAGATGACCGCCACCCGCCACCCCACCGCCACCCCTCTCGCCACCCCCGCCACCCCCTCCGCCACCCCTCCGCCACCCCAAATCGCTGGAGATTTCGTGTCGGCACGCGCAGTGCTCAAGGTCGCGGTGACGGAGGGACGGAGGTATGATCGATGACCATGGCGCAGATCGAGTACGACGTGATCCCGGACGACGAGGCGTGGGTGCTGGTGGACGAGGACAACATGTCCGAGTCGCGTGAGCACCGCGTTCGGTCGACCGTGCTGGAGTCCGTGCTCGCGTGCCGCATCACGCAGACGGCGTGGGACGCGGAGGTGGGCTGCAACCGCGGGCTCCGCTGGGACCCGAAGCACACGCGGTGGGGCGTCGACCCGGACGTGTACCTCATGGTGCCGAAGCCCCCCGTACACTTCACGCAGGTGTCGCTCCGCACCTGGGACGAGGGCGTGAGCCCGCCGCTCGTGGCGGTCGAGTTCGTCAGCGAGAACAATGCCCGCAAGGACTACGAGATCGCGCCGGACAAGTACGCCGCGAGCGGCACCTATGAGCTGTGGGTGTTCGACCCGGAACTCCTCGGGCCGAGGCTGCGCGGCGGGCCCCACGTGCTCCAGGTGTGGCGACGCAGCGAGAACGGGCGCTTCCGCCGGGTGTATGCGGGTGACGGCCCCGCGCACAGCGAGGCGCTCTCCGCGTGGATCGTGGTGACCGACGACGAGCTCCTGCGCGTCGCGGACGACGAGGCGGGGGCGCGTCTGTGGCCCACCGAGGCCGAGTTTGAACGCGAGCGCGCGGAGGCGGAGCGTGAGCGCGCGGAGGCGGAGCGTGAGCGTGCGGAGGCGGAGCGTGAGCGTGCGGATGCGATGGCGGCGCACGTGAAGCGGCTCGAAGAAGAGCTCGCGCGGCTTCGCTCGGGGGGCTGACCTATCGCCTCGCCCCCGCGGCCGTGCGGGTGTACTCCTCCCGCCTCATGGACCCATCCCTCGTCGTCGCGCTCGCGTTCCTGCTGTTCCCGTTCATCCTGCTGCTCAGGTCGTTCGTGGCCGTGACGCAGGGCACCATCGCGGTGGTCACGATGTTCGGCAAGTACCGGCGCATCATGCTGCCGGGGCTCAACTTCCGGATCCCGATCCTCGAGTCGATCTACCGCCGCGTGTCGATCCAGAACCAGTCGATCGAGATTCAGTTTCAGGCCATCACGGCCGACCAGGCGAACGTCCACTTCAAGGCGATGCTCCTCTACGCGGTGATGGACCAGCAGGAGTCGACCATCCAGAACGTGGCCTTCAAGTTTATCGACAACAACAGCCTGATGCAGGCGCTCGTGCGCACCGTCGAGGGCTCGGTGCGGAGCTTCGTCGCGACCAAGCGTCAGTCGGAGATCCTCCTGCTGCGCCGCGACATCGTCGAGGCCGTGAAGGGCCAGCTCGATCACAGCCTCGCGGGCTGGGGCTATCACCTCATCGACCTGCAGATGAACGACATCTCCTTCGACGAGGTGATCCTCCGGTCGATGGCCCAGGTGGTGGCGTCGAACAACCTCAAGGCCGCCGCGGAGAACGAGGGGCAGGCGCTGCTCATCACGAAGACGAAGCAGGCCGAGGCCGAGGGCAACGCGATCCGCATCTCCGCCGACGCCGAACGCCTCGCGGCGCAGCTCCGCGGCCAGGGCATCGCCCTCTTCCGCGAGGAGGTGGCGAGGGGCATGAGCAAGGCCGCCTACGAGATGCGCGGCGCGGGCCTCGACGCGTCGGTCATCCTCTTCTCGATGTGGACGGACGCGATCAAGCATTTCGCCGAGAACGGCAAGGGCAACACGATCTTCCTCGACGGCTCCGCCGAGGGGATGCACCGGACGATGCGCGAGATGATGGCCATCTCGCAGGGCAAGCTCGACCAGCCTTGAGGCTCTGACGTCGAGCGAATGCTGACCCTGGGCCGCGCATTGGCGCGCGTCCAGCGTTCCCAGGGTTCGCAGGAGCTCACGCCTGGGCTGGATTTGGATCGCCCGCAGAGCCGGGCTCAGGGAGAGCCATGGAGGGTCCTCGACGAGGGAGCCCGGCTTTGCGGGCGATCCGAATCCAGCCCAGGCGTGAGCTCCTGCGAACCCTGGGAACTCCCGAGGACGCTTGCCCCACGCGAACTGACCGGCATTGATTTCAACCCAGCGCGTCGAACGATCCCGTTTGTGGGTAGGATCGCCTCCGCCGTGACCTCTCGCCATCCCCCAGCATCACGCCTCGTGTGGTGGCTCTGCGCATCCGCTGCGCTCGCCTCGTGCGCCTACGGCGAGGTGACCGGCTCCGACGACGAACCCGGTGACGCCGCTCCCGACGTCGACGACGCCCCGAGCGACGCCGAGCTCCCCGACGCCGCCCCCGCACCCGACGCTCCTGCGTCCGATGCGCCCGCCACGCCCGATGCGCCCGCTGCGCCCGATGCGCCCGCGCCTCCGGACGCTTCTCCACCCGACGCTCCCGTCACGCTCGACGCGCCGCGCCCCGACGTCGCCCCTCCGCCCGACGCTCCCTCTCCGCCCGACGCGCCTTCTCCGCCCGACGCTCCCTCCTGTCCCGCGGGCTCCATGCTCTGCGCGGGCCGCTGCACCCTCACGCGCCTCGACCCGATGAACTGCGGCGCCTGCGGCCTCGCCTGCGCGTCGGGCGAGGCGTGCGTCAACGGCGTCTGCACCTCCACCTGCGGGACGATGGCTCGCTGCGGCGCCGCCTGCGTCGACCTCACCCGCGACCCGATGAACTGCGGCGCCTGCGGCCAGCGCTGCGCGGTCGGCGCCCACGCCGTGGCGGCCTGCGGATCCGGTCGCTGCGGCGTCGTCTGCGACACCGGATACCGCGACTGCGACGGCGACGCGGCGACCGGCTGCGAGGCCAGCCTCGCCGACGACCTTGCGCACTGCGGCGCGTGCGGGCGGGTTTGCGCGGTGGCCCGAGGCACGCCCGTGTGTCGCGCCGGCGCGTGCGCGGTGATGTCGTGCGCCGCGGGCTACGGCGACTGCAACACCAACGCGACCGACGGCTGCGAGGCCGAGCTCGCGACGGACGCAGCGAACTGCGGCATGTGCGGCCGGGCGTGCGCGGCCGGGCGGATGTGCGTGGCGGGCGCGTGTTCGTCGCCGGTGCTGGAGACCTTCGAAACGGGCGCGTGGCCTTGGACGCCGTGGGCGCGTGGCGGCGGCACCACCGATTGCACCGTGACGGCGGGCTGCGCGCACGACGGATCGCGCGGGTTCACCGGCGCGGCGGTGGGGTCGCGCTGGTACTACCGCACCGATCGTCCCGTCGGGGCGGTGGGGCAGCGGCTGTCGGCGTGGGTGCGCGTGACCACCACGGGGGGCCGCGTGTACCTGGGCTTCGCCGCG
The DNA here is from genome assembly GCA_044375895.1 of Polyangiales bacterium. GTDB lineage: Bacteria > Myxococcota_A > Polyangia > Polyangiales > CAISKJ01. The sequence continues at coordinate 16,503 of JBILLV010000153.1, read as the reverse complement.
TCGGCGTCGGGCGGGTGGTCGTTCGCGTTCGCGCCCAACACCAACCAGGTGGGCTTCTATGCGAACAACGCGTGGGGCTTCGCGCAGGTCGCGGTGGGGGCGGCGAGCTTCACCGTCGGCGTGTGGTACCGCGCGGAGGTCACCTTCGGCGCGGGCGGAATGGTCACCGGGCGCGTCTACACCGCGGCGGGGGCGACGGTGGCTACGCTCACGGTCACGATCCCGTCGTTGCCGATGGGGGGCGTCAGCCTCTACGCGTTCAACTCGTGCGCCGACACGATCGAAGTGCAGTAGCGATCAGAAGCTCCCCGATGCGCCGACGACGAGCCCGTCGCGCACGGGGCTGAGCGTCGGCATGACGCGGGCTTGCAGGCCGCCCTCCGCCGCGAGCTCCGACGCGCTCGACGCCGACAGCCCGTAGCCGACGACCGCGCCGATCGTCGAGAGGCTGCCGGTGACGAGGATCATCGGCGACGAGTCGCGCATGTCGTGGAGCACCCAGAACTGAAGCGCCGCGCCGACGAAGGCTCCCGTGACTCCGCCGAGGAGCGTCGGGACGAAGCCACCATCGGAGCGCCCGCCGCGACCGAGCCCCCACACCGTCGCGCTCGAAGCGAGCGTCCAGCTCGCGTAGACCATCGCGTACCCGAGGCCGTCGTCGCCCGAGAAGAACGCGGGGATCGACGCCAGCCCCCCAAGCAGCCCGCCGCCCGCACCGGCCAGCCAGCCCAGCGAGACCTGCGCCACCACGCGGCCCGGCGTGAGCGGTCGCAGCGGGCCTTCGAAGGTCTGCTCGGCGTCGCGTGGGCCCCGCACGCGCATCGGGACGGACTCCTCGTCGTCTGCGGCGGGTGCGGCGGGCGGCGGTGGCGGCGGCACACTGTGAGCGGTCGGCACGGTCGCGGGAGACCACGGCGCACCCTGCGACCACGCGGCGGGCGCGAAGAGCAGCGACGAGAGCGCGAGGGCGGGGAAGACGGTGCGAGAGATCGAGCGCATGGCCCCCGATGGAGCACGCCCCGTGCCGTCAAAACTGAAAGTAGATGAAGGGGACCACCGTCGGCCGCGCGACCTCGCGGAGCCCCAGCGCCGCCGCCGTCAGCACCGCCGCGCGGGCCCACGGCGGGAGCGCGACGAAGCGAGCGCGGGCGAGCTCCCACGCGCGCAACGGGACGCACAACGACCCGACGCCGAGCGCCATCGCCGCCACGAACGAGCGGTGGAGGTTGCCCGCGTCGGTGGTGTGCTCCGCGATCTGCGTGAGGAGCTCGCGGGCGTTGGCGAAGCTCGTCGCGCGGAAGAACACCCACGCCAGACACACGTAGTGGAAGGTGACGACGGTGGCGACGGCCCGACGCCAGCCCGACGTCGTTGCGGCGTCGAGGCCGAGCGCGCGGGCGGCGACGAGCCCGAGGCCGTGGAGGGCGCCCCAGGCGATGAAGGTCCACGCGGCGCCGTGCCAGAGGCCGCCGAGGAGCATCGTGGCGAGGAGGTTGCGCCACGTGCTGAGCTCGCCGCCGCGCGAGCCGCCGAGGGGGATGTAGACGTAGTCGCGCAGCCACGTGGAGAGGGTGACGTGCCAGCGGCGCCAGAAGTCCTGGAGCGAAGCCGCCGCGTAGGGGCGATGGAAGTTCTCGGGGAGCTCGAAGCCGAGGAGGGCGGCCGAGCCGATGGCGATGTCGCTGTAGGCCGAGAAGTCGAAGTAGATCTGCAACGCGTAGCCGTACACCGCCGCGAGGCACTCCAGCCCGCTGTAGCGCGACGGGTGCGCGAACACCGCGTCGACGAGCGTGACCGCGAGCACGTCGGCGACGCAGAGCTTCTTCGCGAGCCCGAGGGCGACGCGCAGGAGCCCGCCGGCGGCGACGGTGTCGTCCACCCCACGGAGGCCCGGCGCGGCGCCCGCGTCGAGCTGCGGGAGGAAGGCCTCCGCCCGCACGATGGGCCCCGCCACGAGCTGCGGGAAGAAGAGCACGAAGGTGGCGAAGCGGAGGATCGAGCGCGTCGGACGCAGCCCCCGCGACCCCACGTCGAGCGTGTACGAGAGCGACTGGAAGGTGTGGAACGAGATGCCCGCGGGGAGGATGAGCGCGACCGGGGAGAGCGGCACCGCGACGCCGACGAGGTCGCCCGCGGCCACGACGTTGCGCGCGAAGAAGTCGTAGTACTTGAACAGAACCAGCACGCCGAGGTTGGCGACGAGGCTCAGCGCCACGAGGGAGCGGCGGGCGGCGGGGCGGTGCGCGGGGGTGTCGGAGATCCAGCGGCCGAGCCAGTAGTCGAGGGCGATGGTGCCGAGGATGAGCGCGAGGAGGTACCGATACGCCCCCGTCATCGAGGCCGCCCACGCGTGATAGAACACCGCACTCGCCGCAAAGAGCACGAGGCGCTTCGCCGTCGCCCGACCCTCCCCTGCGCCGACGTGCTGAGATGCGCCGACGCCGAGGCCCAGCAGCGCGAGCCAGCCCAGGTGGCCGTGCGCCGCGATGACCTCGCTCACGCGTTCGAGCGCGCCGAGGCGGTGGGCGACGAGCACCAGCGCGCCGAGTGCGACGAGGGCCGCGGTGACGACCCGGGCGATGACGTCCTGTGCGCGGTCGCCGTCGAGGTGGAGCGCGTACCGTCGGCCGAGGGTGAGGGAACCCGCGAAGGTGGCGAGGCCGAGCCCGAAGCGGAGCCACGCCGCGGGGCCGAGGAGCGCGCGCCACGAGGATGCGCCGACGAGGGCCGTGAGGGCAGGGCCGAGCGGGTCCCAGAGGCGCTCGGAGCGCTTGCAGAGGAGGAGGTAGATGACGTCGCCGAGGGCGAGGGCGAGGGCGACGCGCGCGGCCTCGGCGGGGCGCGTGGGGCGGGTTCCTGCGCCGACGAGGGCGTAGAGGAGAAACACCGCGACGAGGAAGAGGGGATAGTCCGCGCTGGAGAAGAGCATCGCCGAGGGCGTCGGGCTACGGGGGTGGGGCGCGCCAACGGTCGTAGCCCGCGAGGAGGGCGTCGACGTAGCGGTCGGCGAGGAGGGCGTAGCCGCGCGGCGTGAGGTGGATGTGGTCGGGGTACGCGAGCCGCGGCTGGGTGCGGGTGAGGGCGTCGATGGATCCTTCCGGGCGCAGGGCCTCGCGCGCGTCGAAGAAGCCCGCGTCGGCGCGCGCGGCGGCCCGTTGTTCGGCGGCGATGATGGGGGCGAGGGTGGGCGGCGTCACCCACGCGTCGCCGTGGCGTCGGGCGAGGTCGGGCGGCCCGAGCACCAGCACCGCGCAGCCCGGGACGTGCTCGCGGACGCGCGCCGCGAGCGCGACGAGCGTCTCTTCGAGGGAGCGCGGGTCGGCGTGGCGCGACGCGGCCTCGTTGGTGCCGTACTGGAGGACGACGAGCGCGGGGGCGCGCTGGGCGAGCTCGGGGCCGAAGGTGGCCCAGTCGCGGGCGGCGAGCTGGGCGGCGTGGGCGCCGATGACGCCGATTCCCTCCACCGTGATGGCCTCGCCGAAGCGCTCGCGGAGTCGCTGCTGGACGCGCGCGACGAAGCGCCCGTCCTCGGTGTGCGAGTCGCCGAGCTGCACGATGCGCACGACGGCGCCCCCACCGCCCGACTCCACTTCGCGGAGCACGCGGTAGAACGTGACGAGCGGCCCCGTGGGAGCGGGCGGTGGTGCGATGGACGCCGCGGGTGCGGTGGGCGCGATGGTGGGAGCCGCGACAGCGGTCGTCGGTCGCGGCGGTGCTTCGGCGCGGGGAGCGCGGGTGACGGGCGTGGCAGCGGTCGCGGCGCACGCGACGGTAAGGGCCAGCAGCGCGGCGGTTCGCATGAGCGAGACAACGTCACCGGGGCGGAGACACTTCCCGCTCACGGCGTCGCTCCGGGGCGGGCGGCGAGGAGGGCGTCGACCACCGCGTCGGCGACACGCACCGCGCCCGCGGCGGTGGGGTGGACGAGGTCGGGCTCCATCCAGGCCGAGCGGTTCCAGCGCGAGGCGGAGCCGCGGCCGCCCATCCAGGCGAAGGTGTTCCAGAAGGCGCAGCGCTGGGCGAGGGCGGCGCGGTGCTGGGCCTCGACGAGCAGCGGGATCGTCGGCCGCGTCACCACCGCGTCGCCGTCCACCATCGCCTCGTCGAGCGGCGCGAGCACCAGGCAGTGGATGGAAGGGTTGCCCCGCACGGCCGCGAGCATCGCCTCGAAGGTGCGCTGCGAACGCTCGGGGTCGATGCTCCCGCGGTACGCCTCGTTGGCCCCAAGGAGAAACACCACCAGGTCGACGCCGCGCCGCGCGAGGTGGGCCTGCCAGAAGCGCTCGTCGCCGCGCCGGAGGGCCGCCGCGGAGCTGCCGACGAGGCCGAGGTTGTCGACCACCACGCCGGGGCCTTCGCGCTCCAGCACGGCGCCGTAGACGCGCACCGGGCCACGACCCGGCGTTGTGCTGAGGGTGAGCTCGCGCACGCCGCCCGGCGCCGCCTGCGTGTGTTCGGCGGGCGCGGTGGTCGGCGCGTCGGTGCGCACTGTGGTGGGCGGGCCGTTGCCTTCACGGCGCTCGAAGGAGCCGCCGCCGGGGCGCTGGAGGTACCACCACGACACGCGGAGCGCCGCGGGGGACACCGCCCGCGGGGCGAGGGTGAGCGTGGTGGTGGCGCCGCCGTCGCGGGCTTCGAAGGCCATCCCCGCGTAGCCGAAGAGCCCGTCGGGGCGCACCTCCTGGACGACGGTGTGGCCCGTGAATCCCTGCGCGGCGAGCGCGACGTCGCGGTGGTGGTACCAGCGCGAAGGGGGCGACGGGAGCACGAAGCCCGGGCCGCCGTCGCCGAAGCGCTGCTGGAGGCGGGCCCGGATGCGCGCGGGGATCTTGTCGTCAGCCACCACCGAGTCGCCGTACACCGCGACGCGCACCATCGACCGCGGGGTGCGCGCCTCCACCGCGGCGAGGCGCGCGTAGAAGCCGTCGAGGGCGGCGACGTTCTCGATCGCGCCGCGCACGGGGGCGTCACGCGACGGTGCGGGCGGCGCGGTGAGGATGGCGTCGAGGCGCGCCTCGGAGGTCTCGTGGGCGGGCGACGGTCCACCGAGCGGTGCGGGCGGTCGCGCGGCCGTCACCACGTGTGGCGCGGACACGCGGGCGCGCCACGAAGCGAGGCCCCGCTCGCGAGCGGCGAAGGCGGTGGCGGCGAGCGCGGCGAAGCCCAGCACGGTGTGGAGCGTGCGCGCGTCGATGCCGTCGGGGGGGCCACGCTCCATGGCGGGCGCGGAGCCTAGTACACGGCTGCGGAAGTGTGCCAGCGGTAGCGAAGCAGACGCGAGCCCCGCAAGGAAGGGCTTCGAAGACGGGCTGCACGCCCGTCGAGAAGACCTGACGCCGCGGGGCGACGCGGATGCGAACGATACCGCGGCAGACTTCCGCAGCCGTGTACTTGCGCAGCGGGAGACAGGAGCGGTGGAGGAAGGAGCGAGGGCTCAGCGGCGGGGGCGACGGCCGCCGCGGGCGGGGCGGGGCGGCGGGGCGGGGGGCGCGAAGTTCATCCCCGTGGCGAAGGGGAGGGTGCCGGCTTCGGGGCGGGGGAAGGTGGTCTGCCGCAGCTCGTCGCGGATGCAGGTGGCGACCTCGGGGGCCTCGGCGAGCCCGCTCACGTCGACGTCCGTGAGGGCGCCCGTGCGCGACACGACGAAGCGCATGTTCACGCGACCGGCGAGGGCCGGGCGGGTGGCGCGGGCGCGGTCGTAGCAGGGGCGAAAGCGCGGCTCGTAGGCGCGCACGATGCGGGCGACGTCGGCGGCGCCGATGGGGCGGGTCATGTCGATCTCGCCGGGCGCGGGGCCGGCGCTGCCACGGAGCTGCTGGTCGAGGTGGCGCTCGGTGACCGTCCCGCTCGCGGCAACCTCACCGCCGGGCTGCGGGGTGGTGGGGCGGGGACGCGGCGTGTCGTCGTGAAACTCGCCGACGTTGGTGATGGTGCCGGTGTTGCGCTGGATGGTGGTCACCTCACGCACGCTGTTGGCGTGCGCGCCAGGCGGTGGCGGCGCTTGCTGGGCGAAGGCGGCGGTGGTGGAGAGAATGAAGGCGATTGCGAGGTGTGCGCGGTGCAGCATCGTGGGCCTCCGGTCGGGGAGTTCGGGGTCAACCAGGGAGGGCGAATCTACACGATTTCGTGCACCCGCCCAACGCGCGAAGCGGGTGAATGCGCGGGTGTGCGATCACTGGAGAATGTGGAGCACCCCGAGGATGATGACGACCACGCCGAGGATGCTCTCGCCCGCGATGATGCCCGACGCGATGGGGACGGTGAACAGCTCAGCGTCCTTGGGCTTCGCCCGCTCGTACGCGGCGGCGATGACGGCGCCGATGAACATCGAGATGCTGTTGAAGGCGGGGATCACCATCGCGAGGCCGAGGCCCATCGCGGAGGGGAGGTACTTGCGGTGCTTCGGAAACGCGAGCTCGAGGAGCGGGAGCGCGAGGCCGATGAGCACGCCCGCGAGGATGCCCCAGCGCGCGGTGTAGTGGAGCGAGTGGACGCCGTTGGCGAGGAGCTGCGCGACGCCCTTCCACACCTGGGCGGAGGGCGCGGGGAAGCGGTCGGTGCCGAGGACGGAGGCCTCGGGGACGAAGATGTAGAACGCGGGGACGATCACCAGCGTGCCCACGATGGTGCCCGAGAGCTGCGCGAGAAACTGCTTGCGGGGGTTGGCGCCGAGCAGGTAGCCCGACTTGAGGTCGGTGAGCAGGTCGGCGGCGCTGCCGGCGGCGCCCGCGGTGATGCTCGCGGTCATGAGGTTGGCGGTGACGTTGCCGGGGGCGAGGGCGCCGAAGGTGAGCTGGGTGATCTTGCCCATGGCGCCCACGGGGGTGGTGTCGGTCTCGCCCGTCGCGCGGCAGGCGACGATGGCCAGCGCGAAGGAGAGGGCCACCGCGATGACGCAGAAGAAGGGGTTGATGTCGAAGGCCAGCGCCCCGGTGATCGCGAGCCCCACCGTCGAGAACAAGACGCCCCCGAGGAACCACGACGGCGGCACCTCGATCTTGGCGAGCGGGTCGCTGTCGCTGTCCGTCGCGGACTTCGGCTTGAAGATCTGCCCGAGGCCCGAGAACGCGCGGGCCGCGGTGCGCCACTGGAGCCCGACCGAGAGGAGCCCCGAGGTGACCATGATGGCCGCGCCGGGCCAGAGGCTCCACGTCACGATGGAGCGGAACTTCACGTCGCCCGTGATGCCGCCGAGCTCGCGGATGTAGGGGGCGAGGAAGCCGTAGTTGAGCATCGACGTGATGAGCATCGTCGTGGTGGTGCGCAGGCCCATCAGCCCGCCGCCGGCCATGAGGAGGAGCGAGCCTTCGAAGGCGATGGTCCATTTCGCGGCGGGGAGGCCCGCGATGGTGAGGCCGGGGATGGGGATCTGCGCGGGGATCTTGGAGAGCTTCGTGAGCATCGCGAGGAAGCCCGTCTGGGCGACCGCGTGGGCGTCACGGAGCCACGCGACCAGGGCGCCGACGCTCATCGCGGTGAAGAGCGCGCGGGCCTTGCGCTTGCCTTCATCGCTCGCGGCGTAGAGCGAGCGGAGCGTCTCGGCCGCGGCGATGCCCGAGGGGAACTTCAGCTGCTCGATGTTGATCATCTGGCGCTTCATGGGGATGGCCATGACGGTGCCGAGGACCGCGAGGAAGAAGGTCCACGCCATGAGGGTGGGCCAGGGCATGTGGTGGCCCGACACCATGAGCATCGCGCAGATGGCGCTCACCATCGTGCCGCCGGTGGAGTACCCCGCGGACGACGCGGTGGACTGCATCGCGTTGTTCTCGAGGATGGTGAGGTTGGCGCCGAAGATGCGCGGGGCCGCGTAGCTCAGGCCCGAATAGATGGCGTAGGAGAGCACGCACGCGGTGATGGCGACGCCGAAGCCCCAGCCCGTCTTGAGCCCGACGTAGAGGTTGGACAGCGACATGATGCCGCCGATGAGGCTCCCGACGACGAACGACCGCAGCGTAAACTGCGGCACCCCCTCACCGACGTAGACGTTCTTGTACCAGTGAAGCTCGGGGTCGGTGCCCGGCGGGACGGCGGTGGCCGCGCTCGCCTCGGTGGCTTGGGTCTCCATATGGGCGGCGATCGTAGGCACGCCTCGCGCGCCGCGTGAACCACGAAAGCGCGCGGTGGTACCCTCCGCCTCCCCCCTATGACGCCCCTCGACGCGCGCCACTTCGACCGCCTCCTCGGCCTCCTCGACCGCGAGGGCGCCGCCCAGCGCGAGCAGCTCGACGCGCTGCGCCGCGACCTCTCGCTCGAACAGCAGGCCGCCCGCGGCATCGCCTTCGTCGACCTGGAGGCCACCGACGAGCGGATCGGCCTCGCGGGTCGCATCCTGGTGGACTACGAGCCGGCGCAGCGCGGCGACACGCTGGAGGGGAGGCTGCGCCCCGGCGACCCGGTCCGCGTGCGAACGCGCCGCGAGGAGGAGCCCGTCGACGGCGTCATCGCCTCCCGCGTGCGGGCCCGGGTGACGGTGGCCTTTCACGTCCCGCCGCCGGGCTGGGCGACGTCGGGGCGCGTGGTGATCGAGCTCCTCCCCGACGAGCGCACCCTCGCGCGGGCCCGCGACGCCGTCACGCGCACTCGGGACACCCCGCACCTCCGCGCCCGCGAGTGGCTCCTCGGGCAGCGCCCGCCGGCCTTCGGACCGGGCGCGGGGATGCCCCTCACGCCCGGAGCTCCGCTCAACACCGAGCAGTTGCGCGCGCTCGACCGCGCGCTGGCGGCCGACGAGCTCTTCCTCGTCCACGGCCCGCCGGGCACGGGGAAGACCGCGGTGCTGGGCGAGGTGGCCCGCCACGCCGTCCGCCGCGGCGAGCGCGTGCTGGCGACGGCGGCGAGCAACGCGGCGGTCGATCACCTCATGGAGGTGTGCCTCGACGCGGGGCTCAAGTGCGTGCGGGTGGGGCATCCGGCGCGCGTGTTCGAACGGCTCCAGGGCCACACGCTCGACGCGCGGGTGCTGGAGCGGGCCGAGCGCGAGGGGATCACCGCCCAGCGCGACGAGGCCTACGAGCTCATGGGCTACGCGCGGCGCCAGCGATCGCGGGGACGGAGCGCGCGGCGCTTCAGCAACGCGCGGGAGGCCCAGGTGGAGGCGCGCAAGATGCTCGACGAGGCGAAGGCGGCCGAGCGGCGCATCATCGACGACGTGCTCGGCGGGGCCGACGTGATCTGCGCGACGCTGTCGGTCACGGCGACGCTCCAGCTCCCGAAGGGGCAGCGCATCGACCTGGCGCTGGTGGACGAGGCCACGCAGGCGATCGAGCCCGTGACGCTCCACGCGCTGCTGGCGGCGCGGCGGGTCGTGATGGCGGGCGACCACAAGCAGCTCCCGCCCACGGTGATCTCGGTCGAGGCGGCGCGCGACGGGCTCGCGGTGAGCCTCTTCGAGCGCATGGTGGCGATGCACGGCGAGGTCGCGTCGGTGATGCTCCGCGAGCAGCACCGCATGCACGAGGACATCATGGCGCTGCCGTCGCGGGCCTTCTACGACGGGGCGCTGCGGGCTCACCCTGCCGTGGCGGGGCACACCCTCGCGGCGCTGGTGGGCGACGGGGTGGACGCGCCGCCGGTGCTCTTTCTCGACACGGCGGGACGCGGGTGGGAGGACTCGCAGCCCGAGGGGAGCGAGTCGCGGGCCAACGAGGGCGAGGCCGAGGTGGTGGCCCTCCGCGCGAAGGAGCTCCTCGACGCCGGCCTCGCGCCCGACGCCCTCGCGGTGATCACGCCCTACGCCGCGCAGGCGCTGCGGGTGCGCGAGCGGGCGCGGGCGCTGGGCATCGACGACGCGGTGGAGATCGACACGGTGGACGCCTTCCAGGGCCGCGAGAAGGAGGCCGTGCTGGTGTCGCTGGTGCGTTCGAACGCGGAGGGAGACATCGGCTTCGTCCGCGACCTGCGGCGCGTCAACGTCGCGATCACCCGCGCGCGCCGGCACCTGTTCGTGGTGGGCGACGGCGCGACGCTCGGGGCGCACCCCTTCCTCGGCGCGCTCATCGAGCACGCGCAGACGTGCGGGGGGTACCGATCGGTGTGGGAGTGGCCGCCGGCGCTGGCGTTGTAGCGGGCAGCCCTTTCAACGTGTTGGTCACCACCTCGACGTCCCAGGGTTCGCCGAGCGCTCACCCTGGGCTTGCATCGGATCGCCCGCAAGGCCGGGCTCACGCGACTCACGCCCTTTGGGGTCTTTCTGAGCCCGGCTCTGCGGGCGATCCGGGCGTAGCCCAGGGTGAGCGCTCGGCGAACCCTGGGACGTTGAAGGGCTGGTAGCGGCTACTGCGCGGGGACGAGGTCGTTGTTCTGCCAGCGGAAGCGGGTGCTCTGGCGGTTGGTTCCGCGGATGTCCACCACCTCGACGCCGCCGGGGATCGGCCGCACCCGCACGGCCTCGGTCTCACGATCGACCCGGCGGGTGGTGATGGCGATCACGTCCCAGCGGGCGGCGTGCTGCTCGCTCGTGACGAGGCAGTCGCGCACCTGGAAGACCCGCTCGCGGCGACCGTCGCCGTTGAGGTCGACGTCCGCGAAGGACTCGGTGAGGTCGGCCTGGACGATGTTGCCCTGGATGCACCGAGCGCCCGAAGGCTCGCTGCGGATGTACGCGTCGAGCTCGGTGTAGCGAGGCGCGGGTGGGCCAGCGGGCTGCGCAGGGGGCGGGGGCGGCGGAGGAGGGGGAGGGGGCGGCGGCGGCGGAGGGGGCGGTGGAGGCGGCGGCGTGTTCGTGGTGCCGCCGGAGGATCCTCCGGACGGGGCGTTGGAGGCGGTGTTCGAGGGTGTGCTCGAACAGGCCATGAGGGTGACGAGGAAGGCGGCGGCGATGCGCATCGCGCGCGAGTGTTTCAACTTCGGTGGCGCCGCGCAATGGCGAGCAGCTCGGCCTCGTCGGCTGCGTCCCACGCTACGCCGATGACGCGCCCGTCGACCCACGCGTCCCACGCGTCTTCGCGCACCTCGATGCGGCCCGCGTCGTGCTCGGAGTTGCGCGCCGCGCGACCGAGCTCGCGCACGAGCTCGTCGAGGTCGGGCTCGTCGTCGAGGGCGCGGACGGGGAGCGACACCCAGCGCGCGCGGCCGCCCGGCGCGTCGGGGTCGGGGTACGTCACGCGGGGAAACTGAAAGGCCTCCAGCGCGGTGAGGTCGCGCACGCGCGTCTCCAGCGTGCCGTCGCGCCAGCGCCATCCGTCCGGGCCTCGGGTGAGGAGGCCGCCCATCGCCGAGAGGGGTCGGTTCACGCGGGCGAGTGGTGCCGCGCGGGGGGCGGTCGTGTCAATGGGGTCGACGACGGAGGTGCTTGGCCCGAAGAGCGCATCGCAGGACCCATCCCATACGTCAGCGCCCGAGGCGCTCTCGGATGCGCTGCTGCGCGGCTTCGGGGAGCGTCGCGAGGTAGTCTGCAGAGAGTCCGCGGAGGGCGGCGTCGGGGAGCGCGAGGACACGATCGGTCTCGCTGAGGCCGGCGAGGCGCTCCTCAGGCTTGAGGTGGGCGAGCAGGTCCTCCGGTCTGGCGCCGGCGAAGCGCATCTCCAGCGGGAGGGCGTCGCGGAGGTGGGCGAACCAGTCGGCGAAGCCAGCGAGGTCGGGCGAGGCTTTGTCCGGTGCGTTCATCGTGCTCGTATTCTGCCCGATCCAGCGGGCGAGTTCCATGGACGGGTGGACCGGCGTACCAGCAAACCAGCCCATGAGATCGTCGTGCTCGACGGAGGCCACGCGCGACAGTTCGATGACGACGACCGTGCAGAAGGCGCCTGTCGCGCGGTGGTAGCCGCTCTCCGAAGGGTGCAGCGTAAGCCCCATCTGCTCGACCTCGCGACGCAGCGTACGGGTGAGCGTGGGGACGACGAGGGCGAGGGTGAGATCGCCCGGCCGCGCACGACGTCGCCGACCACGCGGCAGCGTCAGCGCCTCCTTCGCCTGATGGGTGTAGAACCACACCAGACCGTACGCGAGCAGCCGCGCGAGGTCGCCGCGTCGGAAGGGCCGCGAGATGCTCTTGAACTCCAGGAGGCACACCACCCGCACCAGTGGCCACAAGCCCCGCAGCACGCTCCCACAGTCGGCAGGGTCGCGGGGCACGTCGACGCGCAGCTCGAACATGTCGTCGGCCCGCATAGGCTCTTGCGTGAGCTGAACCTCGCCGCTCACCTTCACCCAACGCGGCCCGCGCTCGCGCATCGCGGTGGTGAACGGCGGGTGCCAGGCGGTGCGTTCGCTGCTCATGAGGGTCGCAGCCTCTACCCGCGGGCGGGTGGACGCGCAACCACACGGTGGACATACCCCGTCACGCCCGAAGTGACTTGAACCGTCGCGCCCCGCGATCCGATCGCTCCGTCACCCCCGCACGATGCGCTTCGCCCCGCGCTTCGTCAGCCAGTCGGCCACGCGCTCGACGATGTCGCCCTGCACCGCGACCGCGTCGCCCTCGCCCTGCGCCCCAGTGCCCAACCCGTGCCGCAGCTCCCGCGCGAGCGCATCGAGCGCCGCCTCCTCCACGCCGTCAGGGAAGCGAACCAGCGTCGCCGTCTTGCCGCCGCGCCCCTTGCGCTCGCGGCACACCACCACCTTGCGGGTGAGCGCGCGGGCCACCGGATCGCTCGGCGCCGCCGCTTCGGGGGCTCGCGCTGCGGGTACTTCTTCGCCGGGCGGGAGCGCTTCCCGCAGCGCGGCGAGCGCCTCGAAGGGGTTGGCGGGCTTCTTGGGGGCAGGCATCGGCGCGTCTCGATGTTCGATGGGACGCCACCACCGCCGTGGCTGTCAATCGTCGCGAACGCAGGACGCTCCCGGCGCCTTCCCCAGGGGCCAAGGCCGTGCGACCCTCTGGGTTACACGAGCACCTCCATGAAGCCCACCCGCCTCCCCCATCCTGCGCCGCGTACCCTCGCCGCCGCGCCGCCGCCGTCGCTCCGATCGCCGGTGGGGGCCGTGCAGGCGACGGCGTTTCCTGCGCTGGCGGTGGCGCTGGCGGGCGGGGTCGTGCTGCCCGCGTGCGAGTCGCCGCAGTGCGGTGCCACGCGCGCCGCCGAGCTCGAACGACACGGCCGCAACGGCACCGAGGCGCTCACGCAAGGTCGCGCTGGGGAGGCGCTCGCGGAGATTGGCGTCGCGCTCGGCGTGGTGAGCCACCGCAACACCTCACGGGGCCTCAGCGCCGGGGCGGTGCGCCAGGTGAACACCGTCCCCGAACCGCCGCCTCCCGTCGCCGACACCAACCCGCGCGTCGCGGGCGGTCCCATGCGGGTGCTCCCGGAGGTGGTGCCGCCGACACCGCCGCCGACGACGACGCAGCCTCAACCGCCGCCGACGACGCAGCGGCCCCCCCAGCAGCGGCCCCCCCAGCAGCGGCCCCCCCAGACTCATCGAGCGCGCAGCCAGGGGGCGACGCCACGGACCATTCCTACGCCGCCGAGCTCGGCCCGCGGGGGCGTGTCCCTCTCGTCGGCGCTCCCTTCCGACTCCCTCAAGACGTAGTCACCGCAGCGGCGCGCGGAGCATCGTCGCGGCCATCGCCTCGAACAACGACTGCCGCGGATCGCCCGCCCGAAACACCAGCCGGAAGTGGTCGGAGACGGGCTTCACCTTCGGGAAGAGCTCGCGCAGCGTCGCCTTGCGCAGCGAGTCGGCGACGAGGTAGCGCGGGAGCACCGCGACGCCGCGACCGGCCCGCACCAGGGCCTCGATGGCCGCGATGGTCCCCACCCGCCGCACGTGCCCGAAGTGGAGCCGATCGCCGCCGCCGGGGGCGTCGCGCCAGTAGCGAAAGAGCGGCAGCTCCGCCGACGCGTCGAGGAGCGTGTGCTGCGCCGCGTGCTCGGGCTTCGTGAAGGGCGTCTTCACGAGGAGCCCCTTCGCGGCGACGAAGGCGTACCCCTCGGGGTGGAGCTGCACGAAGTCGAGCCGCGGGTCGTAGATGCGCGACGAGGTGACGGCGCAGTCGATCTCGCGCATCCGCAGGCGGAGCAGCAGGTCGTCGCCGCCGCCGAAGTACAGGTGGAGCGTCACCTCCGGGTGCGCGGCGGCGAGGGCGTCGAGCTGCGGCACCACCCAGCTCAAGCCGAGCTCGTAGCGGGTGCCGAGGACGAGCTCCAGAGGCGCCGGGCCGAGGTCGCCGCGGGCCGCGCGGACGCAGTCCTCGATGGCCCCGAGGGCGGCGCGCGCGCGGGGGAGGAGGTCCATGCCAGCGCGGGTGAGCGCGACGCTGCGGGTGGTTCGTTCGAAGAGCGGGGCGCCGAGCTGGTCTTCCATCGCGCGGATGCGCTGGCCGAGGGCCGCGGGTGTAAGCGCCACCTGACGGGCCGCCGCGCGGAAGTTGAGCGTGCTCGCCGCCGCCACGAAGCAACGCAACGAGTCGACAGCGGGGAGATCGGCGCCCGAGGGAGTCACCCCGCGAGGGTACCGCGAGCGGCGGCGACCGCGCGCGGTGTTCGATCGCCATGCGCCACCGCGGCCCCGCGCCGCACCAGCACCACCACGCCGCCAAAGTCCTTCACGCGCCCCCACCCCCGCGTGACGAGCCCCTCGCACGCCCCCGTCCGTCGCAGACAGATGGCCCACGTCGCCCCGTGCACCTGCCGCGCTTCGAAGGTCGCGAGCGCGCGCCGGGCGTCGTTGCGCGCGTCGCCGAGGACGGGGACGTCTCGATGGAGGTGCGCGTAGCCCGGGTGCGACACGCCCAGCAGAAGCACGGCCGACACGTGGCGTTGCCGACCCACCCACTCCGCGGCCCGCACGGCGTCGCCCTCGCACACGCCCGAACGTTCGTACACCGCCAGCGCGATGAGGGAGTGCGCCACGCAGAGCGCCAGCACCACGCCGCGACGGAGCGACGACCACGCCGGCGCCACGCACGCGGCCGCGATGACGAGCAGCGGGATGACGGGGAGGAAGAAGCGCGGCTCCTTGTGGGCGAGGGCGGACATCGCCGCGAGGTAGGTGACCGCGACGCCGAGCGGCAGCGCCCCTCTGCGCCACTGCGCGCCCCGAACGCTCGCGGCGAGGTAGACCACCGGCGCCAGTCCCGGCAGGCACAGCAGGTAGAACCAAACGGGGCGCGCGCCGTAGTCGATCCGGGCCCGGTCGCGCAGGAGGTTGTAGTCGGCGTAGGCCAGCACCGAGTGCCACGGGCGCCCCCACGTGAGGGCGTCGAGCGCGCCGAGGCCGAGGAGCACCAGCGCGACCCCGAGCGACCAGCGTGCGAGGCCGCGGAGGTCGCGGGCGTGGGCGTAGGCGAAAGCGAAGGGGATGAGGTAGAGGCCCGCCGGGTAGCGCGCGACAAACGCGAGGGCGACGACGACCCCCACGAGCACGTCGCGGCGCGGGGAGCGCGCGTGGAGGGCGAGCGCGAGGCAGAGGGCGATGGTGGAGAAGGTCTCGCCGAGGGTGCGGAAGGCGAGGTTCTGCCACGGGGTCCAGAGGGCGAGGACGAGGGCGGCGAGGCGGGCGCGGGGGCGATCGTCGGTGCGGGCGAGGGTGAGGTCGTAGGCCGCGGTGACGACAGTGAGCGAGAGGGCGCCGACCAGGACGTGGACGAGGCCGATGTACCCCCGCGGATCGTCGAGGCCGAGCGCGCGGGCGACGCGGAGGAGGCCCGTGAGGAGGCCAGGGAGCGCGAGGTTGCGCATGCCCGAACGCCACTCGTGGGGGGTGGTTCCGTAGCCCCAGACGAGGCGGTGGGCGACCTCGAGGTACTGGTGGGTCTCGTCTGGGTGTAGGCGACCGCCCAGGGCGCGCGCGCACACGAGCTGGACAAAGGCCGCGAGGCCGAGCGCGGGGGCGAGGTCGCGGGCTCTGGGGGTCAACGGATCGGGAACATACCCCAGACGCCGCTTCGAACGGCATCGACGGCGCTCGGGCGGTGTTAGGCTCCGCGCCGAGGAGGAGATTCACCCGATGCATGCACCCGCGATCCGACGGCGCCAGGCGCTGTTTCTTACGCTCGACCGCAACCACACCGGCGCCCTCGACTGGGAGGATTTCGCGCACGTGGCCGAGGCCATTCGCGACGCGCGCGGGTGGGGCTCCGACCACGTGATGCACCAGGGGCTCATCCACGCGATGCGCGAGTTCTGGGAGGAGCTCGCGGCCCGCATCGACTCCGACAAGAACGGCCGGATCTCCGCCGCCGAGTGGATGAACTTCCACGGCGCGATGGCGGAGGAGGTGCGCGACCTCGGCCGCGTCCCGCTGTGGGGGCTCGGGCTCCTCCAGGGCATCCACACGGTGCTCGACCTCGACGGCGACGGGACCATCTCCGTCGACGAGTACGCCCTCTGGCTGCGCGCCATCGGCTCGACCCACGACGCCGGCGCAGCCTTCGCCGCCCTCGACGAAGACGGCGACGGGCTCCTCGGCTTCGACGAGCTCGAGCGCCTCTACCGGAGCTGGCTCCTCGAGGCGGAAGGGGCCGCGCCCACCGCGGACCTGTTCACCGGTGAGCCTGCGTGAGCGCGTCCGTCCCACGGTGGACGGCCTTCGTCCCACCCTGATACGGACGCCGTGACGAACGCG
>JBILLV010000474.1:0-5581 GCA_044375895.1 Polyangiales bacterium | reverse complement strand
CGGGGAAGAGTATCTCGGGCTCGACGACGTGGTGGCCATCTCCATCTGCGACTTCGTGCTGTGGCCCGACGCCCCGCCGCAGCCCGCCGTCCCGCTGGTGAGCCACTGGCGGATGCAGGAGCAGCACGGCGGGCGCGTCGGCCTCTCGCAGGTGCAGTACGTCTTCGTCGAGCTCCCGAAGCTCCCCCTCGACCGGCCCCCCGGCGACCTCGCCGAGGAGTGGGCCTACGTCTTTCGCCGCGCCCCGGCGTTGCGCGACGTGCCCGCCCACGTACAGCACGAAGGGCCGCGCAAGGCGCTGGAGGCTGCCCGCAGCGCCCACTTCAGCGCCGACGAGTGGGAGGCCTACGACCGCGAGTCCGTCGCCATCCAGGACGCACGCGGCGCCATCGTCTTCGCCGAGCGGCGCGGCGAGCAGCGCGGCCGGGAGCTCGGCGAGCTGAACGCGCGGCGCCAGGTTCTCCGCGCGGTGCTCGCAGCCCGCGGGTTCGCGCTCACCGCGGAGCAGGAGGCGCGCGTCGAGGCCTGCGAAGAGGTTGGCGTGCTCGACGCGTGGATCGTGCGAGCGGCGACGGTAGGGGCGGTCGAGGGCGTGTTTGTCGGCGCGTGACGCGGGTCAGCCCGTGGGCTTCTCGTCGCTCAGGGTCGGTGCGGCCGAGCGCGTACGATCGGGTGCACAACCTTCACGGCGTCGGCGTCACCGTCGCCCGCGTGGCGCCCGTCGCGAAGCCCAGCACCGCCTCGGGCACGGGGTTCTCCGCGTTGTCGTCGGCCGCGGTGAGCGGGTCGATGTGCGTCATCCGCGCTACCGCGAGCGCGCGAAACGCCGTCGGCATCGCCCGCGTCGCCCCGGCCGCCGGGAGGTCGCTCCCCACGGTCGCCGCCACGCGGTCGCGCACCCGATCGTACGCGGTCGCCCGCGCCACGAAGGCCGTCGCGATGCCGAGCACGGGCACATCGACGTTTCGCCCGTGCAGCACGCGGATGCCCTCGCGCACCTGCCACGCGTCCGCGGCGAGGCTGAGGTTGCCGAGCGCCGACACGTCGAGCCCGAGGCGCGTGGGGAAGTACCACTCGCTGAAGTTCGAAGGCGTCGCCGTCCACGCGGCGGAGGCGTTCACGAGGGGCGTAAACTCCCGCGGGGTGACGGCGGGCGCGTCGGTCCAGCGGTACGTCTCGGTGGCGCTCCCGGGGACGGCGAGCATCTCCATCGGGTCGAAGGGGTTCACCGCACGGGCGACCGTACCGAGGGGGGCGCCCACGGACATGCGCGCGAAGCCCAGCGGGCACGACGACTCGTCGAAGGCGAAGCCCAGCGCCGCCGCGTTGGTCAGCGGGGGAATTCGCGGCACGCTCAGGAGCACGCGGAAGAGTGCGTCGCGGTCGGGGTCGGTCACCACCGCGTCGGGCGCGAGGGCGGCGCGGCGCGCCACGATCTCCGACACCACCAGCGCCTTCACCCCGATGAACGGCAGCGCCGTAAACCACGGACCCGCCATGCGCAGGCGGTCGACCCCGACGTTGCCGAGCCCGATCGGCCCACCGCCGCCGCCCATGCGCCACTGGGCCTCGGAGACGCTCGTTCCCCCCGCGACGCCGTCGATCATGGCGAGGCCCGCGATGGAGCGGTGCCCTGGTGTGCCTTCGAAATCCCACGCGGCGTAGGCTTCGACGATGCTCGCGCCGAGCGAGTGCCCCACGAGCACCACGTGCTGCCGCGAGTCGGGGACGCGGGCGACGACGGCGCGGAGGTCGTTGACGAGCGTCGCGAGGCCCCACTCGGCCATGTACGAGAGGGCGGGGTCGGCGGGGCCGCGGTAGCCTTCGAAGCGCTGCCCGCCGATGGTGACGTCCTGGCGGAGGTAGTAGCCCGTCGCGATCTCCGGGTCGCGCGCGGCGGCCGCCGTGTGCATGCCGCGGAGGTCTTCGAGGAGGTTGCTGCGCCGGTCGACGGACCACACCTCGACGGGCATCGCGGCGGCGACGCTGCGCCGCACGAGCGAGCGCGCCAGCGGGTCGAAGGAGCCCGCCCCGCCGAGGAAGCCCGGCACCATCACCAGCACCGCGCGGACGGGCGTGGCGGTGGGCGTGTCGGCCCGGTAGCGGAGCACCTGGACGCGGTCGTACTCGGCGGGCGTCGTGGCCTGCGTGGTGGCGTTGCGCGGCGCCGCGGGCGTGCGGACGAAGAAGGCCTCGCGGCGCACGCCGGGCTCGGCGACGACGCTCTCAGGCGGCGGCGCGTAGGGGAGGTCGCGCACCATGGGCTTGGCGACGTCGGGGGCGGCGACGTCGGGCGACGCGTCGGTGGCCGTGTCGGGCGCGGCGGCGTCGGTCGAGGGTGCGGGCGTGGCGTCGCTGCACGCGATGAGCGTGAGGGGGAGGAGCACGGCGAGGTGGCGCATGAGCGTCAGATGCTCGCACGCGGCGGCGGGCGGCGCCTACCTGCTTCCCCAGGTCGCTCGGGCGGGTGGGGAGGTGGCTCCACCGGGAAGTCCCCTTCACGCCATTGCGGCCCGAACGTCCCTTGGCGTCGCAGGTACTCGCGGTACAAGCGGATCGCCTCCGGCGTGCGCCCCTCGATCTGATAGACCGCCATCAGCACCCGAAGCTCCTGCTCGGTGTGAGGGTCGCGGAGGGCGTCGATGATGCACTGGTTGCGGGCGGGCTCGTTGGGAAGCCCGCGGCACAGCGCCACGCGCTCCATGGGGGAGAGCGCAGGAGCGCTCGGCGGCGGAGGGACGACCCGCCGCGGACGACGCTGCGCCGAGGCCCCGGCCGCGATGAGAGTGGCCGCGAGTGTGAGCACCAGCCGCACGCTGCGAGGTTACCCCCTCACGCCACGCGCCCGCCAGGGCCCGCTCCGGCAGCCGATGGGGGGAGCTCTTGCGCTGGGGTTGGTCGCTGTCGCTCCCGCACCCCAGGCTACGATCGGCGGCGCCCTCCGGGCTTCCAGAGCGACGGGGTAACGGCGACCTTGTGCGTGGTGCGCCGACGCACGTAGCGCTCGTGGAGAAGGCTGCGGAGGTCTCTCTGGAAGCCCGGAGGGCGCCGCCGATCGTAGCCTGGGGTGCGGGAGCGACAGCGACCAACCCCAGCGCAAGAGCGCGCAACGCGCCAGAAATCAAGCCCGGTTTGGTACGCTTGCCCTGACCAGCCCCTACGCCGCGGTAGCGCTCCCCTCGGCCTCGCTGCTACCCTCCCGCGCCCTTCATGACTCCCTCCGTCGAAGCCCTCCTCCGCTGCCCGCGCTGCCACGGCGCCCTCACCCCCGAGCGCGCCGACGAAGCGCTCGCCGCGTTCGCGTGCGCCGCATGCGCAGTCCGCTACGTCGCGCGTGACGGCGTCGTCAACTTCACCCCCGACGCCGCCGAACCCCTCGCCCCCGCCGACCGATGAGCGACGTCCCCGTCGACCCGCCCGTCCAGCCGCACCCCACCATCCGCGCGGTGGCGCGTGAGCGCGTGGCCCTCGGCCTCGCCGTCCTCGCGGGCGTCTTCATGTGGCTCGGCTTCGCGGGGATGGACATCCACGTCTGCGCGTTCATCTCCCTCGCGCCGATGCTCGTGGCGCTGCGCGGACGGGTCGGCTGGCACGCCTTCCGCCTCGGGTGGCTCGCGGGCTTCGTCGGCACCGCCGGCGGCTTCTCGTGGATCGTCGGGATGCTCCAGACCTTCTCGGGCTTCCCCCTCCCGCTGTGCATCCTCTTCGCGGCGCTCCTGTGGTTGAGCACGGGCTTCCCCTTCGGCGTCCTCGCGTGGCTCGTGTCGCGCGCCGACGCGAAGGGCCTCCCGCGCCTCGTGAGCGTTCCCCTCATGCTCGCCGCGGTGGAGATGACCATCCCCGCGCTCTTCCCCTGGTACCTCGCGGCCTCGCTCCACACCTCACCCCTGCTCATCCAGACGGCCGACATCGGCGGGCCGCTGCTCATCGGCGCCGCCCTCGGGCTCACCCACGCCGCGCTCGCCGAGGCCTGGGTGCGCTCGGGTCCGTGGCACGTCCGGGCGCGCCCCCTCGTGTGGCCGCTGGCCTTCTGGCTCCTCTCCATCCCCTACGGCTACTGGCGCATCGGCCAGGTCGACGACGAGGCCCGCACCGCCCGCTCCCTCCGCGTCGGCGTCGTCCAGCAGAACCTCGGGCTGATGCAGAAGCGCACCGACCCGATGCTCGCGCTCGAGCGCCACCTCGAAGCCTCGCGCGAGCTCGAGCGTCAGGGCGTCGACCTCCTCGTGTGGTCGGAGAGCGCCATCTCGTTTCGCATCCCCGAGGACGTCCGCAACATCCGCGACTACATCCCCCCGTGGGACCTCCGCACCCCAGTCCTCTTCGGCGCCCTCTCCGTGCGCGGCGACGAGCGCAACCCGCTGCTCTACAACACGGCCTTCATGACCGACGCCACGGGGGCGATCCGCGGCAACTACGACAAGGTCTACCTGCTGGCCTTCGGCGAGTACATCCCCCTCGGCGAGACCTTCCCGCAGCTCTACGAGATCTCCCGCAACAGCGGCCACTTCACCCGCGGCTCGCGCCTCGTGTCGCTCCCCATCCCGGGCGGCACGGTGGCTCCGCTCATCTGCTACGAAGACATCCTCCCCCGCTTCGTGCGCGACTTCCAGCGCCAGGCCAACGCCGACCTCCTCGCGGTGATCCTCAACGACGCGTGGTTCGGCGACACCGCCGAGCCCTGGATCCACAACGCCCTCTCGAAGTTTCGCGCCATCGAGCAGCGCCGCGACCTCGTCCGCTCGGCCAACTCCGGCGTCTCGTCGATCATCGACGCCGCCGGCCGCGTCGTCGCCCAGAGCGGCACCTTCCGCCGGGAGAACGTCGTCGGCACCGTGCACCTCCGCCACCGCACCACGCCCTACCGCCACCTCGGCGACCTCCTGGGCTGGCTCGGCGTCGCCTTCTGCGCGTACGCCGTCGCGCCGAAGCGCAAGGCGCCCGCCGCACCCTGAGATCCGCTAGCAATTCGAGGCGCGCTGCGGTACGGTCCCGCACCGAAGGCGGGCGGATCCATGGTCAGCGCGAACATGCTCCTGAGGGAGGTCGTTTCCTGATGTCATCCTCCGACGACGCGCGCCCGCGCACCTCCCACCCGCCCGACCAGACCGGCCCCTTCCGCGCGCAGTCGCCGGGCATCCTCGACCTGCGCATGGTGAGCGCCATCGTCGACGCCTCCCACGAGGGGATGGGCGTGCTGCGCGGCGGCGCGTGGCTCCACGTCAACGGCCCCCTCGCGACGATGCTCGGCTCCGGTCAGGCCGCCGAGCTCGTCGGCAACGACCTCCTCCCGATGCTCTACGCGCAGGACGTCGTCGTCGCCTCCCGGCGTATGCGCGACTCGCTCCAGGGCGCACCCTCCGCGGGCGCCCTTCGCTTCGTGCGGCGCGACGGGGTGCTGGTCGAGCTCGACACGTCGTTCACGGTGCTCGACGCAGCCAGCGGGGCCTTCCTCCTCGTCGCCCGCGACCTCACCGACCGGCGCCGCCTCGTCCACGAGTTTGTCGCCACCGAGCGGAGCGCGGCGCTGGGCTCCCTCGCGGCCAGCGTCGCCCACGGGATCAACACCCCGCTGGCCCAG